>NZ_JAUSBZ010000093.1 GCF_030651755.1 Phenylobacterium sp. | reverse complement strand
GCCACCGGCACGCCCGCCTCCTGCTCCCGCAGGATCCCAATGATCTGCTCTTCCGTGAACCTTGATCGCTTCATTCGTCCGTCCTTCCATGGGGCGGACTCTAGCTATTTCTGGCTGAGTTTCAGGGGGTCACGTCACGGGACACTAACCGGCTCGACGGGCTCGTGAAATTCGTCGCTCATCACGAGCCACGCCTCTCTGCGCGCATCAAGCCGCGGTGGACGTCAATTCTGCAGGCCGCGGGGGCGCGGCCCAGCTATTCGCCGCGACGTCAGAATTCGACACCGTTCTACATCTGTATCGATGAAGCGGAGTACAGAACGGCGCCAGGCGGGCCTGTCCTTGCCATTGGAATGTCGGTGAGCCAATACCAGAACCGCATGATCTCGGCGGCGCGCGACATACTCGAGGACACCCTTGCGGATCCCTTTGCTGACGGCGACAGGGGCGCGATGATCAAGCGCGGCCTTCACTTCACCGATGCGACGGAAGATGTGAAACTCGCCTACGTCGAGCGTCTGCGGGCCTTGCCATTCGAGGCCTATGTGGTCATGGCGCCGCTACGCGACCCTAGACACTACGAAGAAACTTATCTTCGGCTACTCGGGGCCGTCTTGAAGCGCCGGCTGATGGCGGCGGAGAGCCAGTTCGCCATCTTCATCATAGAACAGAACCCGAAGGTCTCGCAGGCGAGCATTCGCGGTGCCATTCAAGCGGTCCAGGGGGGCTTGAAGGCGGAGAACAATCGCCATCCGCGATCCATCGTTGTCCACTTCGTCGGGAAGCCGGATACGTGCATCAGCGCGCCTGATTTTATCCTTGGCCTCTTGGGCCGCTATCTGGCCTCCCCCAATGTTCCAAGTGGGCAACCCGAGAAGCGTGAGCGGCTGATGTTCGAACGGCTTCGCGAAAAATACCGCCTGATCCTCGAGATCGAACCGTGGGCAGAGTACACGCGGCGACGTCCGATCGCGCCTTGGACAACAAGGTTATAGGTTTGGGTTCGGCTCAATAACTCGCAACAGCCTCACCAGATAATCCTCGTTCGGGGCTAGATTTCCAGCCGCCACGTCAAGATGCGCAGACCGGCCGGTCGTGGATGACTGCGGCTTGCCACCCAGCGGACTTCCCAGCCTCCCCTACAACCCCTCCGCCTCCAGCCGCGCCCGCCACAGGGCCGCGCGCTTCGTCAGTTCGTCCTTGCGGCGGAGGTCGGAGTAGTCTTCCGGCAGGCGGTCGAGGATTTCGAAGCGGAAGGCGCCTGCGCCGTGGGCCGTCCAGGCGGCCTGGAGGGGGCGGTAGGGGCTGGAGCCCTGTTTGAGGGCGAACCAGAGGCCGTTCTGTTGGGTGTCGATGTGGCGGCTCTGGCCGACCCAGACCTGGCCGGTGGCCTCGCAGATGACGGCGAAGACGCCGGCGATGGTCGGGCGCTCCTTATAGGCGGCGATCTGCGCCTTGCGGGTCGAAGAGGTCATGACAGCTCCTATTCACCCGGGTATAAATGTCAGATCATTTTATCCGGGTAAATAGATGACCGACGCCGCCGCCGACTTTCCCCTGGGCCTTGTCCTGTTCCGCGCCGAACGGCGGATCGCCCAGGGGCCGCTGAATGAGGTCCTGGCCGCCGCGGCAGAGGCCCGCGCCGCCGGGGCGGACGGGCCGCTGCTGGCCTTTGATCTCGCCACCGGGCGGCTGACCGACCTGGAGGGTCGGGCGGACCCGCCGGCCCCGGAGGCTGGCCCAGCGCCTGAGCCCGAGCCCGCCCGGCGGGGGCGGCCGAAGCTGGGGGTGGTGGCGCGCGAAGTCACCCTCCTGCCCCGGCACTGGGACTGGCTGGCCCAGCAGCCGGGCGGCGCCTCTGTGACCCTGCGGCGGCTGGTGGAGCAGGCGCGCAAGGCCGATGCGGAGACCGGGGCCGGCGACCAGCGGCGCCGGCGCGAGGCCGCCTATCGGTTCATGTC
>NZ_JAUSBZ010000091.1 GCF_030651755.1 Phenylobacterium sp. | reverse complement strand
TGACCCGGCCTACCGCGCGCTCAGCCCGCACGGGCGCATTCCGGCGATCACCCGCGAGGACGGCTTCAGCCTGTGGGAGTCGGGCGCCATCATCCGCTGGCTGGCCACCACCTGCCCCGAGGCGGGGCTTTGGCCCGCCGGCGAGACGGCGCGCTGGCAGGCGGAGGCCTGGATGGACTGGTCCGCCGCCCTGGGTCGCATGATCGGTCCGGTGCGCACCGCCTACCGCCGCCAGACCCCTGACCCCGCCGAACTGGCCAAAACCATCGCCACGGCGGCGGAGACCTTCGCGGTCCTCGACGTCCAGCTGAAGGACCAGACCTTCGTCATGGGCGACCAGTTCAGCGTCGCCGACCTCGCCCTGGGCGTCATCGTCCATCGCTGGTTCCGCATTCCCGACGCCCTGGAGCGTCCAGACCTGCCGGCGCTGGAAGCCTGGTACAGGCGGCTCTGCGCGCGCCCGGCCTATCAGGCGCATGTGGTGGCCAAGGTCAGCGTCAGGCCCCAGACCATCGGCATGGGCGCCTGAGACCCTTCGACCCCCTCGCGGAATTTCACAGGTGTGCTAGAGCCCGTCGCATGTCGACCCCGCTCTCGCGCATCCGCAACTTTTCCATCGTGGCTCACATCGACCACGGCAAATCCACCCTGTCCGACCGGCTCATCCAGGAGACCGGCGGCCTCACCCAGCGTGAGATGAAGGAACAGGTGCTCGACTCCATGGAGATCGAGCGCGAGCGGGGCATCACCATCAAGGCCCAGACCGTGCGTCTGAATTACAAGGCCAAGGACGGGGAGACCTATGTCCTGAACCTGATGGACACCCCTGGCCATGTGGACTTCGCCTATGAGGTCAGCCGCTCGCTGGCGGCCTGTGAAGGCTCCATCCTGGTGGTGGACTCAAGTCAGGGCGTCGAGGCCCAGACCCTGGCCAATGTCTATCAGGCTATCGACAACAACCACGAGATCGTGCCGGTCCTCAACACGATCGACCTGCCCGCCGCCGAGCCCGAGCGGGTGCGCGAGCAGATCGAGGACGTCATCGGCATCGACGCCAGCGAGGCCATTCTCTGCTCGGCCAAGACCGGGGCCGGCATCGGTGACCTGCTGGAGGCCATCGTCACCCGCCTGCCGGCGCCCAAGGGCGACCCGGCCGCGCCGCTGAAGGCGCTGCTGGTGGACGCCTGGTACGACGCCTATCTCGGCGTCATCGTGCTGGTGCGGGTCATCGACGGCACGCTGAAGGCCGGCCAGAGGGTGAAGATGATGCAGAACGGCTCCACCTATCAGGTGGACCGGTTGGGCGTCTTCCTGCCCAAACAGACCGAGACCGAGGAGCTTGGCCCCGGCGAGATCGGCTTCATCACCGCCCAGATCAAGGAGGTCGCCGACGCGGCCGTCGGCGACACCATCACCGATGAAAAGCGCCCCACGGCCCAGGCCCTGACCGGCTTCCGCGAGGCCCAGCCGGTGGTGTTCTGCGGCCTCTTCCCGGTGGACGCTAACGACTTCGAGGACCTGCGCGCGGCCATCGGCCGCCTGCGCCTGAACGACGCCAGCTTCTCCTATGAGATGGAGACCAGCGCGGCCCTGGGCTTCGGCTTCCGCTGCGGGTTCCTGGGCCTGCTGCATCTGGAGATCATCCAGGAGCGGCTCTCCCGCGAGTTCGACCTCGACCTGATCGCCACCGCGCCCAGCGTGGTCTATCGGGTGCAGCTGACCAATGGCGAGGAGATGGAGCTCCATAACCCCGCCGACCTGCCCGATCCGGTGCGCATCGACACCATCGCCGAGCCCTGGATCAAGGCCACGATCCTGACGCCCGACGAGCACCTGGGCTCGATCATCAAGCTCTGCCAGGATCGCCGCGGCGAGCAGCGGGAGCTGTCCTATGTGGGCTCCCGGGCGCTCGTGGTCTACGACCTGCCCCTGAACGAGGTGGTGTTCGACTTCTACGACCGGCTGAAATCCATCTCCAAGGGCTATGCCTCCTTCGACTACGCCATCGAGGAGTACCGGGTCGGCGACCTGGTGAAGATGTCGATCCTGGTCAATGCCGAGCCGGTGGACGCGCTCTCCATGCTGGTCCACCGCAACCGCGCCGAGATGCGCGGCCGGGCCATGGTGGAGCGGATGAAGGACCTGATCCCGCCGCACCAGTTCCAGATCCCGATCCAGGCGGCCATCGGCGGCCGCATCGTCGCCCGCGAGACCATCCGCGCCCTGCGCAAGGACGTGACGGCCAAGTGCTATGGCGGCGACGCCAGCCGCAAGCGCAAGCTGCTGGACAAGCAGAAGGCCGGCAAGAAGCGCATGCGCCAGTTCGGCAAGGTCGAGATTCCGCAGGAAGCCTTCATCGCCGCCCTGAAGATGGACGCGGACTAGCCGGTCAGTCCTTCCACGTCTCCGCGCTCTCCGGCGCTTTCGCCGGCGGCCTCGCCTCTGCAAAGGGCGCGTATTTGGCGCGGGCTTCGGCGACGCGGCGGGCCATGTCCTCGGCGACGTCGGGATGGCGTGAGAGCAGGGAATAGGTCTCGCCCGGATCGGTGGTGAGGTCGAACAGCAGCGGGTAGCGGTGCTGATCGAGCGGGATGTCCATGGTCCGGTAGTAGGACCGCACCACATATTTCCAACGGGGCGTGCGCACGGCCGCCACATGCAGGTTGTCGAACAGGATCACCTGATCGTGCGGCGAGGACTCGCCGCGGGTCAGCACGCCCGAGAGGTCGGCGCCGTCGATCCCCTCGGTCGGCGACTCCAGCCCCGCCATGGCGGCGATGGTCGGCAGCAAATCAAGGTTGCTGGCCAGGGCGTCTGAGACCGTTCCGGCGGGAATCGTCCCGGGCCGCCAGGCGATGAAGGGCACACGGTAGCCGCCCTCCCAGGCCGCGCCGCCCTTGCGATCGCGGAACGGACCGGTGGAGCCCTCGAACCACGGGCCGTTGTCGGAGGTGAAGACCACCATCGTGTCCTCGGCCAGCCCCATGGCCTCCAGCCGGCGCAGCAGGCGGCCCACCTGGGCGTCCACCTCTTCCACCACCTCGCCATAGTCGCCGGCCGCAGAGCCCATCGGGTCATCGGGATTGGGGCGCAGGGGCACATGCGGGGCCGTCAGCGCCAGCAGGATGAAGAAGGGCTCGTCTCGATGGGCTTCGACGAAGGCGGTCGTCTCGTCGAAGAAGTGCTCGGTCAGCTTGGCGAAGTCGGCCTTGGACTCGCTCATCGGCGCCTCGCCCGCCCCGTCATAGAGGGTGAGCGGGCGCATATCGTGGCTGTAGGGCAGGCCCATGAAGCGGTCGAAGCCGAACCGTTGTGGCGGCCAGTGGGGCGAGACGTGGCCCAGGTGCCACTTGCCGATCAGGGCGGTGGCGTAGTCGGGCTTCAGCAGCCGCGGAATGGTCGGCGCTTCGGGCGGCAGGCCGTTGGTGTCGGCCGGCTGGATCACCTCCCGGGCCAGGCCGTGGCGGATGGCGTAGCCGCCGGTGAGCAGGCCCGCCCGGGACGGGGTGCAGACATTGGCCGAGGCGTAGAAGTCGGTCAGCCGCACGCCTTCGGCGGCCATCCGGTCGAGCTGCGGCGTCCGGATCAGGGTCCCGCCGTCGCAGCCGATATCCCCATAGCCAAGGTCGTCGGCCAGGATGACGATGAAGTTGGGCTTGCGGCGCATGTCGTATCCTCCCTGGGACGGTCTTGCGCCGTCGCCTGGCGAAGCTTGCCCGGAAACAGGCGCAACGTGCAATCGCCCGGCCGGAGCGACAGGTCTGGGAACCAATTCTCAGGCGTGGTCTTGTCGCCTCATGATCTGGTTCAGACCCGCCATCCGCTTTTCACCCTTCGCCGTGGTCCTCGCCCTGGCGGCCTGCTCGCCAGGCGCCGAAGAGGCCACGCCTACGCTGACCCCATCGCCGGCCGAGGCGCCGGCGACGGCCGCGCCTCCAGGCCCTGACGCCGAGACCGTGGGCGGCGATGGATCAGCCATTGATCTCCAGGCCCTCACGGCTGAGGATCTGAGCGCTGAGACCCTGCCTGGCGAACTGGCCTGCAGCTTTTCTGGCGCTGACGACCAGCTTCTGCTGCTCGCCCGTGGCGACGTCGCTTCGGGCGAGCCGGCCGTGGGCGTCGTGAAGGTGTCGGGCTATGTGGAGCGGATCGCCGCTCCGGGCGGCTATGACGCCATGCTGGATGGGGCGAACTTCGCCGGCCGCGGGAAGACCGTGCTGGTGGAGGTCACCGGACCGGCTCAGGGCGGCGGCGAGTCGCCGCCGAGGCCCGGCGCCTTGACCTATCAGCGGGCCGACGGCGCGAGCCGCCTCTTCCAGGGCCTGTGGACCTGCGGCCCCTGACCGCGCGCCAGGGACCGCAGTTGAAGCCCTAACTCAGGCGGACCTCGCCCACCTTGTCGGCATAGTCCTGCTTGGGATCGCGGCCCATCAGCACCTTCACCCCGGCGAACAGGCTGTGCTCGTTGAGCCAGATTTGCGCCCGCTCCGGCTCGAAACGTAGCAGCTGCAGCTTGGGATCGTCCTTGCCGCCTTCGTACCAGGCGGCCACGAAGGGGTTCCACAACCGCTCGATCGTATCGCGATCGTTCTCGGGAACGAGCCGGCCGTGAATGGTGGCGAACAGCTCGTGATCCTTGGAGGCGAAGTGCGCCATGGCCCGGTGACCGGCGCCCATGGCCTGAACCAGGTCCACGCCCTTGGCGCTGAAGATCCAGATGGGACCGCCCTCATCCCCCTCGATCTGGGCGGTCATGGGCTGGCTGTGGCCCTCCTCGACATCGGTGAGGCCGAGCATCAGGGTGCGGTCGGACTTCAGGGCCTTCCAGAACTTGGCTTCGAGTTTGGCGAGATCGGCCACGGGCGGGCTCCTTGGGATGGGGACAACTGTCCCAGCCGAACGGCGCCGGAGCCCGGGGCGTTCCGCCGTCCCTCAACCGCCCCGAACCTGGGCGCCGATGGCCGCCAGGTCCTGGGCTGAGCCAAAGACCGCGCCCTCGGCCTCGCCCCGCAGGGCGAAGCTCGGAGGAACCAACTCTGGCCCTTCTCCGGGGGGCAGGGGCGGGGTGTAGTAGCCCAGGGCATAGCCCCCCAGGGCGTAGCCCAGGAGGTCCTGCAGCTCGGGCGACAGGGTGCGGGCGATCTCCGGCGGACAGGCCAGATACTGGTTCTCCTCCTGCCGCAGCCAGCCCAGGGCATAGGTCAGGTTCAGGCCCCAACGGTCCTGATCGCTTCGGTTGGCGCCGCCCCCATGAAAGACGCTGCCCGTATAGATCAGCACCGATCCAGCCTTCATCACCGCCTGGGTGATCTCATGGGGCTGCGCCTTGCGGTCATCGGGCCATGCGCTGGAGCCGGGGACCACCTGGGTCGCGCCGTTTTCCCGCGTGAAGTCGGTCAGGGCCCAGATGGTGTTCAGTTGCGGCTCGATCCCCTTCAGGTGCGCGCCCCAGGCCCAGCGGTCCCGGTGGATGGGCTGGGCGCCTTGGCCTGGCATGATCCGGATCAGCTGGCTCAGATGCAGTTGCCAGCGCTCGCAGTTGGGCTTCAGCAGGTGTTCGCACATACGGGCGATACGGGGGTCGCTCACTGCATGGCGCACCGCGGGCGACCGGGCGACCAGGGCGCCGGTGCGGGTGGTCCGGACCCCGGTGAATCCGTCGCGGCCCTCTGGGGTGGCCGCCACATAGGGCGAGAGCTCGGCGACCATCTCGGCCACCGCTGCGGGACTGAGGGCGTCATCCAGGATAAGGGCGCCATCGCGATCAAGGACCTCGGCCAGGGCGGTCGAGGGCGCGTCAGCTGGCAGGTGGACAAGCTCAGGCACGGGCGTCTCCCAGGGGGCTTGTCTGAGCTGCGGAGGGCCGGCCCCCAGATCGGCGTCCGCTGATCCCCAACAATGGCGCCCCTGGGCCATTCGTCCAGGGTGGTTGCGCCCCGAGGCGATGCGCGGCAAGCTTGGCTTTAGACGCCACAGAAGATGCGCTCGGGAGGACGAGATGGCCTACAGGTTCGAGATCTTCAAAGACAAGGCGGGCGAGTTTCGGGTGCGGTTCCGCGCCTCCAATGGGGAGATCATGTTCTCCTCAGAGGGCTATTCGGCCAAGGCCAGCGCCAAGAAGATGATTGAGTCGATCAAGAAGAATGCGCCGGACGCCGATGTGGTCGACGAGAGCGCGGCCTGACGCTTTCAAGCCCATTGATCACCGCTGAAGGCCCGGATTAGATCGGGCCGATGTCAGGCCAGGGGGTCTGGCGTGATGGAGCCCGATCTAGAGATGAGCAAAGTCCTTGTCATAGCCGCGGCGGCGGCGGCGCTGCTGGTGTCGGCCTGCAATACGGTTGCCGGTGTCGGGCGTGATATGCAGGCGGCCGGAACGGCGGTGAAGAACACCGCCGAGGAGGTCCGTCGCTAGGGCCGTTTTGGGCGGCGGGCAGAAAAGCGTCCGTGGCGGCCGCGTCGCCCTTTATTCTCGCCAGATGCGGTCGCATATGGGGGTCATGGACAAGCCCCCACGCCCCAGCTTCCTCGCCGCGCTCAACCGGGGACTCAAGGGGCGTTGTCCGGCCTGCGGCGATGGGAAGCTCTTCTGGCGCTATTTGAAGGTTGAGCCGCAATGCCCGGTCTGTGGTCATGACCTGGCCCAGTACCCAGCCGATGATGGGCCGGCCTATTTCACCATTCTGATCGTTGGCCATCTGGTCATCGCGCCCCTGCTCCTCTTCCCCTTCATCTGGCAGGCGCCGGTCGCATTGGTCCTGGCCGTCACCCTGCTCCCCCTGGCGGGCGCCACACTGATCCTGTTGCCCAGAATAAAGGGCGCCTTCATCGGCGCGCTCTACGCCCTGGGGGTGAAGGAGCGGGACGCGGCGATGCATACGGCCGACGCCGCCGACTAGGTTTAGGCGCGCCCTCGGGGTCGAGCGGCGACCCGCGACAACGCACGCTTGGAACCTTGGCCACGGGGCGCCGTTTCTTCTCTCGCGAGCGCCCGCTGGGGTGCGCTCTTGAGGCGGGAACACCCATATGACGCTTGGCACAATTCTTCTGATTATCCTGATTATCGCCTTGGTGGGCTCGCTGCCGACCTGGGGCCATAGCCGCAGCTGGGGCTATTTCCCCTCAGGCGGTCTGGGCCTCGTCCTGGTGGTCGTGCTGATCCTGGTCCTGCTGGGCCGAATCTAGTCGTCGGGCTCTCGGCGTCAGCGGCGGCTCCTAACAGGGCTTCCGCTGACGCTCGGGCCTCCTTAGCATCCTGCAGGCGGTTGAACCCCAGGGCGCGGGCAGGATGGCGACGATGAACGTGGACTTGGTTGCGGCGTCGCCGGTCTTGATCGGGAGTCGGCGTTTCCGGCCGCCCTGCGCCCGAGCTCTTGCCCCTGTGGTGGGCTAGGCGTCCAGATGCTTGGATTGCAGCTTTCCACCCTCGACACGGTCGCCTTGGTCATCTTTGCGGTGGCTTGGCTGGCCTATGAGCCCCTGGTCAAGGCGGCGCTGGGGCGGCGGCACATGATCAATCTCGACATGGCTGTGATCCGCAGCGCCTGGATGGGCAATATGGCCCGGCGCGAGAGCCGGCTGATGGACAGCCAGTTGATGGGCCACACCATCAATTCCGCATCCTTCTTCGCCTCCTCCAATCTGATCCTGATCGCGGGCGCCTCAGGGGTGTTGTTTGGCGGCGAGTCGGCGTTCCGCAGCGCCTCCAGCCTGATCGTCATTGAAACCTCGACCCGCCTCCTGTTCGAGGTTCAGGTGGCCCTGGTATTGGTCACCTTGGCCCGAGGTCTGCTGGATTTCATCTGGGCGATCCGCCAGCTCAACTACACCATTGCGGTGATTGGGGCGGCTCCGGACGAGGCCGCCGGCATGGCGAAGGTTTATGGGGCGGCGGCGGGCCGTCTGCTCAATCCCGCCCTTTCGGCCTTCAACGCCGGGGTCCGCGGCTACTATTTCGCCCTGGCCGCCGCCAGCTGGATTTTCGGCTCCACGGCCTTCATCATCGCCACCCTGAGTGCGGTGGCGCTTCTCATCTGGCGGCAAAGAAATTCCGCCGCCGCCCGCGCCCTCGCCGAGATCCGCGAAGCTCTGGAGGCTGCGCCAGCGGTCGCACCGCCCGTCCAACCGACGCCCCCCGTGGAAGAGACCTCTGTCCCCTGACCCGCGGGTCAGCGACGGACGAGCAGCGCCCGCAGGTTGAACGGTCCTGGCCCCCGGGCCAGCATGTCGAGGCCGATGAGCGCCAGCAGGGTCGCGGGCATGGCGGCCCGAACGCCGTGCTTGGCCTCCACGAAGACCACCGCCACAGTGAAGATGATGGCGCAGATCAGACCTGCCCAGCGGACCAACATGCCGACGATAAAGGCCAGCCCACAGGCCAGTTGGGCGTAGACCGCAAGGTGCGCCATCAGTCCTGGCCAGATGAAGCCGTTCTCATCCAGAAAGGCGGCGAAGGCCGACATCTGGAAGGGGTCGATTATGTTGTCCCAGACCCCCCAGATCAGAAACGCGCCGACAACAAGGCGGATCAGCAACCGGACCCAGGGCGCGACCAAGACTCCCAGCCAGGAGAGATTCAGCCACCAGGGCCAGGGCGGCTTCCATTCCGCAGGTGGGTTGGGACCGGTCATCCTGGAGGCTTTTCCACCAAACCATTGCTCCGCCCTGCCGAGCCAATCAGATTCGAGCAGCCCTATGCAGCTCAAATGGCCAAGCTTAGGTCAGCCCATGCTCGCGTTTTTGCGCTCGCGTGAGCCTGGCGGCCACCAGGCCATGGGCGGCTGACAACCAGGCCGTGGTCTCATCCGGGTCCAGCGCCGTCAGATCGTCGAACCTGACCCATTTGGCTCGGGCCAGATAGGGCGCCGGCCTTGCCCGACCGCTCTCGATCAGCGCCTCAAAGGCGATGTCCGACGCCTTGAACGATAGGCCGCCTCCCGATCCCAGGACGGCGAACATCTTTCCGCCGACCTTGAACACATGTTCGCCGCCCCACTGGACGCTGTGGGTCGTCGCCGGCAGGCTCAGCGCCAGAGTCGCCTGCGGGCTCACGCCTCGACGCCGGTCCCGATGGGGCAGGTCACGCCCGTGCCGCCGATGCCGCAATAGCCGCCGGGGTTCTTGGCCAGGTATTGCTGGTGATAGTCCTCGGCGAAATAGAAGGGGCCAGCCTCGACGATCTCGCTGGTGATCGGTCCCAGGGCCTTGGCCGACAGGGCCTGCTGGTAAACGCCCTTGCTGGCGGCCGCCGCGGCGCCTTGAGCCTCATTGGCCACATAGACGCCTGAGCGGTACTGGGTGCCCACATCGCCCCCCTGGCGCATGCCCTGGGTCGGATCGTGGCCTTCCCAGAACACCTTCAGCAACTGCTCATAGGTCACCACACGGGGATCGTAGACCACCAGCACCGCCTCGGTATGGCCCGTGCGGCCGCTGCACACCTCTTCATACGTCGCGTTGGGGGTGAAGCCGTTCACATAGCCGACCGCCGTCACATGCACGCCGGGGATCTGCCAGAACAGGCGCTCGACCCCCCAGAAACAGCCCATGGCGAAGACGGCGGTCTCCGACCCTTCGGGATAGGGACCTTGCAGGGGCTGGCCGTTGACGAAATGGGTCTTGGCGGTGGGGATCGGCTGGGCGCGGCCAGGCAGGGCGCTCTGCGCCGTCGGCATCTCAGCGGGCTTGCGGAACAACATGGCGACCTCGGACGGATAGGGATGGATCTGGCCCTACAGATAGGACGCCGACCACGCGACGAACAGGGCCGCTTGCCCCGGGCGCCCACCTCGCTATATAGACCCCCTTCCGCCGGGGGCCCGCCCCCGACCGGTGTGGTGAGGTGGCCGAGTGGTTGAAGGCGCACGCCTGGAACGCGTGTATAGGGGAAACTCTATCGAGGGTTCGAATCCCTCTCTCACCGCCAACCTGCCATGGCGGGGCCTGCCCGCTGATGGGGCGTGAGCGCGGTGCAATGGCGGCCTGGCGGCTGCGACGTGTTTCGTTTTTGTTCTTGACGAGGCTTGGCGGCGCGATAGCTTTTTCGCATGAGCCAGTTGGTCGACACCCGCGCGTTCCCCACGGGGAAGAACCTCGACTATGAGAGCGAGGAGGAGCGCCGCGAGCTTGAGGTGCTCCGAGCGGAGGCCTGGCGCTATCTGCACACCTACAGTTGGAATCCGCCTATTGCGGACCTGGTTCTCGCCTTCGGCCTCGCGCCTGTTCTCGCCCTCTTCCTCGCCCGGCGCGAACCGGGCGCCAGACCCGAAGACGCCGAGCGCTGGGTCGTGGTCGGCAATCTGCCGTCGATGCACTTCGAAACGGATGATACGCCGACGCCGGCTCTGGCCCTCCAATTGTACTGCGCAATCGCGCAGGATTGGGCGGACAATGTTCTCGCCGGCCGCGACCTCTCGGAGAGCTACCCCATTCCCGTCGTTCCGACCGCTGAACTCGCGGAAAACCTCTTGGGCCGAGTCGACTTCATTCGAACCAAGCTGATCCCCCTGGCTTAGGAGTGCGGGTCAGAGCCGACAGGGCTGGCCCGTCCTGGCGCAGGCCTCACCCGCCCGCCATCTCGCGCAGGTCAAGCTCGGCGGCGATGTAGCCGAAGGCGTAGCGGCTGCGGCCCTGCAGGATCTGGTCGAACACCGCCCGGGCGCGCTCAGTCTCGCCGTTGTAGAGATACCAATTGCCGACCCCGTAGCCCTGGGTGGCGTAGATGGTCTCCACGTCATGGATCACCTGCGAGCCCTTGTCGGGGCTCAGCAGGTCGCCCGGCGCCAACTCCCCGCGATACATCCGCAGGCGACGATAATAGGACGGCCCCTCGACGAAGGCCTCGTCGGCCAGGCCCTCGGGAATGGCGGCCAGCACCGCCTCGGCGGCCGCCTCGTCGCCCTTGCGGCGCAGGGTCATGTAGAGCCAGTCATTGCAGGCGGTCAGCCCGTCATAGTCATCCTCGCGCACCCACTTGAGGCACTGGCGATAGGCGGCCTCGGCCTCGTCCCATTCGCGCAGTAGATAGTGGGCGAGCGCCAGGTGGTACCAGGTGTTGAACTGGATGCTGGTGGGCGGCACAGGCAGTTCGTTGTCTTGGCCGTCGGGCTCGATCCACTCGGCCATGCCCTCGATCAGCTCAGCGGCCCGGGCCAGGTCGGCCTTGCCCTCGGCGAACCGCCGGGTCGACAGATAGCGATGGCCCCGCTGGCGCAGCAGTTCGAAGGAATCCGGAAACCGCTCCAGGCCCTCGCTGAACACCGCGATGGCCTCTTCGATCCGGTAGCGGAACCCCAGCACCCGCCCATACCAGACGGTGGCGGCCAGGGAGGGATCGGCCTCATAGCGGGCCTGAGCGCGCTCAAGGGTGCGGCGGGAACGGTCTCGGATGCTGTCTTCGCTCATGGAGACAGTAGGGCGGCCGATCGGCGCCTTGGCAAGCGGGGCCGCTGGACCGGCCGCTCATTCCACAATGGGCGTATCCGTTGTGGTTTTGTCGTTGAGGGAGCCGGACCAACCAATATTCCTGAAGCGAGGATCGGCGTTCAACGCCGAGTTCAGTTGCGCCAAAAATGATGGGAAACTCTTGCTTCTAAAAAGTCCGAACGCCTCCTTGGCGTGGAGATGGCATTCATTCTCAAAGACGCGGGCGATAAAGAGCTCATACTTATATCGGCCGTCCCTGACATGCAGCCACCAACCATGGTCGTCCTGAATAGGCTCCGAGACCTCATATCCGAGCGGCCTCAGGATTACAGCCCAGGCTTCGGCAATATTCTGGCCAGCCGGCACAATCTCTTCGAAATCAACGGACTCGTCGCCCTCGACGCCGTCATAGGGCAGTTCCGTTTCGAACTCTGCAAACGGCCTGATCTTCACCGTGCGCGCTCCCCGACTTCCGCTGACTTCGCACTTGTTTCACCAGCTTCGCACAGCGCGGCCGCGGTGAAAAGAACAAAAAAGGAACTCGCGCCGACCCCTAATCCCCCGCTAGGGCGCCTGCAACCGCGGGGGCCAAACGCTGGGCGATGACTTTCACGCCGGCCGCATTGGGGTGGATGCCGTCGTCCTGGTTCAGGGCGGGGTCCAGGGCGACGCCGTCCAGCAGGAAGGGATAGAGGGGGAGGTCGTGGTCGCCGGCTATGCCTTCGAACACCGCGGCGAAGTCGGTGGCGTAGGCGCCGTAGCTTGGCGGCGCCTGCATGCCGGCCAGCAGCACCGGGATGTTGCGGGCCTTCAGCCGGGTGATGATCCCCACCAGATTGGCCCGCATGGTCGCCGGCTCGATCCCCTGGAGCAGGTCGTTGCCGCCCAGGGCCACGACGCAAAGGTCGGCGTCGTCCTGGATACTGAAGTCCACGCGGGCGAGCGCGCCTGCCGTGGTGTCGCCGGACACGCCGGCGGCCCGCACCCGCGCGGGCGTTCCGGCCGCCGCCAGGGCCGCCTCCAGCTGGGCGGGCAGGGCGTCCTTCGCCGGCAGGCCGTAGCCAGCGGTGATGGAGTCTCCCAGCAGGGCGACCACCGGCAGGTCGGCGGCGGCCTGCGGCTGCGGCGCGGCTTCTCCCTCGTCGGCGGGCGCTGAAGCCGGGGCGTCAGCCTCCCGGCTGCAGGCGCTGGCGCCCAGGGCCAGGGCGCTGAGCAGAAGGGTGCGGCGGGAGAGCAAGGATTGGGGTGCGATCATGGCTGTGCTTCCCCATATAGGTCGGCCGGGCGGGCATGAAACGCCCGAACCCGCCCTCGGGAGCCCCATGACCGAATCTCCGCCCGCCGCGCCGCCGCTTAGCCTGTCGGCCCTGACGCTTAGCCTGCCGTCGGTGGCCGGCTCGGTGAACATCCTGCGCGGCGTTGATCTGACCGTGTCGGCCGGCGAGACGGTGGCCATCATCGGTCCCTCAGGCTCAGGCAAGTCGTCCCTGATCTCGGTGGCCGCGGGGCTGGAGACGCCCACCAGCGGGACGGTGCGGCTGTTTGGCCAGGACCTCGGCGCCCTGGACGAGGACGGCCGCGCCCGCCTGCGTCGCGGCCGGGTGGGGCTGGTCTTCCAGAGCTTCCACCTGCTGCCCAACATGACCGCGCGGGAGAATGTCGCCGCCCCCCTGGAGCTGGCCGGGCGCGCCGACGCCATGACTGAGGCCGAGGCCTGGCTGGACAGGGTCGGCCTGGGCGCCCGGCTCACCCACTATCCGCACCAGTTGTCGGGCGGCGAGCAGCAGCGGGTGGCGCTGGCTCGCGCCCTCACCGTCCAGCCGCAACTGCTCTTCGCCGACGAACCCACCGGCAATCTGGACGGCGCCAATGGCGCCATGGTGGCCGACCTGATGTTCGATCTGCTGGCCCAAGCTGGCGCGGCGCTCGTCCTGGTCACCCATGACGAGGCCTTGGCCGCCCGCGCCGACCGCATCGTGCGCATGGCTGATGGCCTGATCGTTTCGGTCCAGCCTGAGGCCGCCGCATGAGGCTCGCCCTGCGGTTCGCCGGGCGCGAGCTGAGAAGCGGGATTGCGGGATTCCGCATCTTCCTGGCCTGCCTCGCGCTCGGCGTCGCGGCCATCGCCGCGGCCGGCTCCACGGCCGAGGCCTTCCGCCAGGGCCTGGCCAGTCAGGCCCGGGAAATCCTCGGCGGCGATGTGGTGTTCAGCATCGACCAGCGCCGCTTCACCCCACAAGAGCGGGCGGTGTTCGAGGCCCTGGGTCCCAGCGCCTATTCCGTGCGCGCCAATGCGATGGCGGAGACCCCGACCGGCGCGCGCCGGCTGGTGGACGTGCGCGGGGTGGCCGACACCTATCCCCTGGTGGGGGCGCTTCAGCTGGAGGGCGCGGCCAGCCTCGCCGCTGCGCTTGCCCCCGCAGGCGGCGTACCCGGCGCTGCGGTGGAGCAGGCCCTGCTCGACCGGCTCGACCTGGCGCTGGGCGAAACCTTCGCCGTCGGCGGCCGCAACCTTCGGGTCGGGGCGGTGCTGATCTCCGAGCCTGACCGGATCGGCCGAGGCTTTGCGCTGGGTCCCCGGGTTCTGACCGATGTGACCACGGTCGAGGCCGCAGGCCTGCTGGGCGCCGGGGGACTGTTTGGCGAGGCGGTGCGGGTCCTGTTGCCCCCCGAGGCCGCCCCCAAGGCGGTGATCGAAGAGGTCCGCGAGACCTTCCCCGACGCGGTGTTCGAGGCCCGCGACCGCTCGGAGGCCGCCGCCGGCGCCGGCCGGCTGATCGATCAGCTGGAGTACTTTCTGGGCTTCATCGGCCTCGCCTCACTGGTGGCCGGCGGCTTAGGCGTGGGCGGCGCGGTGTCGTCCTATCTGGAGGGCCGCAAGGCCTCCATCGCCACCCTGAAGGCCCTGGGGGCGTCAGGCGTGCTGATCCGCGACATCTATCTGATCCAGATCGGCGTGCTCGCCTTGCTGGGGGTGGGCATTGGCCTGGCCATCGGCGCGGTGACGCCGCTGATCATCGGGGCTTTGGCGGCCGAGCAACTGCCGGTGCCGGCGCTGTTCGCCGTCTATCCCGAGCCCCTGGTCCGCGCCGCAGCCTTCGGCGTGCTGGCCGCGGCCGCCTTCTCGCTTTGGCCGCTGGCCAGAGCCCGGACCACGCCGCCCTCGTCCCTGTTCCGCAAGGAGATGTCGGGCCGCCCGACGCTCAGCCTGGAGACGGCGCTTGCGGTGGCCGCGGCGCTCGGCCTCGCGGGCCTGGCCATCCTCACCGCCCCCAGCCGCTGGGCCGCCGCAGGTCTGATCGGTGGCGCGGCCGGCGCCTTCCTCGCGCTTAGCCTGCTGGGTCTGGCCGCAGCCTGGGGAGCCGGGCGGGTGCGCCGGTTCGCCCGAGGTTCGGTGCGCCTGGGTCTCGCCAACCTGGCCGGTCCGCGCTCGGCCGCCCGTACGGCGACGCCCGCCATCGGCCTGGGCGTCGCGCTCCTCTCGGCCATCGTCCTGATCCAGTCGAGCCTGCTGGCCCAGGTCAGCGTGGTGGCGCCGCGCACCGCCCCGTCCCTGGTCTTCACCGAGATCCCCGGCGAGCGGGTCGCGGCCTTTGACGCGGTGATCGACCGTGCCCTGAACGATCCCGGGATGGACCGCTACAACCGCCTGCCGCTCATCACTGGCCGGATCACCCGCCTGAAGGGCCAGCCGGTGGACATCGAGGCTATCGACCGCGGGGAGCGCTGGGCGTTTGACTCGGACCTGACCATGTCAGTCCTCGACGGGGCGCCGGAGACCTCCAAGGTCACGGCCGGCGCCTGGTGGACGCCCGGATATGCCGGCCCGCCCCTGGTGGCCTTCGAGCAGGACGCCGCCAAGGGCGCAGGCCTCAAGGTCGGCGACATGATCACCCTGCAGGTCCTGGGTCGGGAGATCGACGCCCAGATCGCGGTGCTGCGCGAGGTGGACTGGGGCGGTTTCGGCGCCAATTTCGGCGTCATCCTCAACACCGGCGCCATCGCGGGCGCAAACCCCCGGCACGTGGCCATCGCCATGGCCAGCCGAGACGAGGAGGCCGCGGTGACTCAAGCGCTCGCCGCCGACTTCGCCGGCGTCAATGTCATCAGCATCCGCGACCAGCTGGAACAGGCCGCCACCCTCTTCGACCGCCTGGCGCTCGCCATCCGCGGGGCTGCGGCCGTGGCCGGAGCGGCCGGCGTCCTGGTGCTGATCGGCGCCATCGCCGCGGGTGCCCGGTTCCGCGCCCGGGAGGCCGCGACGTTGAAGGTTCTGGGCGGAACCCGAAGCCAGATCGTCAGCGCCTATCTGGTGGAGTACGGCCTGGTGGGCGTGATCGCAGGGCTGGCGGGCGCGGCGCTCGGCGCAGCCGGCGCCTGGCCGGTGGTGACCCAGGTGTTCAACGCCACCTGGAGCGTCGACTGGCCGGTGATCTTAGGCATTCTCGGCGGCACCACGGCGCTGGGCGCGCTTGGCGGGGCGCTGGCGGCGTTCGCGGCCCTGTCGCGCCGTCCCGCCGCCGTCCTGCGCGAAGCCGGCTGATGAAGGACCAAGAGAGATGAAGATCGCCATCATCGGCGCCGGCATGGCTGGCCTCTCCTGCGCAGAGGCGCTTAGCGACGCCGGCCACGCGGTCCAGGTGCTGGACAAGGGCCGGGGGCCGGGCGGTCGCATGTCCACTCGCAGGATCGAGACGCCCCAGGGGCAGGTGAGCTTCGACCACGGGGCGCAGTTCTTCACCGTCCGGGATCCGGCCTTCGCCACCCGCGCGGCGGCCTGGCAGGCGGCCGGCGTCGCCGCCCCCTGGCCCGCCGCAGGCCCCGAGGCCCTGGTGGGCGTTCCCGGCATGAACGCCCCCATCCGCGCCATGGCCGAGGGCCTGGACGTGACCTGGCAGGCCCGGGTGGACGAGATCGCCCAGGGCGGTGAGGCCTGGCGCCTGAGCGGGGAGGGGTTCGCCCCCTTCAGCGCGCAGGCCGTGGTGGTCGCCACCCCCAGCGAACAGGCCGCCGTCCTGCTGGCCACTGTCGCCCCCGACATGGCCGCGCGGGCTGGCGGGGTCGTCTCAGACCCCTGCTGGACCATGATGGCGGCCTTCGCAGGCCCTCTCAGCCTTACCGCCGATGTCCTGCTACAGGACGGCCCGCTCGCCTGGGCCGCCCGCAACAGCGCCAAGCCCGGCCGAACGGGGCCGGAGGCCTGGGTGGTGCAGGCCTCGCCCGACTGGTCCCGGACGCATCTGGAGGCGGGGGCAGATCAGGTGGCGCAGGCCCTGCTGGCGGCGCTCGCCGAGGCCACAGGCCGGCCCCTGCCCGCAGTCCTGTCGCTCCAGGCCCACCGCTGGCGCTACGCCCGCACCACGGCCAAGGCCGGCGCGCCCCTGTGGTCGGCGGAGACCCGCATCGGCGCCTGCGGCGACTGGCTGGCCGGCGCCCGGGTGGAGGCCGCCTGGCGCTCCGGCCGCGACCTGGCCGCCGCCATCCTGGCCGCATCCTGAAGCGCGCGGCCAGGGGCGTCTAGAAGCCTACGGGCGGTACAGCGCACACAGCTTGTTGCCGTCGGGGTCGCGCACATAGGACAGGTGCAGGGACCCCATGTCGCCCTCGCGCAGGCCCGGCGGGTCCTCGATGGAAACCCCGCCGTGGGCTACGGCCACGTCGTGGAAGGTCTTCACCTGATCTGGGGACTCGCACTTGAAGCCGATGGTGCCGCCATTGCCGAAGGTGGCCGGCTCGCCATTGATCGGCTCGCTGACGCAGAAGACCGAGCCGTTGTGGATGTAGAACAGCCGCTTGTGCCCGGTGGGCGCCGCATTGGCCATCGGCTGCCCGGCCCCCAGCGTCGCCAGCACGGCGTCGTAAAAGGCCTTGGACCGCTCGATATCGTTGGTCCCGACCATGATGTGATTGAACATGTGTTTCCCCGTCTTGATGGTGGTGTTGTGCGACGCGCCCCAGCTTGTGACGCCCTCACGACTTCGGCGGCTTGAGCTGCGCCTTCAGGGTGAGAGACCGGAGCGTCGTCTGTCCATAGCCGCCAGATTGCGTCCAGTCTTCAATCGCGTCGGCCCGGGCCTGCCCACGGCGGTCCCACGGTTCGAACAGGGTGTCTTCGGGGCTCAGGTGCAGGAAGTCCTTCGGCTGGATGTGACGGGTGGCGACGCCGGCGAGAAAGTCCGTCAGATCGCAGTCCAGGGTCTCCATATCCACGACGTCGCGGTCGCACAGGAAGATGCGCCAGGTCGATGGCGGGCCGTCCACGATCCAGAAGACGGTGTCGCCGAATTCCGACCGTCCCACGGGCAACAGCCCGCCCGCCTGCGGCCACAGGGGATAGGGCAGCTCGTCAGCTTCGCGCAGGGGCTCGCAGATCTCCCGGATGCTGGTTTCGAACCGAATGTGCGACACCCGGCTTCTGGGGATGTGAATATGCAGGACGTCGAAAAACGTCCCGTGCCCATAGCGCCGGACCAGGGCCTTGTAGTCCTCTGGCAAGGCGGTCCCGAGCTGATGCTCCAGCGGCTCCCACGGCCCCTCGAATGGCGCCGAGGCTACAACCGGCGGCGGGATCGCCTTGATCAGGGCTTCGATGGTCATGGCTTCGGTTTGCCTACAAAGATGATGCGGCCCATCGGCTGCCCCCGCGTACCAGTTGCCGTCATCAGAATCGTAGAGGGTGGTTGACCCGCGCCATCGTAAAAAGGCTGGACCTGATATTCGACGACTTCACCTGAATTGGCTCTGTCGCGGACCATCTTTTCGAAACTCCACATAGCTTGGTTTGTCTTCTTCGGAATTGTGACAAAATTCCGAGGATCTTTTCCAGGGCCACCTAGAACCTTCGCGAGTAAATGGCCTCGTTCTTGATCAGGTCTACGATCGTCTGGAACCTGCTCCTGCCAGCCTGGCGGTCTGATTGACCTCGCAGCCTTTGACCCGGTTCCTACTTGCTCACTTGTGATCGTACTGTTTGTACGCGTCGCTTGACCACTCGCCGTTGGGCGTCCGAACCGATGGGCGGGTTGCTGTTGGGTAGGAGGGGCGATGCACTGCGGCGGCGCGCGGAGCGTTTGGACTGAGCCTCCAGATCGAGCGCCTCCGAGTAGCATGACGTCTGCGATCGACCCAACGCCGAGAACAGTATCTGCGAGTTGGTCGCTTGCACCC
>NZ_JAUSBZ010000088.1 GCF_030651755.1 Phenylobacterium sp. | reverse complement strand
AATGCGGGAGCCGCTGGGGCTGAACACCTCCGAATAGGTGTGACGACCTTCCCGGGTGGGCGTCACCTGCAGGCTGGCGTTCAGGGTGTCGTCGACCGTCGGACGCCAGGTCGCCCGGCCATTGAGCTTGTACTCGGCATAGCTGCCCTGGAGATGCTCCCGGCCGAACTCCCGAAGGACGCCATCGGGACCATTGGTGCGCTTGTCGTACTCTATCCGGCCACGCCTGGAGGGCTGGGCCTGCACGGAGAGACTGATATCGGTCTGACCGATCCGGAAGGCGCTCGTGGCGATGGCGATGGGATTGACGGTCCATCCGGGTTCCAGCATGCCCGCCTGCACGACGAAGGTGTTTGTCGCCCCCGTCTGGCGCGGCCGAAGCCGCACATCAACGATCAGGGCGTGACCGCCGGCATCGGCCGCTCCAGCGCCGGCGATGACGTCGATCCGCTCAACATCCCGGGCCGAGATGCGCGACAGCTGCTCGGAGATCAGCACCTTCGAACTGGGGCGATCGCCGTTGACCAGCACATTTCCAGCCGAACCGGCGAAGCCCCGTCGATCCTGGCCATCCATCAGGGTGAAGCCCGGCGTTCGCCGGACCATGTCCTCGGCGCTGACCGGATTGAAGGGAGCGAAGAAGCTGGCCGGATAGCTCTGGGCTCGCTCGGAGCCCTCGGGGCCCTGTGGCGTCTGGGCCTGGCCCAGGCCGGGGGCGATCGATGCGGCGAGGGCCAGCGCCCACCACAAGCCACGCAACCTGAACTCGACCATGCCCGCCCCCTAATTTAGACTTCAGTCTAAATCTGAGGCGCCGCGGGTCAATCAGTTTTCGCCACGGCGATGCCGTCGAGAAGCACCTCGGCCAGGTCAGAGAGCATCGGCGTGAGCGGCGCGTCATCGGGGCCATGCAGCCACTGGGTCACGGCGCCCGCGAGCAGGCTGTCGAAGGCCGTGGCCAGGGTTTCGGCCGGTCGCCGCGGGTCGAGCTGCCCGGACGCCTGTCCCCGGCGCATAAGCTCTACGAGGCGATCATAGGCGAGGCGACGCAAGGCGGGAGACTCACCTTCGCCCTCCAACCCCATGGAAATCTTGCGAATTTCCCCGAACACCTCACGGTGCACGGCGCGGTTGGCCTCAAGTCCCTGAGCCATCTGGCGAAACAGCTGACGTAGGAGGTCAGGAGCCGTGGCTTTCGCCGCCAGGGCCTGATCCAGAAGGTCGCCATAGGCCTGGAGTGAGCGCGCAGTAAGCGCATCCAGGATCAGCGACTTGGAGCCGAACTGGTTGAAGACCGTCGCACGGGAGAGCCCTGCCGCCGTGGCGATGTCGCTCATGGATGTCTCGTGCAGGCCGCGCTCGGCAAACAGGGTCTGGGCCGCAGCCAGGATCTGTTCGCGCGATTGGCGCCCGTAGCTTCGGATGGTCATGGCCTCTCCCGGGGCCTTTCCGTGGCCCAAACGCAGAAGGCCCCCCTGAGCAGGAGGGCCTTCCATCATGCGTCGCCTTGGGCGTGGGCGCCTAGTTGCGGGCCTGGTCCACCAGCTTGTTCTTGGTGATCCAGGGCATCATGGCGCGCAGGCGCTGACCCACTTCCTCGATCTGATGCTCCGAACCCCGACGGCGGGTGGCCTTGAAGCTCGGCTGGCCGGCCTGGTTCTCGGCCATGAAATCACGGACGAAGCGGCCGGACTGGATGTCCTCCAGCACGCGCTTCATCTCGGCCTTGGTTTCCGCCGTCACGATGCGGGGGCCGGTGACGTACTCGCCGTACTCGGCGGTGTTCGAGATCGAGTAGTTCATGTTGGCGATGCCGCCCTCATAGATGAGGTCGACGATCAGCTTCACCTCGTGCAGGCACTCGAAATAGGCCATTTCCGGCGCGTAGCCGGCTTCAACCAGGGTTTCGAAGCCAGCGCGGATCAGCTCCACCAGGCCGCCGCAGAGCACGGCCTGTTCGCCGAACAGGTCAGTCTCGCACTCTTCGCGGAAGGTGGTCTCGATGACGCCCGAACGGCCGCCGCCGATGGCCGAGGCGTAGGCCAGGCCGAAGTCCAGCGCATTGCCGGTGGGGTTCTGGTGAATGGCGATCAGGCAGGGCACGCCGCCGCCCTTCTGGTATTCCCCGCGCACGGTGTGGCCCGGACCCTTGGGCGCCACCATCAGCACGTCGATGGAAGCCTTGGGCTCGATCAGGTTGAAGTGCACGTTCAGGCCGTGGGCGAACAGCAGGGCCGCGCCGTCCCGGATATTGGGGGCGATCTCGTTGTTGTAGATTTCCCGCTGCAGCTCGTCGGGCGCCAGCACCATCATGGCGTCAGCCCAGGCGGCGGCTTCGGCGACGGTCATGACCTTCAGGCCATCAGCCTCGACCTTCTTGGCGGTGGCCGAACCGGGGCGCAGGGCGACCACCACGTTCTTGACGCCGGAGTCCACCAGGTTCAGCGCATGCGCGCGCCCCTGGGAACCATAGCCTACCACCGCGATTTTCTTGTCCAGGATGCGGGCGAGGTCGGCGTCGCGATCATAGTAGACGCGCATGATTGTTCTCCTGAAACAAGGTTCGGCCCCGGAGCCGAGCAACGGCGCCGCGGTAAAGGCCGCGCCATCGACCGTTTTTTTGCGCAAAGGTCAAGGGGCGCGACGTCACGCGCCGCCCTTGCGCCCACCCCGCTGCGCACAGAGAGTGCGCCCGACATGAGGGAGACACGTCATGGACGTAACCGCGCAGCAGGTGGTGAAGGCTTGGCGGGAGGCCGGGCCGGCCAAGTGGTTCGCCAAGGACGAGGCCTTCGACCGTCGACTCGCCCGGGATTTCGAGGCCGCCCATCATGCCGCGGCCCGGGGCGAGCTGGACGCCTGGGCCGAGACGGCCGAGGGCGCTCTGGCCCTGCTGATCCTCCTCGACCAGATCCCGCGCAACATCTTCCGCGGCTCCGGTCACGCCTTCGCCACCGATGGCAAGGCCCGGGCCATCGCCAAGGCCGCGATCACTGCAGGCCATGACAAGGCGACGGCGGCGAACCTGCGCCCCTTTTTCTACCTGCCCTATGAACACTCCGAGGAGATGGGCGACCAGGACGAGGCCGTGCGGCTGTGTGCGACCTTGAGGGCCGAAGAGGGGGACGAGGACACCCTGAAGTGGGCGGAAATCCACCGGGACATCATTGTCCGCTTCGGCCGGTTCCCCCACCGCAACGCAGCCCTCGGCCGCCGAACCAGCCCCAGCGAACAGGCCTTTCTCGACGAGGGCGGATTCTCGGGCTGAGTGCGGCGAGCGGTCTGTGGATAGAGCCACGGGAGACCTTGCCGACCAGACCAGCCCATGGGCGAATCATGGAAAGCTCCATGCCCTGACGCTGATGCGAAAGCCTCGCCCGTGAACGCCCACACCCCATCGCCTGCCGGCCGCGCCGACCACCCCGAGCGGCAGTATCTCGACCTGCTGACCGACATTCTGGAGTCGGGCGTGCAGCGGGGCGATCGGACGGGCACGGGCACGCTGGGCGTCTTCGGCCGCCAGATGCGCTTTGACCTGGCTCAGGGCTTTCCCCTGCTGACCACCAAGAAGCTGCATCGCAAGTCGATCATCCTGGAGCTGCTGTGGTTCCTGCGCGGCGACACCAATGTCGGCTGGCTGCAGGAGCGCGGCGTCAGCATCTGGGACGAATGGGCCGACGCCGATGGCGAGCTTGGCCCCGTCTATGGCAAGCAATGGCGGTCCTGGACCGCCCCAGACGGCCGGGTGATCGACCAGATGGCCAATGTGGTCGAGAGCCTGAAGACCACCCCGCACTCGCGCCGCCACATCGTCAGCGCCTGGAACCCGGCCGATGTGGACGACATGGCCCTGCCGCCCTGTCACTGCATGTTCCAGTTCTTCGTGGCCGAGGGCAAGCTGTCCTGCCAGCTCTACCAGCGCTCGGCCGACGTCTTCCTGGGCGTGCCGTTCAATATCGCCAGCTACGCCCTGCTGACCCAGATGGTGGCCAAGGTCACGGGTCTGGAGCCCGGCGAGTTCGTCCATACGCTCGGCGACGCCCACCTCTATCTGAACCACCTCGACCAGGCCCGGGAACAACTGACGCGGGAGCCCTACCCCTTCCCCACCCTGACCATCGCCGACAAGCGCGACCTGTTCGCCTTCGACTACGAGGACTTCAAGGTCACCGGCTACAAGGCCCACGAGAAGATCGCCGCGCCCATCGCGGTCTAGGCTCCGGAGTCCCTTTCCCGCCGGCCCCGGGTCGGCTACGCCGGGTCCATGGCACGCATCCTCCTCACCGCCGGTCCCATCGCGCGCGCCCGCAACGGCGTCATCGGCCGTGAGGGCGGGTTACCCTGGCGGCTGAAGAGCGACCTGGTGAATTTCCGCGCCCTGACCATGGGAAAGCCGGTGATCATGGGGCGCAAGACCTGGGACAGCCTGCCGAAGAAGCCCCTGCCTGGCCGCACCAATATCGTACTCAGTCGGGACGGCTCCTTCGCCCCCCGGGACGCCCTGGTGTGCGAGGACTTTACTGAGGCGGTGCAGATCGGCCGAGAGATGGCCGAAGACGTCGGCGCCGAGGAGGTCTGCGTGATCGGCGGCGCCTCCCTGTTTGCAATGGCTCTGCCGCGGGCCCAGCGTATCTATCTCACCGAGGTCGAGGCCGAGGTCGATGGCGATGTGGTCCTGGCCCCCTTTGACGAAAGCGCCTGGACCGAGGTCAGCGCCGTCCATCACCCGGCCGGCGAAGACGACGAGCATCCGTTCACCTTGCGGGTCCTCGAGCGGCGCTGAGGCGCCTTAAGCCCCCTGGTCCTTACGCCACGGCGCCGGCCATACTCCCCCTCAATAAGACAGGAGGAGGACGCCCCATGGACATCGAACTGGTCTGCGAAGGCCTGGAATTCCCCGAAGGCCCCATCGTCATGGCCGACGGCTCGATCATCCTCACCGAGATCAAGGCCCAGCGCCTGTCGCGGATCACCCCCGACGGACGGCGCGAGACCGTGGTGGAGACCGGCGGCGGACCCAATGGGGCGGCCATCGGCCCGGACGGGGCGATCTACATCACCAACAATGGCGGCTCCTTCACCTGGCCGCAGCAGGACGGCCTGACCATTCCTGGCCCGACGCCGACCAGCCACACCGGCGGGATGATCCAGCGCTTTGACCTCGCGACCGGCGAGTTGACCACCCTCTATGACGTCTGCGAGGGCCGCCCCTTTGTCGGTCCTAACGACCTGGTGTTCGACAGACAGGGCGGCTTCTGGTTCAGCGACCACGGCTGCTCGACGCCTGAGGGCCGCAAATTCGGGGCGCTCTACTACGCCAAGGCCGATGGAAGCCATGTCACCCGTCTGCGGGACCATCTGATCGCCCCCAATGGGGTCGGCCTCTCCCCGGACGAAGACGTGGTCTATCTGGCCGACACCCAGCTTGGCCGGCTCTGGGCCTTCGACATCGAGGCGCCGGGCCAGTTGAAGGCGCCGACGGGCTTTGCGCCGGGCCGGGTCATCGCCAACCTGCCCGGCTATCAGTTGCTGGACAGCCTGGCGGTGGAGGCGGGCGGCAAGGTCTGCGTGGCGACGATCATCAATGGCGGCGTCACCGCCTTTGACCCCTCCGGATCGACGGAGCATTTCCCCATCCCCGACATGATCGTCACCAATATCTGCTTCGGCGGAACCGACATGCGCGACGCCTGGATCACCGCCTCATCAACAGGGCGACTCTACAAGGTCCGCTGGCCAAGGCCCGGGCTGAAGCTCAACTTCAACGCCTGAGGTTCAGAACCGGCAGGCGTTTTCGGGCGCCGCCGGATCCCGGGTCCAACCCCAGGCCTCCACCGCCTGCCCCCGGGGGAGATAGGAGAGGGAGACGGGCGAGCCGTCACGCTCAACCGTCAGGGTGATGGTCTGGTCCTGCGCTTTGCGGGCGATATTCAGGTCCCGGACATCGGTGATCTGATCGCCGTCGCGCAGGCCAGCCTGCGCCGCCGCCGAGCCGGGGACGAGGCCTGTGACGATGCGGTCGCCGTTCAGCACCGCCCGGGGGAAGCCCAGCTCGAAGGTGCGGACCCGGCGGGGAACGACCTTCAGGCAGGGGCTATAAAGATCGGCGGGCGGAAGCAGCCGGGTTCCCGCCGCCATGGCGTCGAACTGCGCCTGGGCCTTGTCCGCACCGATCTCCGTGCCCACCAGCGACAGCCACAGGGGGACGCCGTATGGCGCGCCGGCCAGCTGGGCCTTTCGGATCGCCTTGACGATGTCATCGAGGCTCCGGGCGCCCGATGAGGCCTGGCGGATCTCGGCGTCGGTCTGCAGCAGGTACATCCAGCCCCGGCCATAGGGCACCGTCTGGGCCACCGGGTCGCTCCAGAAGATCTCGGCGGCCTGGGCGTTGGTCAGGGCGATGTGCGGATTGGCGTAGTAGGTGTCGGCGCGGCTGTTCATGGTCTCAACGACCTGATCGAGGGGGGTCACGCCGGCCCGCCAGGACAGGACCAGCGAATAGAACTCCGCCATGCCCTCGCTGTACCAGGCCGTCTCGCCGTGCTCGCCGGCCATGGATGGCCAGGTGTGGGCCACCTCGTGGGAGACGAGGCTCAGCAGGCTCTCCGCCGTGGGTTTGTCGGCGGGATTGTAGCCAAAGCTGAAGGAGCGCCCCAGCGCCGTGCCCCCCACCCCGTCATAGGGATTGGCGCGCATGAAGACGCGATAGGGGGCGCCCGGGGGATCGCCGAAGAAGGCCGACATGTGGTCGTAGAGCCGCCTTGTCTTGTCCGCCAGCTCGGCGGGATCAAAGGGCGGCTTTGTCAGCCAGTACATGTGAAAGCCGCCGTCGCCGTCAGCGGGGAAGACCCCCAGGGGGCCGCCGGCATAGTAGCTGAAGGCCAGGGCCTGGGAGGGCAGCACGGTCTCCACCGTCCCGTCCCCATAGGTCCAGGCGCCGCGGGACCCTGCCGGGGCCTCCGACAGATCCCACGCCAGACGCACAGACCAGGGACCCGGCGCGACCGGCGCGGCCAGGAAACCCACGCCGGCCCCGATAAAGCCGCCGGCCTCCTGGCGCAGGTCAAACAGGGGGCCGTTATTGGTGGCCGCCGTCACCGCCCGGGGCGGAGCGGAATAGCTGACGATCACATCGCCCCGGGTCGGCCGCTCCACCAGCCAGCGGCGGTAGGTTCCCTGGGGGGTCGGCGGCTCTTCGACCTGGCCCAGGGGGATGGGTCCGAGATCATCGCGGGCCTGCAGCGCCTGGCCGTCGTAGCGGGCGCTGGGAATGCCCACCAGGCTGAGCGGCAGACGCACCAGCCCCTCGCCAGCGTCCAGGTCCGGGGCGGGCAGGCGCATGCGCACGTCCAGGGCCGCGGCCCGAGGGGTCAGGGTCAGGTCCAGGCGCGGCGGCAGGCCACCCTGGGCCGTGGCTGTCCCGGCCAGGGCCAGGGACAGCAGAGCGGCGCTGATCGTGGTGCGAAGGCCTTGGAACACGGCGCCCCTCCTGAAAAAGGGCAGCCTAGCTCCGGCGCGGCGCAAGTTCTGTGCGAAAGCGATCAGAGACCCGGTCGGGCCGCATAAATCTTGCGGCGCCCCGATGAGGACGCGACAGGCCCAGGCGACGCCGGACCTGTCGCACTTCAGCGCTAGTAGAGCTTGGCCATCGCCGCCCGTTCAAACGGGACCAGCTCATCGCTGCGGCCTTCCTTGACCTTCTTGGCCCATTCGGGGTCCTGCAGCAGGGCGCGGCCGACGCCCACCAGGTCGAACTCGTCCCGCTCGAGCCGGTCGAGGAGCCTGTCCAGGGAGGCGGGCTGCGAGCCCTCGCCGGCGAAGGCGGCGATGAATTCCCCCGACAGACCCACCGAGCCGACGGTGATGGTCGGCACGCCGGTCAGCTTCTTGGCCCATCCGGCGAAGTTCAGGTCAGAGCCTTCAAACTCGGGCTCCCAGAAGCGGCGCTGCGAACAGTGCAGCATGTCCGCGCCGGCCGCGGTCAGCGTGCCCAGCCAGGCCTCCATCTCCTTGGGATTGGCGGCCATCTTCACCTCATAGTCCTGCTGCTTCCACTGGCTGATGCGGATGATCACCGGATAGTCCGGTCCCACGGCCTGGCGGACGGCGCGCAGGATGTCGGCGGCGAAGCGAGCCCGGCCAGGCAGGTCCTTGGCGCCATAGGCGTCCTCTCGGACATTGGTGCCGTCCCAGAAGAACTGGTCGATCAGATAGCCGTGGGCGCCGTGCAGTTCGATGGCGTCGAAGCCCAACGCCTTGGCGTCGGCGGCGGCCTGGGCGAAGGCGGCGATGGCGTCGGCCACCTCCTCGTCGGTCATGCCCTTGCCGAATTCCTTGCCCGGACGCGACAGTCCAGAGGGGCTGTCATAGGGACCTGGCGGGGTCCATTCCGGATCGCGGGTGCGCACGGCGCCCACGTGCCAGAGCTGCGGCGCCATCTTGCCACCCACCTCGTGGACGGAATCGATCACCCGTTTCCAGGCGGCGAGCTCCTTCTCACCATGGAAGCGCGGCACGTTCTTGTCGTTGAGCGAGGCGGGACGATTGACGCCGGCGCCTTCGGAAATGATCAGGCCCACATCGGCCTCCGCACGGCGGCGATAGTATTGGACGACCTCCTCGGTGGCCACGCCGTCGGGGGAAAAGGACCGGGTCATGGGGGCCATGACGATCCGGTTCTTGAGGTGCAGGCCCTTGAAGCTGAAGGGGCGGAAAAGGGCGTCGAGGGCGGCCATGGAAACTCCATTCAAACGAGCGTTCGAACCGAACCTTGGGACATGTGGGCGTCCCCGTCATTGCAGAAATTCTGTCGGGAGACCCAGGGCCAAGCCGAACATGCAAAAGCCCGGGACCTGCAAAGGTCCCGGGCTCTGCGAAATCCTGAACCGAGGCCCTATTGGACCGCGTCGAGGTACTCGATTTCCGGACGACCGGCGAGGCAGGGGCCCATCTTTGGGCCGGCGGCCTTGAAATACTCGCTCTGGCCGTGGGCTTTCAGGGCGTCCTCGTTGGCGTAGAGCTCCAGCACCTTGTAGGTCCCCGGCTCGGTGCGGCTCTTGGTCAGCTGATAGGCGATGCAGCCGGGCTCGTTGGCCTTCACCTGGGCCATGAGGTCCCTGAACACCGCCTCGAACTCGTCGCCCTTGCCGTCCTGGACCTTGAGGGTCGCCACTACGCCGATCATCGCTTCGTCTCCCAACGATTGTTTGAATCGAGGGTAGAGGCCGGCCCGAGGCGGGGCAAGCGTCGTGCGGCTCAGGCGCGCTCGTTCCAGCCGTAGGCGACCCAGTGATGGCCGCCCAGATGCCGCGCCTCGATGATCCCGTCATCGGCGGCGGCCTTGTCCTTGCGCCGCCCCATCCGACCCGCGCGGACGGCGAAGGCCGCCAGGCCGACCAGCAGGCTTAGCATCAGGCCGACCACGACGACGGTGGCGGCGAACACGAAGGCCAGGACCACGCCGACCACCACAGCCGCGGCGGCAGCGATCGCGCCGCCGATGGCGGTGAGGTTGCGAAGTGCGAGCTTGCCGCTCGGTTGGTCTTGCTGGGCCATGGTCTCCTCGGATCGCCTCGCTCCAGAGGCTTGCTGAATATGTTCGCCCTGCTGGGCGGAAGGTCAATCCTCTGAGAGGATGGTGGCGACAGGATGACGCGTTAAGCGGCGCCGACCAGCGCCAGTTCCCGTCGTTCGCGCATGGCGGACTCAAAGGCGGCGTTGATCGCCTTGGCCTTGGCCTCGGCGACCTCAATGAATTCCTGGGGCAGGCCCCTGGATCTGGCCCGATCAGGATGGTTTTCGATCAGGGCGATCTTCCAGGCCGCCCGAAGCTGATCATCACTGGCGTCATGGGGCGCCCCCAGGACGGCGTAGGGATCATCGGCGGCCAGCCCCATATGGGTCGCCTTCAGCCGACGGAAAACAAGCTCCGAGAAGCCGAACAGCTCCGCCACCCGCTCCAGATACGCCATTTCATCAGCGCTCACCGCCCCATCAGAGGCGGCGATGTGGAACAGGCCGTCCAGCACATCCTCGAGAATTTGCGGGCAGTTGCGATAGCGCCGCGCCAGACGCCGGGCGTAGCTCTCGAAGCCGCGGGTGGTCTGTTGGGCGAGGGTGTAAAGCCGCCGGACATTGGGCCGCGAGGCCTCGTCGGACTGGAAGACCTCGGAAAAGGCGTCGAACTCGGCCCGCCCCGCCTGACCATCGGCCCGGGCCAGCTTGGCGCCCAGGGCGGTGACGGCGGTGGAGAACGCAGGATCTTCCCCCGGCAGGCCAGCCGGGCAGTCGGGGCAATCAGCGGCGTCCGGAGAACGGACGGCCAGGCCAGCAATTTTGCGCCAGAAGCTCATTGGTCTAATGCCACAAGCCTTAGGAAGATGGCGTCGTCATGACAACGGCAATCGAACATCCCGCAGGTTAAGTTTTGGACAGGCTCTGGAGTTTCTCGATCGACCGCGGCGGCACCTTCACCGACGTGATCGCCCGTCGCGGGGACGGGCAGGTGCAGACCTTGAAACTGCTGTCGGCCTCCAACGCCTATCCCGACGCGGCGGTCGAGGCCATGCGCCGGGTCCTGGGCGCGCCGGAGGGCGCCCCCTTCCCCGCAGGTCAGGTGGCGGTGATCCGCATGGGCGCCACGGTGGCCACCAACGCCCTGCTGGAGCGCAAGGGCGCCAAGACCCTGTTCGTCACCACCGCTGGCTTTGGTGACTCCCTGCGGATCGGCGACCAGACCCGCCCGGATCTCTTCGCCCTCAATATCGTCAGGCCAGAGCCACTCTACGCCCGCGCCGTGGAAGCCGCCGAGCGGCTGGCCGCCGACGGCTCGGTGATCACGCCGCTGGACCAGGACGCCCTGTCGCCGGCCCTTGAGCAGGCGAGGCGCGAAGGTTTCACCGCCGTGGCGATCGCCTTCCTGCACGCCGACCTGAACCCCGACCATGAACGCCAGGCTGGCGCCCTGGCGACCCAGGCGGGTTTCGAATTCGTGGCTCTCTCCCATGAGGTCTCGCCCCTGCCTCGATTTCTGCCTCGTGCAGAAACTACGGTCGCTGACGCCTATTTGACGCCGGTCCTGCGAAAATATGTGCGGCAGGTGGCCGAGGCGGTGAACGGGGCGCCGCTCTATTTCATGACTTCGGCCGGAGCCCTGGTTTCAGCCGCCGCCTTCCGGGGCCGGGATGCGGTGTTGTCCGGGCCTGCGGGGGGCGTGGTCGGTGTGGCTCAAACAGCGCGGGAGGCCGGCGAGGTCGCCGTGCTGGGCTTCGACATGGGCGGGACGTCGACCGATGTCTGCCGCTATGCCGGTCGATTGGAGCGCCGGGATCAGGCCAGGGTCGCCGGCGTGCGCCTGCGCAGCCCGATGCTGGACATCGAGACCGTGGCCGCCGGAGGCGGCTCTATCCTCACCTTCGATGGCCTGCGGGCCCGGGTTGGACCCCACAGCGCCGGCGCCGATCCAGGGCCGGCCGCCTATGGCCGCGGTGGTCCGGCCACGGTGACGGACGCCAATCTGGTTCTGGGACGCCTGGACCCCGACCGCTTCCCCCGGGTGTTCGGGCCAAGGGGCGATGGCCCCCTGGACATCGCTGCGGCCCGAGGGCGTCTGGAGGCCCTGGCTGCGCAGATGGGGGCGGAGAGCGCCGAGGCCGCCGCAGAGGGGTTCGTCGCCATCGCCGTAGAGCAGATGGCCCTCGCCATCCGGAGGATCTCCACCGAGCGCGGCTTTGATCCCCGCGACCATGGACTGGTGGCCTTTGGCGGCGCCGCGGGCCAGGTGGCCTGTCAGACCGCCGAGGCGCTGGGCGTCGAGCGGGTGCTCTGCCCCCGCTATGGCAGCCTGCTGTCGGCCTATGGAATCGGTCAGGCCCAGGTCAGCGCCCTGCGGCAGGCCGGCGTTGAGAGACCCCTGGACCCCGCGGGGCTGGTCTGGGCCGATAGCCTCGCCGACACTCTGGCGGCCCAGGCCGCCGCCGACCTTGCAGACCAGGGCGCAGGGGCCGGGGGATGTCGGGTCACTCTGCGCCTTCGCTATGAAGGCGCCGACGCCGAACTGCCCCTTTCGCCAGGGAACGTCGCCCAGGTGCGCCTGGCCTTCGAAGCCGCCCACAGGCGCCTGTTCGGCTTTGTGGAGCCCGACCGGACCATCCAGATCGCCAGCGTCGAAGCTGAGGTGACAACCGCTGACCCCCTCGGCGGCGCCTCAGGAGCGCTGGCGCCACAGCCGAGGATGGAGCGCCCGAAGACGGCCGCCTTTTTCGCCGAGGGGCGGTTCAGCGAGGTCGCCGTCATCGAGGCTGACGCCGTGCAAGGCCTGGATGGGCCGGCCCTGATCGTGCGGGACGACACTCAGATCGCGGTGATGCCGGGCTGGCGAGCCCGCCCCCAGGGCGTTGACGGTCTGATTGTCCTGGAACGGCTGGCCGGGGCGAAGGCGACGGCGACCGCCGCCGACCCCCGGCAGGCGGATCCCATCAGCCTGGAGCTGTTCAATCGCCGGTTCATGGGGGTGGCCGAGGCCATGGGAGCGGCCCTGGAGCGAACGGCCCACTCGGTGAACATCAAGGAGCGTCTCGACTTTTCCTGCGCCCTGTTTGATCCCGACGGCGGGCTGGTGGCCAATGCGCCACACATGCCGGTGCATCTGGGCTCCATGGGCGCCAGCGTGCGTGCGGTGCGCGAGCGCCACCCCACCCTGCAGCGCGGCGACGCCTTCGCCCTCAACAACCCCTATGCCGGGGGCACGCACCTGCCGGACATCACCGTCATCATGCCGATCTTTGTCGGCCCCGCTGAAACGCCCAGCTTCTTCGTGGCCGCCCGGGGACACCATGCCGATATCGGCGGGGTGCAGCCGGGATCCATGCCCCCCTTCTCGACGTCCATCGCCGAGGAAGGCGTGCTGCTGGACGCCCTGCCGATCATGAAGGGGGGTCGGTTCCTTGAGGCTGACGTGCGGCAGGCTCTGGGGACAGGCCCGTGGCCCTCCCGGGCTCCGGACCGGAATATCGCCGATCTGAAGGCCCAGATCGCCGCCTGCCGCGCCGGCGGCGAGGCGGTCGCGGCCATGATCGACGCCTTCGGGAGTGACACGGTGACGGCCTATATGGGCCACGTCCAGGCCAATGCGACCGCCGCCGTTCGCCGGGCGCTGGGCCGCTTGAGCGACGGGGCGGCGGAGTCGCTCATGGACGGGGGCGGCAGGATTGTGGTGCGGACCAGGGTGGATTCCGCCGCCGGCCGCGCCGTTCTGGACTTCACAGGAAGCGCCGACCAGCTCGGCACCAATTTCAATGCGCCAGCGTCGATCGTCGACGCCGCGGCCCTCTATGTGTTTCGCACCCTTGTGGATGATGACATCCCGCTCAACGCTGGCTGCCTGGCGCCGCTGGACATCAGGGTGCGGCCAGGATCAATGCTCGATCCGTCCCCGGGGGCTGCGGTGGTGGCCGGCAATGTCGAGACGAGCCAGCACGTGGTGGACGCCCTCTATGCCGCCCTCGGCGTCATGGCCGGCGCCCAAGGGACCATGAACAATTTCACTTTCGGCGATGAGACCCGGCAGTATTACGAGACCCTTTGCGGCGGGGCTGGGGCGACGGCGACAATGCATGGCGCCGATGGGGTCCACACCCATATGACCAACTCACGGCTCACCGACCCGGAAATCCTCGAGCGCCGCTTTCCCGTGCGATTGGAGACCTTCGCCCTGAGGCCCGGCTCTGGCGGCGCGGGGGGTCGGCGGGGCGGGGATGGCGTCGTGCGGCGGCTGCGGTTCCTGGCGCCCATGGAGGCCGCCCTCCTGTCGAGTCGGAGGGTCTTTCCGCCAAGGGGGTTGGCTGGAGGCGGCGACGGCGCTCCGGGTTGGCAGGCTTTGATCGCCGCCGATGGCGAGGTAAAGGAACTCTCGGGCTGCTTTTCCATTCGGGTGGCGCCCGGCGACGCAATTGAGATCCACACCCCGGGGGGCGGGGGATATGGATCTGCGGCGCCCTCCTGACCCCAGACCTTTCGAGGTGCTTCTCCGTGATAACTCCGATCCTCTTCGCCCTGGCCCTTGCGGCCCAAGACACCGAAGCAGCTGCGCCGATTGAGACTGCGGCGCCCGCGACCCCAGAGGTGGAAGCCGCCTACCCGCCTGGGGCGCCCCGCGACCCCTATGGCCTCGTGGCCTGGTGCTACGGCGCCCTGTCGGCGCACAAGGGTCTTCGGGACCAGGTGATGCCAGAGGTGATCCGCATTGAGACCGCCTATCGCCGCCCGGGCTCCTCCCTGGCCCAGGATCTGAAGTCCTATGACGAACTGGATGAACTGAGCGTGCGAAACCTCGCCCTGTTCAGCCGCGCCATGGAAGCGGCCGAAAAGGCCAGTCCCCGTCCGATCAACGCACAGGGCGCCGAGGCCCTGCGCCGGGGACGCGGGACCTGGAGCCGGGCGGCTGACCTTCCCCGCGCCCGCCTCGCCCAGGAGTGGATGAGCTGGACCTTGCCGGCCCGGTGCGAGACCACGGCGGCGACCCTGGAGCAGCGCGCCCTGCTGATGGGGCCAGCCTTCGATCTTTCGGCGGAATTCGAGCCGCTCATTCCCGAGGCTGGAGCGGTCGAACCGCAAACCGAAGAAGCGCCCGCCCCCATCGATGAGCCCGTCGCTGGCGGCTGACGCGCGCGCGCCAGATTGCGCAAGACCTATCACCCCGCTGGAGTCGGTTTTGCCGTTCCAGCGGGGTTTTTTGTCCGAAAATTGAGCGGAAGCGGCGTCCCCTCGCCGCGCTGCGGGCAAAAATGACGTCTTTGGGTCGTTTTGCGGCAGGTGTGGCCGGAACGTGACATCCCGATGACCGCCGCAAAAATTCTACGCGAAGTCACTTTCTGGCGTTGTTTTTATTCATTTTTTCCGACGCCCCCTCGGAGGTTGGGTACTGGTTTTGGCGTAACGTCAGTATAACGGTTTACGTCTTGTTTATATTTGACATACCTGAGTTGTATTAGCCCCTATTTTGAACGTAGGCGCCAAACCTGATGCTTGATTTATTGCTCTCGCGCACGTCTTTACCCGGCTCTGGATCATTTTTGGTCCGCCATGCTTCTTAAACTCGAAGGGGAAACGTGTGAGGAGTTCAAAATACTTGACGACGGTCTCAACCATGACTGTCGCCCTCGCCCTCAGCCTCGCGGCGGGTCAGGCTTCGGCCCAGACTGAGGTCGAGGAAATTGTCGTCACCGGCTCGTTCATCGCCGGCACGCCGGAAAACGCCGCCCTGCCGGTGGACGTCATCAGCGCCGCGGAGCTGGAAAAGCAGGGTTCGCCCTCGACCACCGAACTGATCAAGTCGCTGACCATCAGCGGCCCGGTGCTGGGCGACTCCAACCAGTTCTCGACCTCGGCCCAGGGCGCCATCGGCGCGGGCTCGATCAACATGCGTGGCCTTGGACCCCAGCGGACCCTGGTGCTGTTCAACGGTCGTCGCTTCATGTCGACGGACCCGCTGACCGGCGTCGACACCAACCTGATCCCCACGGCCGCTATCGGTCGCGTCGAGCTGCTGAAGGATGGCGCGGCCGCCACCTACGGTTCCGACGCCATCGGCGGCGTCATCAACTTCATCACCAAAAAGACCTTCTCGGGCTTCGAGGTCTCCGGCGAGTACCGCTACGTCGACGGTTCGGACGGCGAGTACAACATGAGCGCCGCCTGGGGCTGGCAGGGTGAACGCGGCAGCGCCTTCATCGCGGCCGGCTATCAGCACCGCTCCGAACTCGACACCACGGCGCGCGACTGGACCTATCAGGACTACACCACCAACCCGAGCGGCTGGTCCTTCCTGTCCAACCCCGGCTTCTATGTCGCCCGCCTGGGCGTCGACCTGCCGACCATTCCCGGCACGCCTGACCCCTATTATGGCGACGCCGTGGGCTCCATCCGTGAAGCCACCTGCGGCGCGGTGGGCGGCTATGAGGGCGTCTACCAGTCGGGTCCGAGCCAGTTGCCGGCCTGCTATTACAGCTATGTGCCCTTCGCCAACCTGATCGAAGAAACCGACCGCTATCAGCTGTACGGGGAACTGAACTTCGATCTGACCGAGAACGTCGAGTTCTTCCTTGAGGGCATGTACTCCAAGACCGATGTGCCCAACATCGGCTACTCGCCGTCCTATCCGCCGACGCAGGGGCCGTTCGGCCCGGGCAGCACCCAGTATTTCGCGCCCAAGTCGAACCCCTACGTCCAGGCCTTCCTGGCGGCCAACCCGCAGATCTTCGCCTCCGCCGCGGCGGCCGGCGCCTATGCCGCGGTTCCCACCTCGGGCCTGCAGCTGACCCTGTGGCGTCCGTTCGCCAGCGGCGGAAACCCCGCCTTTGGCTATGACGGTCAGAAGGGCGAGCGCTCCTACGAGCTGTTCCGCATCGCCACCGGCCTGAAGGGCGAGTTCGACGTCGCCGGCGGCATCGGCTGGGATCTGGCCTTCACCTATTCGCGCAACCAGGCCTATGGCGTGACCCGCGACATCCTGATCAACCGTCTGGACCTCGCCCTGCGTGGCCTGGGCGGCCCGAACTGCACCGGCGCCACGCCGGGCGCCAACGGCTGCGAGTGGCTGAACCCCTTCTCCACCGCCTATCCGGGCAACCCGATGCTGGGCGGGACCAACCCGACCTACAATCCGGCGCAGGCCAACAGCCCGGCGCTCGCGCGCTGGCTCTATGACGACCAGATCGGCGAGACCACCAACGAGCTCTACGTGGTCGATCTGGTGTTCAACGGCACGACGGGCTTCGAACTGCCCGGCGGCGTCGTGAACTGGGCGGCCGGCGCCCAGTGGCGCTCGTCCGAGCAGACCCGCCGCCTCGGCAGCAACTTCTACGACCGCAACATCACGCCCTGCCCGGTCCCTGGGGACACGAGCTGCGCCATCCAGACCGGCCCCTACATGTTCCTGGGGCAGTCGCAGCCCTACTATGTGGACGAGTCGATCTATGCGGTGTTCGGCGAGATGAACCTGCCGATCTTCGACAACCTCAACGCCGCTCTGGCGCTGCGGTTCGAGGACTACGGCGGCGAGACCGGCTCGACCACCAATCCGAAGCTGTCGATGAAGTGGGACGCCACCAACTGGTTCTCCATGCGCGGCTCGGTGGGCACCACCTTCCGCGGCCCCACCCCCACCGACCGGGCTCCGGGCGGCGCGACGGGCCTTGCCGGCATCCAGGCTGCAGGGAACGCCTTCAAGTCGGTGGACGCCTTCGGCAACTCCGCCATCGGTCCAGAGCAGGCGCTCACCTACAGCGTCGGCGCCCTGTTCGACTTTGGCGACTTCCGCGCCACATTCGACTACTGGAGCATCCAGCTTGAGGACCAGATCGTCCGGGTGCCGGCCAATGTGGTCGCCAACCGGGTGGCCAACGGCCCAGGCAATGGCGCCCAGCTGGTCAACTGCGCCGACCCGCTGCGTTACCTCGTGACCTTCTCCAACAACAACGCCTGCGTTCAGGGCGTGACCACGGGGTCGGATATCTCGCGGGTGCGGTCCGACCTGGTCAACGGGCCTGAGCTGACCACGTCGGGCATTGATGCGACCCTGAACTACGCCTATCCCGGCGACGTATTTGGCGGGCGCCTCAGCCTGCACGGTACGGTCAGTTATGTGATGGAGTACGAGCAGGACGCCTTCATCGTGAACGGCGTGACCATCACCCCCTCCTATGAGGCGGTGGGCTTCGCCAACTACGATCGTCTGCCGGGCACCATCCCGGAGTGGCGCGGCGCCTTCTACGCCGAGTACGACAACGGACCGCACAATGTGCGCGCCACGATCAATCACATTGATGGCGTCACCGACAATCGTGGTCCGACCGTGGTCAACACCGGCTTCTCGGCGGTTCCCTGCACGGTGGCCAATGCGGCCTCCACCACGGGTTGCCAGCTGGTGACCTTCGGCCAGGAAGTGGATGCGTTCACGACCCTGGACCTGACCTACCGAGTGTTCCTGCCCTGGAACACCACGCTGACCGCCTCGATCCTCAATGTGACCGACGCAGATCCTTCGGCCTCTCGGATCGAATATTCGTACGATCCGGCCATCGGAAATGTGTATGGCCGCAACTTCAAGATCGGGCTGCGCAAGAAGTTCTAAAGTCTAGCTCTAGAACACAACTGAAGGGGCGGCCTTGCGGGGCCGCCCCTTTTTTGTGTTCGCCCTAGCTCCCCGCAGACACAGTCAGAGGCAAGGTTCTGGCTCGCGCCTTGGCCATGATCCTTTGCGATTCCCGAAATCCGTCATCTCTAGAGTGTCTGGTATGGCCTTGCTGCGGGCGTCCTGGCGCCGTTTCGCCGCATCCAGGGCGCCGTTGGGGAAATTTGCGGCTGAGTGTGGCGCGTTTGCGACAGTTTGACATCCGCGATATTTTTGACGCGCCGTAAGAATAGGGCCCGATGATTTTTCAGCGCTTTTTCCGCAGTGCGCCGAACGGCCACCGCCCATTTTGACACACCACGGTTTTTTATACCGTATTTCGCCGGGTTTTTTGGCGATGACGACTTTTATTGCTGCGCGAGTTTCTTTGGTTGGCGCTCAAGAACCTTGATTTTTGTCCGGCAAGTCGGCCACTAAGCCCCGTCGCGGTCAAAATTGCCCGCAGTGCCTACGAATTAATCAAAACGGGGAAACGCATGAGAAGCTCGCATTATCTGGTGACCGCTTCGGTCCTCGCCGTCGCCACGGCCCTTTCAGCCGGTCACGCCGCGGCCCAGACGTCGGGCGCCAACGCGCCCGCCCTGGTTGAAGAAGTCATCGTCACCGGCTCCTTCATCGCCGGCACACCGGAAGACGCCGCCCTGCCGGTGAACGTCATCGGCGCCGATGACCTGCAAAAGCAGGGCTCGCCCTCGACGGTGGACCTGCTGAAGTCGATTCCGGCGGTGCAAGGCGCCCTGGGTGAATCGAACCAGTTCGGCGCCGGTCAGACCACGGGCGTCGGCAGCGCCAACCTCCGCGGCCTGGGCGCCGCCCGGACCCTGGTGCTGTTCAACGGCCGCCGCATGGCCACCTCGCCCGGCTCGATCTTTGTCGACACCAACCTGCTCCCGCAAGCCGCCGTTGGCCGCGTCGAAGTCCTGAAGGATGGGGCGGCCGCGACCTACGGCTCCGACGCCATCGGCGGCGTCATCAACTTCATCACCCGCAGGAACTTCAACGGCCTGGAGCTTCAGGGCGGCTACACCTATGTCGACGGCTCGGACGGCGACTACAGCGCCAGCCTGACCTATGGCTTCACCAACGAGCGCTCCAGCCTGCTGCTGAGCGGCGGCTATCGCCATCGTTCGGAGCTGCCGACCGTGGAACGCGACTTCGCAGTCCGCTCCTTCGCCGAAAATCCCCAGGGCGGCTGGTCCTCCTTCGGCAACCCCGGCCTCTATCTGCAGAGCGCCAATGGCGGCATCACCTATACCAGCCCTATCGCCGATCCCGCTTGTAACGTGATCTCCGGCCCCGGCGGCGGCACGGCGTCCTGCCAGTTCCAGTATATCGGCTTCAACAATCTGGTTGAGGAAGAGGACTACTGGCAGCTCTACGGCGAATTCAACTTCGACGTGACCGACACCACCACCTTCCATGCCGAGGTCCTCTATGCCGGCCACGACGTGTCGGGTGAGAAGTCCTCGCCGTCCTATCCGCCGAACAATTTCCCCTCCTCGGCCCTGACCACGAAGATCCAGGGGAATGGCTATTTCATCCCGGCCAACAATCCGGGCCTGCAGGCCCTGCTGGCCACCAACCCTGGCTTTGCGCCCTCAGCCGCCACGGCGGGCCTGTTCACCTCGGTGGCCTGGCGTCCGATCGGCGTCGACGGCAACGACCTGTTCGGCGGCGGCGGCAAGCAGGACAAGCGTCGCTTCGACGCCTACCGCGTCTCGGCTGGCCTGAAGGGCGAGTTCGAATTCGGCGGCGGCATCGGCTGGGACGCGTCCATGACCTATATGGACAACTGGAGCAGCATCGCCACGCCGGACATCCTGGTGGGTCGCCTGCAGCTCGCCCTGCGCGGTCTGGGCGGCGCCAACTGCACCGGCTCCACGCCCGGCGCCAACGGCTGCCTCTGGTTCAACCCCTTCTCTTCGGGCACCTCGGGCAATGCGGTCGACGGCCGCACCAATCCGAACTTCGTCGCCGGCACGGCCAACAGCCGTGAAGTCCTCGACTACATCTTCGACGAATACGCCTACGACATCCGCTCGCAGCTCTACACGGCGGACGTGGTGTTCAACGGCCGTCTGCCGATCGATTTCGGCGCCGGCCAAATCGGCTGGGCGGCCGGCACCCAGTACCGCTGGTCGGGCCTGGAGCGGCAAAATGCGGACTTCACCAATATCGCGGTGAGCCCATGCGCGGACTCCTCGGTCAATCCGGCGGCGACCTGCGCGGCGCAGAACGGCCCCTTCACCTTCTTCGGCGCCCTGCCCGACTATGATCTCGACCAGTCGGTCATCTCGTTCTTCGGCGAAATGGCGATCCCGATCACCAACAGCCTCAACGCGACCCTCGCGGTGCGCCACGAGGACTACGGCGGCAATGTCGGCTCGACCACCAACCCGAAGATCGCCCTGCGCTATCAGGCCACCGACTGGCTGGCCTTCCGGGCCTCGGCGGGCTCCACCTTCCGCGCCCCGCCGACCACGCAGATCAGCCCGGGTTCGACCACCAACCTCGCCTTCACGACGGCGGCGGGCGGCTACCGGGCCTATGACACCTTCGGCAACCCCAACCTCGTGCCGGAAGAAGCGATCACGCTGAACCTGGGCGCCCTGTTCGACTTCGGCGACTTCCGCGCCTCGGTCGACTATTGGAGCTTCGATTTCGAAGGTCCGATCGGCAACGAGTCGGGTTCGGCTATCGTGAATGCGATCTTCCCGAACGGGGCGGCTGGGGCCAACAACTGCGCCAATCCCGCCTTTGCAACCCTGCTGTCGCGCATCAGCTTCACCGGCGCCTGCAGCGCGGCGGCGATCAATCGGGTCCGCATCAACTTCGTGAATGGCCCGGACGTGAAGACCAGCGGCCTGGACTTCTCGGCCAGCTATCGGGCGCGGGACGTGCTGGGCGGCGACATGAACTTCGGGGCCGACCTGACCTACGTGATCGAGTATCAGGTGGACGCCAACACCATCGAGGGCGTTCCCGTGGCCGCGGCCAGGGACTATGTCGGCACCATGGACTACCTCGGCTACGGCTCGCAGCCGCAGTGGAAGGGAACCTTCTTCGCCGAGTACACCCGCGATATCCACAATGTGCGCGCCACCCTGCGCTACGTGGACAACATGATCGACACGCGGGCGAACACCGCAACCTTCGCCACCAACCAGGCTGGGCAGAAGATTGACGCCTTCGTGACCACCGATCTGGCCTACCGGGTCTTCCTGCCCTGGGACACCACGCTCAGCGCCTCGGTGATCAACATGTTCGACCAGGACCCGTCGTTCGCCCGACTGGACCTGTCCTACGACCCCTTCACGGCCAACCCCTATGGCCGTCACTTCAAGCTGAACGTGACCAAGCGCTTCTAGGCGCGGGCGTCACGGACGACGGATCGGGGCGGCGCCGCAAGGCGTCGCCCCTTTTCGTTCAGCCGGCCTCTGTGAAAGGCTGGCAGGTGCTGAGGTTGACCGGCGGCGCATCGGTGCGCGTCCAGGTCCCGCCACTGTGGGTGAAAAAGGCCGCCGCCGAGGCGTTTCGGAATTCGGAGGACGTGGGATCCCATGCCTCCCATCGCAGACCGGTCAAGGCCTTGGCCTGGACGCCAGCGCCTCGCTCGGCCTTGGTGAGCGGGACCTCCACCTTGCAGGTTTCGGCGAAGCTGCGGCAGCCCTCCCGGGCCCCGGGTCCCTCAACACCGGCCTCCGGGGCGGGCGCCGGACAGGCGGAGGACGCCACCAGCGCCAGCCGCCAGTCGCGAACGGCGTCGCTCAACCCAGCATAGGGATCAGCATCGGCGGTCCGCTCAGTCGAGCAGGCGCCCAGGGTCGTGAGGACGGCAAACAAGGCAGGGTAGGTCAAGCGTCGCAAATCGAACCTCCGTGACAGCGCCCGCCGCCTCTGCGGCGGAGCCTTCCGTGGGTTCAACGCCTAAAGGTCAAGGTGGTGGCGAGATTTGCTGTTCGACGGAGTCTTCAATCGCCCTGGCGCCGGAGCTCTTCGTTCAGGGCCAGGCTGGCGTCCATCTTCGCCAATTGCGCGGACGTGGCCTCAGGCTGCCCGGCCTTCCAGTCGGCGTAGGGCACGCCATAGATGGCCTGGCGGGCGGCGTTCCGGTCCAGGGCGCCGTCAGAGGCTTCGCTGACCCAGTCGGCGAGGCAGTTGCGGCAGAACCCAGCGAGGCCCATCAGGTCGACATTCTGAGCGTCGGCGCGCATCTGCAGATGGCTGACCAGCCGGCGGAAGGCCTCAGCCGCGGTCTTGTCGTCAATGTCCGTCATCAGAGCCTCCCAGCCGTTCAGGGTTCGTAGTTGAGGATGGGCGCCAGCCAGCGCTCTGCCTTTTTCAGGTCCCAGCCCTTGCGGCGGGCATAGTCCTCAACCTGATCCTTCTCAATCCGTCCGACCCCGAAATAGTGGGACTGGGGATGGGCGAAATAGAGGCCCGAGACCGAGGACGGCGGGGTCATGGCGAAGCTCTCGGTGAGCTCGATGCCGGTCTTCTCCGTGGCGTCCAGCAGCCGGAAGAGGGTTTCCTTTTCCGTGTGATCAGGCTGGGCCGGATAGCCTGCGGCCGGGCGGATGCCCTGGTATTTCTCCGAGATCAAGGCGTCGATGTCGAAGGGCTCGTCGGGCGCAAAACCCCACAGTTCGGTGCGCACCTTACGGTGCATGGCCTCGGCGAAGGCCTCCGCCAGGCGGTCGGCGAGCGCGGCGGCCAGAATAGCGTTGTAGTCGTCTTCGGCGGCCTTGAAGCGGGCGGCGACAGCAGCCTCGCCATGGCCGGCGGTGACGGCGAAGCCGCCGATCCAGTCCGGCTTGGTCCCGATGGGGGCGATGAAGTCGGCGAGCGCCACATTGGCCTTGTCGCCGGTCTTGGCGATCTGCTGGCGCAGGGTGTGGAAGCGCGCGAGCTCGGTCACCCGGGTCTCGTCGGCATAGACCACCACGTCGTCGCCATCGGCATTGGCCGGCCAGAAGCCCACCACCCCCTTGGCGGTGAACCACTTCTCCTCAACGATGGTCTTCAGCATGGCCTGGGCGTCGGCATAGAGATTGGTCGCCGCCTCGCCCACCACGTCGTCCTCCAGGATCTGGGGGAACCGGCCCACCAGCTGCCAGGAGGCGAAGAAGGGCGTCCAGTCGATATGGGCGGCCAGATCCTGCAGGTCCCAGGCCTCGAAGCTGCGCAGGCCCGTGAAGCTCGGCTTGGGCGGATCATAATCGGCCCAGTCGATGGAAAACGCCTTGGCGCGGGCCTCAGCCAGGCTGGACCTGGCCCGGTTGGTCAGGCCGCGGGCATATTGCTCGCGCACCTTGACGTACTCGGCCGCCGTCTCGGCCTGGATGCGGTCGCGCTCGCCGGGCGACAAGAGGCCCGAGACCACACCGACGGCCCGGCTGGCGTCCAGCACATAGGTCGTCGAGCCGGCCTTGTAGGAGGGGGCGATCTTGACCGCCGTATGGGTCTTGGACGTGGTCGCCCCGCCGATCAGCAGGGGAATGTCGAAACCGCGACGCTCCATCTCGGCGGCGACGAAGACCATCTCGTCGAGGGACGGGGTGATCAGCCCCGACAGGCCGATGATATCGACCCCGTGGGCCTTGGCTTCGTCCAGGATGCGGTCGGCCGGGACCATGACGCCGAGGTCGATGACCTCGTAGTTGTTGCACTGCAGGACCACGCCGACGATGTTCTTGCCGATGT
>NZ_JAUSBZ010000085.1 GCF_030651755.1 Phenylobacterium sp. | reverse complement strand
ATCGACCGCACCGGCCTGATCCTGGAAATCTTCGCCAGACGTGCGCGCACCCGCGAGGGCCGGCTTCAGGTGGAGCTGGCCAGGCTCTCCTATGAGCGCTCGCGCCTGGTCCGCACCTGGACCCACCTGGAACGCCAGCGGGGCGGCTTCGGCGTCATGGGCGGTCCAGGCGAAACCCAGATCGAAACCGACCGCCGGCTGCTGGCCGAAAAGATCGGCCGCCTGAAGAAGGAGCTGGTGGAGGTCCGCCGCACCCGCACCCTGCAGCGTTCGGCCCGCAAGCGCCGGCCCTATCCGGTCGTCGCCCTCGTGGGCTACACCAATGCCGGCAAGTCGACCCTGTTCAATCGCCTGACCAATTCGGCGGTCATGGCCGAGGACATGCTGTTCGCCACCCTCGACCCGACCCTGCGGATGCTGAACCTGCCCGATGGTCGGCCGGCCATCCTGTCGGATACGGTGGGCTTCATCTCTGACCTGCCGCACGAACTTGTGGAGGCCTTCCGCGCCACCCTGGAAGAGGTCAAGGAGGCCGACGTCATCCTGCATGTCCGCGACATCGCCAGTCCCGAGAGCGCAGCTGAAGCCGCCGATGTTCGGGAGGTGCTTGAACGTCTGGGCGTCGACATGGCGGAGCGCCGGGTGCTGGAAGTCTGGAACAAGATCGACCTGACCGATCCAGAAGATAGATCCATGCTGGAGGGTGACGCCCGGCGGGCTCACCCCCCGGCGCTTCTGGCCTCGGCGGTGACCGGTGAGGGGGTCGAGCCCCTGCTTGCGGCCGTCGCGGGACTTGTCGACGAGTCCCCGGCCATTGAGGCTCATCTGCCTGCGGGGGAGGGTGCGGCCGTCGCCTGGCTCTACCAGAACGGCAGAGTGATCGGACGGGAGACCGCAGACGATGGCGGAGTGCTTATGACGGTCCGTCTGACCCCGAAGGCCCTGGGCCAGTTCGAGCAGCTCTTCCCTCGTATCGACCTTGGCGCGGCTTCGATGAGCGAAGACGAGGTCTAGGCGCGCTCAGCGACTTTTGCGGCGTCCCACAGGGCGTCCATCTCCGCCAGGTCCGATTGGTCCGCGGTGCGGCCACGCTGGGCGAGGGCGGCCTCGATGAACTGGAAGCGGCGGACGAACTTGGCGTTGGTGGCGCGCAGGGCGTCCTCGGGCTCGATATCCAGCTTGCGGGCCAGATTGGCCATCACGAACAGCACATCGCCAATTTCGCCGCGCAGGGCTTCACGGTCCCCTGAGTCGATC
>NZ_JAUSBZ010000083.1 GCF_030651755.1 Phenylobacterium sp. | reverse complement strand
CACAATACGGCGCACCTCCACGCGCCAAACCATCTGCCGCGGGGTGGAGCAGCCCGGTAGCTCGTCAGGCTCATAACCTGAAGGTCACAGGTTCAAATCCTGTCCCCGCACCCAAATCATCTCAAAGCCGCCGTACGTAGCCCGTCCGGCGGCTTTTTGCTGTCTGGAACCCTTGACCTTCTTGAGCCGTAGACCTGAGGGCGAGCTGGGCGCCTCAGGAGGTGGATTGGCCCCTGCCATGGCTTGCTAGGCCAACTGCGGTATGGTCTGAGAAGGCCATGGAACCGAGTGGCGTCAATCTACCCTCGATGAACCTGCGGCACATCGAGGTCTTCCACGCCGTCTATCGCGCCGGCTCAATCAGCGCTGCGGCCAGGGCGCTCTATGTCTCGCAGCCCTCCGTCAGCAAGGTGCTCAAGCACGCCGAAAGCCGCCTGGGCTTCCCGCTCTTTCGGCTGGTCAAGGGGCGCCTGACCCCCACCGATGAGGCCCATGCCCTGTTTCGCGATGTGGATGAGATCTACACACGGATCGAGTCCCTCAAGGAAACCACCCGCAACCTACTGAAGGGCGGTTCGGCCCATATCGGCCTGGCGGTCCTGCCGTCCCTGGGGCTGGGGGTCGCGCCCCGGGCGGTGGCCCAGTTTCGCCAGAAGCATCCAGGGGTGACCTTCACCCTCCAGACCCTGCATGACGAGGACGTTCTGCGCGCCCTCTACGAGCGCAAGGCCGACCTGGCGGTGGCCTATGACGCGCCGCGCCATCCCCGCCTGGCGCATATTCGCATCGGAACGGGCGAACTTGTCTTGCTCTACCGACGCGAGTATTTGCCCAATGCGCCGGCCCGCCTGGGCATCGACAGCTTCAGCGGACATGACCTGATCAGCCTGGCGGGCAGCGGCCCCGTCGGCGCCCTCTATGCCAGTGAGGTCGTACAAGGAAGTCTGAACCGGCCGGAAGCTATCGTGGTGCAAACCTACTATGTGGCCGCCGCCCTGGTCCGCCATGGGGCCGGCGTGGCCATAGTGGATGAGTTTACGGCGCGGGAAAATCTTGGGCCTGACCTTGATTTCCGGCCGTTGGCGCAGCCGGCGACCTTTGGCGTATACTGTATATACCTGGAAGATCGCCCGCTTTCAAAGATGTCTAAGGCCTTTGTGAATACGCTGAAGGCTGACATTCAGGACCAGCAACAGGCGCATAACCCAGGGCTATAACAGACCTCCCTCTTTGGAGCTTCGCGCGCGCCCTGGTTGAGCGATGATCAGGCAGAACCGCCGCGCCGGCCCGAAGTGAGAGATTATGATCCCGCCGCCCTACCTGCTCTATCTTGGGAACTCCCAGAACGAGCTTTCCGTGAAAACCTCCCGCGGGGTCGCCTATTGGCGCCCCGACTGGTCCCTCGGAGAGCATCGGGGTCCTGAATGTACGGTCACCTTGAACCTGCCGCACATGGACTTCGCCGAGGCCGCGGCCAAGGGCGCCCGAACCTTGATCATCGGCGTGGCCAACGCTGGCGGCGTGCTGGGGCCGACCATCGTCGCTGACGTCGTCAAGGCCCTGGAGGCCGGCCTGCATGTGGCCTCGGGCCTGCATGAGCGTCTGACCGAGCATCCGGAGATCGTCTCCACGGCCGCCCGCATGGGGCTGTCCCTGTTCGACGTCCGCGAGCCGCCGAAGAAGATGGCGGTGGGCGACGGCCGTCCCCGGGCCGGCCACCGCCTCCTGACGGTGGGCACCGACTGTTCGGTGGGCAAGATGTACACCACCCTGGCCATCGAGCGGGAAATGCGCGGCCGCGGCCTGCTGGCCGATTTCCGCGCAACGGGTCAGACGGGCATTTTCATCGCCCAGTCCGGCGTGCCGATCGATGCGGTGATCGCCGACTTCATCTCTGGCGGGATCGAGGCGATCAGCCCGGCCCGTCATGATGGCGGCTGGGACCTGATCGAGGGACAGGGCTCCCTGTTCCATCCGTCCTTCGCCGGGGTGTCGCTCGGCCTGCTGCACGGCGCCCAGCCCGACGCCATCGTGCTCTGCCATGAGCCCGGCCGCCCCCATATGCGTGGTATCACTGGCCGCGCCCTCCCGGACCTGAAGGACTGCCTGGAGGCCAACCTCGCCTCCGCGGCCCTGACCAATCCGGGGGTGACGCCGGTGGGAATCGCCTTCAACACCTCCAGCTTCGCCCCCGACGAAGCGCGCCGCCTCTGTGACGAGACCGCCGCGCGCTTCAATCTTCCTTGCCAGGATCCCGTCGCCATGGGCGTGGATCAGATCGTCGACAGGTTGGTGGAATGCTTCGCAACGTCTCAGTCCGCGCAGAACATTGGCCGCTAAGCACGCCCTTCCGGATTTCCCGCGGGGTCAAGACCGCCGCTGACGTGGTGGCCGTGACCCTGATCGAGGACGGCCGACAGGGCCGCGGCGAAGGCGTGCCCTACGCCCGGTACGGCGAGACGATCGAGTCGGTCCTGGCCCAGGTGAACGCCTTGGGTCCCGACCTCGCCCGCGGCCTGACCCGCAGGGACCTGGCTGATCGGCTGGGTCCCGGGGCCGCCCGCAACGCTATCGACTGCGCCCTGTGGGACCTTGAAGCCCGCCTGGCCGGCCGTGCGGTCGCCGAAACCCTCGGCCAGAGTCCTCTCCTTCCCCTGGTGAGCGCCCTGACCGTGAGCCTGGACGTTCCCCAGGCGATGGGGGAGGCGGCCGCACGGATGACCGGCGCGACCCTGATCAAGGTCAAGGTTGACCAGCACGATCCCGCCGCCTGTCTGGCGGCTGTGCGCGCTGCGGCGCCGGACGCCGCCCTGATCGTCGACCCCAATGAGAGCTGGACCATCGAAATTCTGGCGCGGCTTCAGCCTGTGCTGCGCGATCTGAAGGTCGCCCTGATCGAACAGCCCCTGTCGGCCGACGATGACGGCGATCTGGTCGGCTTCGAGAGCTGCGCGCCAATCTGCGCCGATGAGTCCTGCCATGTGGCCGCCGATCTGCCGGGACTGCAGGATCGCTATCAGGTGGTGAACATCAAGCTCGACAAGACGGGCGGTCTGACCGAGGCCCTGGACCTGCTGGCGCAGGCCCGCGCCATGGATTTTGGGGTCATGGTCGGCTGCATGGTTTCGTCGTCCATGTCGATCGCCCCGGCCTTCCATGTGGCCCGTCACGCCGACTTCGTCGATCTTGATGGCCCGACCTGGCTGGCCAATGACTATGCCGGCGGCGCGGTCCAGCGCGGGGCTGAACTGCTTCCGCCTGACGGCCTTTGGGGCGTTCCCGACGCCGCCGCCTGAGCTGAAAGCCGTCCGCCGACCCGAGTAGGAGATGCGGCCAGCCTGCTCTACGTGGGCTGGCCGTCGGCTAGAGCCTGATTCAACGATCAGACGGAATCGTCTGATCGTTGAATCAGGCTCTAAACTCTAAGTCTTGAGCGCGTTTCGTCCCGATAGCCGGTTCCCACTTATCGGAACGCGCTCTAGTTGGGCGCGGTCCACACCCACAGCAGGTTTTCCTGCCGCGTCCAGCCGGCGCGGCCATCGGCCAGCCGCACCCGCCGCCAGCCGAGATAGGCCTTGTCGACCCGACCGACGCTTCCCCCGGCCAGCTGGATTTCGGCGCTCTCGACTGGGGTGTCGACGGGCAGGGATCTCAGGGGACCCGCCCCCCAGACCAGGACGGCGCGGTCACTGGCCAGGACCCCGTAGGCTGACAGGGCCAAGACGCAGACCGCGCTCCCCGCCAGGGCGAGGCTGGCCAGGGTGAGGCCCGCCGCCGCCAGATAGGGCGTCGGCCGGTAGCGGGCATAGAGGGCCGCGGCGAGGCCCGCCGCCCCAAGCCAGGCCAGCCCGATCAATATCCAGCGCCAGAGCGCCGGTGAGGCGATGGCCATGGCCTGTCCGCGCCAGTCCCGCGGCCGGGGCACGCTGGCGCCCGGCTCCAGGCTGTAGCCGGCCTTGGCGCTGGTCATCAGCCAGAGCCGCTGCAGCTGCGGGTCCTGGGGCTGTTGCACCCAGGCGATGGCGGCATGGCCGGCGGCCTCTTCCCACCGATCCTGGGCCGCCAGGGCGACGGCCAGGTTGTGACGGGCCCGCCAGTCCCGGGGGGATTCGGCCACGGACTGACGCAGGGCTGGGGCGCTCATGTCCTGGGCCAGTGTCGGGCCGCACAGGAACATCAGGATCACACCGGCCAGGCCTGCGGCCATGGGGAAGAGGTTGGGGCGGCGCAGGGCCGTGGCCGGTTTGAAGGGCGGCGGTGGCCCGAGCTCAGAAAGCGCCTGACGGGCGCGGTCTGTCCAGTCAGCGGGGAGCGCGCCGGCCCGGGCGTAGAGGAAATGGTCGGCCTCGGCCCACAGGCGCGACCAGCGGGGATCGGCGAAGGCTTCAGGGGCGGGCGCGGCGAGGCCAAGACGCCAGCGCAGGGCGGAGTCGGCCTGCCAGGCGCGTATGGCCCGGCGCCGCTGGGCGCCATCAGGCGCCTGGCCCAGGCCGGCGAGCGTCGCGGTCAGTCGGCGATGGGCGGCGCGGGCGATCCGGTAGGGATCGGTCCGATAGGCCCGCCAAAGGGCCAAGAGACCCCAAAGCCCGCCGAGCGCGATCGGAACCGCCAACAGGGCCGCGGTCCACAAGGCGCCGGCGGGAGGGGGCAGCGCCGCCCCTTCGCCCTTCAGCATGGGCGGCAGGCGCGCCTCATCCTCACCAGGGTCGGCTGGCGATGTCGGTTCAGACGCCAGGAGGTCGCCATGGGGACCGGGCAGGACATCTAGCGTGAGGGCCGGCGCCCGCACTCTCTCATAGCGGCCCGTCCTGGGGTCGAAGATCACCATCTCGAAGTCGCTCAGAACGTAGCGCCCGGCCCGCTGTGGAACCAGGACGACGCTTTCGCGCAGAGTCCGCTCGAAGAGGCCAGAGCCCTCGTCTTCGGCCAGTTCAGGTTCGCCGATGACCTCGAAATCCCGGGAGACCTGCCGGGCCGGAAGGCCGCGGATGCCTGGCCAGTTGCCGGTCCCCGAGAGGGTGACGGTCCAGGTCAGGCTCTCGCCGACGCGGATCTCCTCGGCCTCCACGGTCGAGGTGACCGAGAATCGCCCGACGGCGCCGGTGAAGCCGGGCGGGGCCGCGGGCAGGGGGCGGATATTGAACAGGCGCGGCTCGCTCTCGATGGTCCGCGTCTCGGTGATGGCCCTTTGATACTCTTCCATATCGACCACCCCGGTTTGCAGGCGCATGACCTGGCGCGCCGGCGACAGGGGCGTCAGGCCCGGTTGCAGGGCCATGGCGCGGGTCTTGAACTCGATGACGGCGCGCGACGCCCCAGGCGCCGGCGGGCTGCGCAGGGCCGGCGCGCCCCAGGGCTCCGCCACCAGGGGTTCAGAGGCCCATTCCAGATCGCCCTCCAGATTGCCGAAGGTGTTCCAGTCGACGGTCCAGGCCAGGGTGAGCTCGAACACCTCACCGGCCCACAGCGGCTTGGCCGGCGCCTCGAAGGCGCCTGTGACCCCCTGGGCGACCGCTGGCGCGCCCCAGAGGGCGGCGAGGCCCAGCAGGACGCCGGCGAGGCGCGGCAGGCTCACCATGTCTGTGACCCTGGCGGTCGGGGGCGTGCGCTCGCTGCGCGCAGGCGCTGGAAGAGTTCGGCTGGAGAATCCTCGGCGCGCAGGCGGCGCAGTTCATTGAGCGGCTGGACCAGGGTCGGATTGCTCCATTCCGACGGGTCAAACACGTCCTGTTGCGAGCCGCCTACATTCTGCAGTCCCTGCTCGCCGGCCGTCGGCGCCTGCTCATCCTCAGGGGGCCCATCGCCGCCGCTGTCACGGGCGTCTTCGCCGGCCACAGGTTGCTGGCCCTGGGCGCCCATGGGTTCGTTGGCCGGGTCGGCGGGGCCAGGATCGTCCATTGGAACGGAGGGCGGGGGTGTCAGAAGGTGCTCCAGCCTGGCCTCAATGGCCGCCCAGTCGGCGAGATCGGGCGCGAGGCGTCGGCCCTGACCCGCGGCCACCAGCCCATCGCGCATGACCCCGTCTTCCAGGGCGTGGCCATGGCCCCGGTGGATTTCCCCATAGCGGGTGGCGACCTCGGCGATGCGCAGATAGTCCGGCGCGGCCAGCCGCCGCTTGGCCACCAGTTCCTCGGCCAGGCTGCGCATCTGAAGCAGGGGATCTTCCTCCCCCTGCAGGTCCGCCTCGGTCAGCAGGGGACCCTGGGCCAGGGAGCGGTCGAGCGGCAGCAGGGCGAGGCCAAGCAGGGCGACCAGGACCGCCTGGGCCAGGGCCTGGACGCGCCGGCGGCGCAGGCGCGGGCGGGCGGGAAATTCCACCGCGGCGCTCCAGATGAGCAGGACAAGACCCGCCAGGGCGAACCACACGAACTGATCGGCCAGGGCCACAGGCCGACCATCGATGACGCCCGTGCTGTCGGGCGGCGTCAGGCTGGCGGTACGGACCAGATCCGCAAGACCGGCGGCCTCGGCGAGGGGCAAGGACTGGCCCACGGTGGCGCTCGCCAGTTCGCTCAGGGTCGCCGGCGAAAGCCTCGAGATGATGGGTTGGCCGGAGGCTGAGGTGATGGGCCGGCCACCAGGCCCCACGGGGGCGGCGCCCGCCTCGGTGCCAAGGCCCACGGCGATGATCCTGATGTTGCGCCCGCGCAGCTCGGCCAGACGCTCGCGCCAGTCACCGGGCTCGGCCTCGCCGTCGGTGAGGATCACCAACACCCGCCCCTGGTCAGCCGGGCTGAAACTGGTCAGGGCCAGGTCCAGCAGCGCCGCGAAGTCGCTGCCGGGGACCGGCATGTGCTCTGGCCCCATCCGCGGCAGATAGGCGCCCAATATGGCGCGGTCTTCGCTGACCGGCGCCAGGACGTGCGAGGTTCCGGCGAAACCGATCAGACCGATGCGCCGGTCCGGCAGATCATCAACCAGGCGGGTGGCCAGGCTTCGCGCCCGCGCCAGGCGGCTGGGGGACACATCGCTCGCCAGCATGCTCCGCGACAGGTCCAGGGCGATGATCACTTCGCCCGGCGCCTGGTCTCCCGCCGTCAGGGCCGCCGGACCCCACTGGGGCCGGGCCAGGGCGACAACGATCATCAGAAAGGCCAACCAGAACCGCCAGGCCAGCCAGGAGCCGCCGCCGCGGCCGTCGAAACGCACGCGCCCGCCGGAGGCCGCCCCGCGCCGGATCTGCGGCCACGCGCCCGTGGGGTCCCTGCGGCGCGACAACAGGATTTCCAGGGCGGCCAGGACCGGCGCCAGGGCGGCGAGCCACAGAATCTGGGGCCACAGAAAACTCATGCCAGCCGCCTGCGGCGCAGGCCGCCGCTCAAGCCGCCCCAAACCGGCGCGGCCAGCAGCAGACTCGCCAGGCCCGCGGCCAGGGGCCAGGGAAAGAGTTCGGTGGTGACCACCCGGGTGCGGGTGCTGAAGGCCGTCTTCTGGGCGGCGTCGATGGCGGCGAAGGCTTCGTTCAAGGCCTGGACGTCGCCAGCCTGGGCGAAGCGACCCCCGGTCTCCTGCGCCATCTGTTGCAGGGCCTCGATGTCCAGGGCCGAGGGGAATAGACGGGTGCCAACCCGGCGGCCCTGATTGTCGAAGATGGGGAAGGGCACCATGCCGTTGCGCCCGGCCCCGATGGCGTAGACCGGCGTGCCTCGGTGGCGGGCGATGGCCGTGGCCTGGGGCGGGGTCAGGCTGCCGCTGGTGTTGGCGCCGTCGGTAAGCAGGATGATGAACTTGCCCACAGCCTCATCGTCGGCGTCCCGCGCGTTCTCCAGGCCCGCCAGGGCGATGGCCAGGCCGTCACCGATGGCGGTGCCGTCGTCCAGCAGCCCGATCTGAATGGCGGCCAGCTGATCCTCCAGCCAGGCGTGGTCGGTGGTCAGGGGGGCCAGCGTATAGGCGCGGGCGGCGAACACCACCACGCCAATCCGGTCGTTGGGCCGCTCAGTGACAAAGGTCTGGAGGACCGGCCGGATCGCCTCCAGCCGATTGATGGGCCCTTCTGGTCCCACATAGTCCTCGGCCAGCATCGAGGTGGAAAGGTCGATGGCGAGCATCAGGTCATAGCCCCGGGAGACCACCTCCTGCCGCTGGTCCGTGCGCTGGGGACGGGCCAGGGCGAGCGCCAGCAGGGCGATGGCCAGGCAGACCGCGACCATCCGCCAGGGCGCCGTCGGGATCTGGCTGCGGGGGTTCCAGGCTGCGGCATAGGGGGTCAGCCAGACCGGCGCACGGCCACGCCACCTTCGCCACGCCAGCAGGGCGGGGATCAGGGCCAGCAGGAATAGGAAGCCCGGCGCGGCGAGCTGGAACGGCGTCATGAGGCGTCCCGCAGGGCGCCGGCGCTGCGGGCCCGAAGGAAGCCCACCAGGGCGGTCAGAGGATCCTCATCAGCGCCCACCACCAGCCGGTCGGCGGGGTTGGGCCACCAGGCCGCCCAGCGGGGGT
>NZ_JAUSBZ010000078.1 GCF_030651755.1 Phenylobacterium sp. | reverse complement strand
GGGTCCACGAAAAGGTCCGCGCCAACTACGATCGGAGTCCCGTGGGCATCCCGGAACCGATGATCGTCACCCGGGGCATCAACGACGTCCCCGCCGTGGTCCTGACCCTGACCCCCGCCCCGGAGATGGCCGAGCGCTGGTCCGACCAGGCCCTCTATGACATCGCCGTGAAGCTGCGCACCGAGGTGGCCAAGGTCGAGGATGTGGGCCTCACCTTCATCGTCGGCGGTCGCCCTGACGAGATTCGCATCGAACCCGACCCCGAGCGCCTGACCCTGCGGGGCGTGCCGCTCGGCGGGGTGATTGAAGCCGTGCGCCAGGCCAATCGCAGTTTCCCCGCCGGCACGATCCGCCAAGGCGGCCAAGCGGTGAACGTGGCGGCCGGTCGCACCCTCGCCAGCGCCCAGGAGGTCGGCCTCTTGAGTGTGGCCTCGGTCAAGGGCGAGCCGGTCTACATCCGCGACGTCGCCAATGTGATCCAGGCGCCGCGGGAGGATCAGGCCCGGGTCTGGCGCCACAGCCGCACCGCTGATGGCTGGACCCAGGCGCCGGCCGTCAGCCTGGCCATCGCCAAGCGCCAGGGCGCCAACGCCGTCGTGGTCTCAGAACACATTCTCGAGCGGGTGGAGACCCTGAAAGGGACCCTGATCCCCGAGGGCCTGGAGATCGCCGTCAGCCGCGACTATGGCGAGAGCGCCAACGAAAAGGCCAATGAACTGCTCTTCCACCTGGGGCTGGCCACCGTCTCCATCGTCATCCTGATCGGCCTGGCCATCGGCTGGCGGGAGGCTGGCGTCACCGCCGTGGTCATCCCCACCACCATTCTTCTGACCCTCTTCGCCTCGAACCTGATGGGCTACACCATCAACCGGGTCAGCCTGTTCGCCCTGATCTTCTCCATCGGCATCCTGGTCGACGACGCCATCGTCATGATCGAGAACATCGCCCGGCACTGGGCGATGAAGGATGGCCGCAGCCCCACCCAGGCGGCCATTGAGGCCGTGGCCGAGGTGGGCAATCCCACCGTGGTGGCGACCCTGACGGTGGTGGCGGCCCTGCTGCCCATGCTGTTCGTCTCCGGCCTGATGGGCCCCTACATGGCGCCGATTCCGGTCAACGCCTCGGCGGCCATGGTGTTCTCCTTCTTTGTGGCTGTCGTTATCGCCCCCTGGCTGATGGTCCGCTTCGCCCGTCAGACCCTGGCCGATGGGCACGGGCACGGGCATGATGACGGCGGCGGTCGGTTGGGAGGCGCCTATCGCGCCCTGGCCGGCCGGGTGATCGCCAGCCGCCGCAGCGCCTGGATCTTCCTGGGCGCGGTGGGCCTGGCGACCCTGTTGTCCATGAGCATGTTCGCCACCAAGACCGTGACGGTGAAGCTGCTCCCCTTCGACAACAAGTCGGAGCTTCAGGTGGTTCTCGACCTGCCAGAAGGCGCCAGCCTGGAGACCACTGAGCGGACCCTGGCGGCGGCGGCGGAGATCGCCCGCGCCATTCCTGAAGTCATCGCGATCGAGGCCTATGCCGGCACGGCCTCGCCATTCAACTTCAATGGCCTGGTCCGGCACTACTTCCTGCGCAACCAGCCAGAGATGGGCGACCTGTCCATCACCCTGTCCCACAAGGGCGACCGCAAGCGGGCCAGCCACGCCATCGCGCTCGATCTGCGCGATAAGCTAGTAGACCTGCCCCTGCCCGCCGGCGGATCGGTGAAGGTCGTTGAGGCGCCGCCAGGGCCGCCGGTCATGGCTACCCTGCTGGCCGAGATCTATGGCCCCGACGCCGAAACCCGCCGCGCGGTGGCCGCAGAGGTGAAGACCCTGTTCCAGGCGATCCCCTTCATCGTCGATGTGGACGACTCCTATGGCCAGCCCCGCCCTCGTCTGCGCCTGACGCCCACCCGCGACACCCTTGAGCATCTGGGCGTGGCCGAGGGCGACGTGCTGGACTCCATCGGCGCAGTCTTCGGCGGCGGCCCGGTGGGCTACGCCCATCGCGGCGAGGGCCGCACGCCCCTGGAGATCGCCGTCCGCCTGCCCCAGTCCGATCGCACCTGGGGCGAGCGCCTGGCCGCCACCCCGGTGGCGGTGTCCCGGAGCGCCGCCCCCCCCCCGGCTGGTGGAGCTGGGCGAGGTCGTCGAGGCGACGTCGGAACCCGGCTCGCACATGATCTATCGTCGGGACGGCCTGGACGCCGAAATGGTCACCGCCGAGCTCGCGGGCCAGTACGAGGCGCCGATCTACGGCATGCTGGCTGTCGGCGACGCCATCGAGGCCCATGACTGGGGCGACCTGCCCAAGCCCACCGTGCGTCTCAACGGTCAGCCCAGCGATGAGAGCACCCCGACCCTGCTGTGGGACGGGGAATGGGAGATCACCTGGGTCACCTTCCGCGACATGGGCGCAGCCTTCGCAGTGGCGATCCTGGGCATCTATGTGCTGGTGGTGGCGCAGTTCAAAAGCTTCCGCCTGCCCCTGGTGATATTGACGCCAATTCCGCTCACCCTGGTTGGCATCGTCATCGGCCACATCCTCTTCCGCGCGCCGTTCTCCGCCACCTCGATGATCGGCTTCATCGCGCTCGCCGGCATCATCGTGCGAAACTCGATCCTGCTGGTGGACTTCATCCGGCACGCCCAGACGGGAGACCGGCCTCTGCGCGACGTCCTGCTGGAGGCCGGCGCCATCCGGTTCAAACCCATCGTCCTGACCGCTGCGGCGGCCATGATCGGCGCCGCGGTGATCCTGTTCGACCCCATCTTCCAGGGTCTGGCCATCTCCCTGCTGTTTGGCCTGGCCTCCTCGACCCTGCTGACGGTGCTGGTCATACCGGCCATCTATGTGGTTCTGAGAGACGATGGGCGGCCCGCCACCCGCCCTGACGCCGTCACTACCGCCTAACCGAACCTGGACCTGTGAGCATGAGCAAGGCCCCCCTCAACGCCGTCGCCGCCCAGATGCCCGACCCGGCCGAACTGGCGGCCCTGGAGGCCAGCGCCGCGGCCGCCGCCCGGCTGATGAAGCTGATGTCCAGCGAGCAGCGGCTGATTATCCTGTGCCGGCTGGGGGATGGGGAATGCTCCGTCGGCGAGCTGGCCCAGCATGTGGGCCTGGCCCAGTCGGCGGCTTCCCAGCATCTGGCCAAGCTGCGGGCCGAAGGTGTGGTGGGCACCCGCCGGGAGGGTCAGACCATCTTCTACCGGCTGACCGATCCGGCCGCGGCCCGGGTGATCGACACCCTATGCGACATCTATCGTGGCAAGCCGGCGAGCTGACCGATCAGGCAGGCTTACGGGCGACGAGGTCGATCAGGGCCGAGGGACCGCTGTGGCCTGCGCCCTCCTCGATCGCCGCGTCATAGGCGGCGAGCTCCAGAATTTCGACGTCGGCGAAGGCCTCGCGCAGCATCTCCTCGGTATAGAGGTTCTCCGGCGTCCGGGGGCCACCGGTGCCATAGGCGATCTGTTCAGGCCGGTAGCCCTCCAGCAGGATCAGGCCGCCAGGTTTGAGCGCCCGTTTCATGTTCTCGAAGATCTCGGTCCGCAGCTCTGGCCCGGCGAACTGGATGAAGATGGCCGCCACCAGGTCGAACTGCCCCTGCGGCCAGGGCCAGGCGGCCAGATCGACCTGTTGCAGGTCGAGGCTCACCCCGCGGGAGGCGGCCAGCCGGGCCGCCTTGACCTGGGCCACCGCAGAGCCATCCACCGACAGGACCGACAGTCCCTGCTGCGCCAACCAGACGCCGTTGCGCCCCTCCCCGTCGGCGACCGCCAGGGCGCTCTGCCCAGGCGCCAGCCGATGGGCCTGGCGGGCCAGGAAGGCGTTGGGCGCCTCGCCAAACAGATAGGTCTCGCCCTGATAGCGCTCGTCCCAGAAACTCATCCGACAATCCCCTTCCAGGCCACATAGGCCGCCACGATCAGAACCAGGCCGGCGAACAGGCGTCTGGCCAGGAGGGCGCGATCGGCCAACAGCCCCGCGGCCTTGAGGCCCGCCCATCCCCCGGCCATGCCGCCGGCGATGAACAGGCCCGCCACCGGCCACACCACCAGCCCTGAGAACGCATAGTTGGCCGAGGTGGCCGCGCCGAACAGGCTGACCGACAACAGCGATGAGGCCGCAGCGTTGGCCAGCGTCATCCCTGTGGCCGCCATCAGGCCCGGCACGATCAGGAACCCGCCGCCGATTCCGAAGAAGCCGGCCGCGAACCCTGTGATCAGGCCCATCGGCGCCAGCCGCAGGGTCAGGGGCCATGAGATGTGCACCAGCGGGTCACCAGCGTCCTTCGGCCGGCGCAGCATGGACAGGGCGATGGCGGCCATGGCCAGGGCGAACAACACCAGCAGAGCCTGACCATCCACCTGCTTGGCCAGACTGGACCCTCCAAGGGCGCCGGCCAGGCCCGCGGCGGCGAACACGCTGGCGCAGGGCCATTTCACCCGGCCGCTTCGCGCATGCCCCAAAAGGTTGAGGCCGGCGTTGACCGCCACAGCCGCAGCCGAGGTCCCGATCGCCAGGTGCGTATCCCCGATTCCGACGACATACAGGAGCGCCGGCATGGCGAGCACAGACCCCCCGCCCCCGAACACCGCCAGCAGGAATCCGACCACGGCGCCGCTGACGACGGCGGCGATCATCGCGGTGGTGGTGAGGTCCATCGGGCGCGCTCCTGGCCTTCGTTCATAGCGAGGTTTGCTATATTAGCAATGGTGCATATATAGGTAGCCGAAAGGAGAACCCAATGTCCGTTCAGCAGATGAGCTTTTTCCACGAGGCGACCTCGACCGTCACCTACCTGGTCTGGGACGAGGCGACGGCCCAGGCGGCCGTCATCGACCCGGTCCTCGACTATGAGCCCAAGGGCGCGAAGGTTTCCCGCGAGCAGGTCTCCGAGGTCCTGCGGGCGGTGGAGGCCCATGGCCTGAAGCTGATCTATGTCCTTGAGACCCACGCCCATGCCGACCACCTGTCGGCCGCTACGCGCCTGCGAGAAGCGACCGGCGCCCAGGTGGTGATCGGCGCCCATATCACCGCCGTGCAGGACTATTTCGGCAAGGTGTTCGGGGCCGACGACGTGACCACCGATGGGTCGGTCTTCGACCGTCTGGTCCGCGAGGGCGACACTCTGAAGCTCGGGGACACCGAGATCGGCGTTCTGCACACCCCAGGCCACACGCCGGCCTGCGTCACCTACCTGATCGATGGGGCCGCCTATGTGGGCGACACCCTGTTCATGCCAGACTACGGGACCGCCCGGGCCGACTTCCCCGGGGGCGACGCCGCAACCCTCTATCGGTCGATCCAGAAGATTCTCGCCCTGCCACCGGAAACTAAGATCTATGTCGGCCACGACTATCTGACCGAGGATCGCAAGACCCACGCCTGGGAGACCACCGTGGCGGCCCAGCGGGCGGAGAATATCCATCTGCGCGGCGGGGTGAGCGAGGCCGACTTCGTCGCCCGCCGGGAGGCGCGGGACGCCACCCTGCCCCCGCCCAATCTCATTCTGCCCTCCCTGCAGGTGAACATCCGCGCCGGCGCCCTGCCCCCGGCCGAGCGGGACGGCCGCGTCTATCTCCGGCTGCCGGTGACCGAGATCTGAGAGCTCACCGCGCGACCCACGAGCCTGCGATCGCGCAGGTTCGCGCGCGCAGGTTGCGAATGGCGATTGGCGGCGGGGGCGGAATGGTGTTCTAGACTCCCATGCCCTTCCCCCAGGATCGCTATCTGTTGCTGGACGTGGCCGGCGTCGACATGGCCCTGCCCATGGGCGCCGTGGCCGAAATCCTGCCTGTGACCCGCCTTGAACGACAGATCCCCTGGCCGAAGGTTCTGGCCGGATTCATGAATCTGCGGGGGCGTCCCCTGGCGGTGATCGACTTGGCGCGGCTGCTTGATCCCGGCCGCGCGGCGACCAAGCTTGACCTGTACAGCCATGTGGTCCGCTTGGCTGATGGCCACGGCGAGGGCGACGTGGCTCTGCTTGCCGATCGGGTCAAGGACGCCGGTCTGATCGCCGAGGGGATCAGCGAGGTCGATGAAACCGCCAGCGCCAACGGCGCCGTGAGCGGCAATCTGCTGATCCAGGGTCAGCTCGTTCCTGTGCTGGATGTGGGACGGCTTCTGCTGCTGGAAGAGCAGGCCCGGCTGGCGGAGATCGCCGAGGCCCTTCAGACGAGGCTGGACGCCTCGGGGGATGGCGCGCCCTGAGCCCGGCCTTTCCGGTGTTCGCGCCGGACCACCCATTCTGGAGCCTCAAGGCCGAAATCATCGCCCGGACCGGCCACTTCTACTACGCCGACAAGGACGATGTGCTTTGGGATCGGGTGAGACGTCGGCTGGCGGCCCTGCGCCTCGCTGATGTCGAGGCCTATGTTCGCCTGCTGGACGATCCTGAGGCTGGGGCGAGGGAATGGCGGCGTCTGGAAGGTGAGGTGACCGTCGGGGAAACCTATTTCCTTCGCTACGTGGAGCAGTTCGCCGCCCTCCGGAATACGATCCTCCCAGAACTGATCGCGCGCAATGGGTCCACGCGCCGTCTGCGGATCTGGAGCGCTGGCTGCGCGACCGGCGCCGAGCCCTATTCGGTCGCCATCCTGGTCGCCGAGTTGCTGGGCGACCGCATCGCTGACTGGCGGATCACCATCCTGGGGACCGACATCAATGAGATCGCCCTGGAGGCCGCCCGCGAGGCGAACTTCGGCGCATGGGCCCTGCGGTCCCTGTCGGCCGAACAGCGCAGAAGCTGGTTCGTCCCTGAGGGAAAGGGATGGCGGTTACGCCCACGCTATCGCAGTCTCGTGCGGTATCAGTACGGTAACCTGCTGGATCTCCTGGGGCCGACCGCGCCCCTGGATCTGACAGACTTCGACCTGATCCTCTGTCGCAACGTCCTCATCTATTTCCACCCGGAAGCCATGAACGCCGTGGTCGGCGCCCTGGCTCTGCGATTGAGCGAAGCGGGATGGTTGCTCGTCGGCCACGCCGAGCCCAATCCTGGGTTCGAGGCCCATGTCCGCGTGGTCGCCCTGCCCGGCGCCACCGCCTACCGCCGGCGGGGGCCGAACGACGAGGCGACGACGACCCTCCGGCAATGGTCGCCGCCTCAGATGGAGGACATCTCCGCGCCCCCCGCCGCTCCGATCGGCATATCCGTCCTTCCGGCCATCCAGATCCCCAGGCCGTCGACACCCCCACCGCCACAGCAGGAAACCCCCGCGGGCCTGGACGAGATTCGGCTCCTGGCTGATCTTGGCCGCTTCGCCGAGGCGGCGCGGCATTGTCAGGCCGTCCTCGCCCGGACGCCTTCAGAACCGGCCGCGCACTTCTACCTCGGGCTGGTGGCGCAGGCGCAAGGACGGCTCGATCAGGCCGAGGAGGCCCTAAGACGGGCCGTCTATCTGGATGAGACCTTCCTTTTGGCCCAGTATCACCTGGGATTGGTTCGATTGGAGCGCGGCCAGGAGGCCGCTGGTCGTCGCGCCCTGGCGGCGGCCGGACGAGCGGCCGCAAACTTGAGCCCCACGACGCCCCTGTGCGAAGGGGATGGCCTGACGGCGGGCGACCTGCGCGAACTCGCGCGACTGCAGTTGGAGAGGCGACCAAAGGCATGAGCCCGCAGAAGTCCAAGACCGCCCAGACCACCGAATCTCTGCGGACCCGACAGATTTTGGATGAGCGCGAGCGCCGGCTCGCCCGGCCAGAGGCGGACGGCGCGTCCGAGGCGTTCAGCGCCAGTCTGGCCGTCCTGCTCTGCCCCTTTGGCGAGAACCTCTACGGGTTGCTGATGACCGATATCGCCAGCCTCCGCCCCCTCGAGCAAATGAGCCGCACCGGCGCGGGGCAGGCTGGTGGAGTCATCGGCCTGGTCGCCGATAGCGGACGCGTCCGGCAAGTTCTGGACTTTGGCGTGCTGCTGGGCGCGCCGCCGCCTCAAGCGGCGACTGGGTACCTCGTCATGCTCAAGGGACGCCCCGACCTGGCCCTGCGCCTGGGCGAGCGGCCCTATGCGGCCGACGTCATCGCTGAATCCGCCAGCCTGGACCGGGCGCAGGTGGTAAGTCCCGGGCCGCACCACGCCAAAACCCTTGTGATCCTGTCCGTCGCCGCCCTGCTGGCCGGCGACGCGCCTGTGGGAGTCTGACCCTGTGAGCATCGCCAATCGAATCCTGCTGGGCTTCATCGCCGTCATTGTGCTGGTGGTCGCCCTGGGCGCCCTGGGCCTGGCCCAGATCGGCGAAATCCGGTCAGAAACCGCGGCGATCGTGAACCGCGACCTGGCCTTCATCCGCCAGTTGGCGGCGGTGCAGGCGGCTCAGCATGAAATGGAGGCGGCGACCGAACGGGATTTCGCAGATCACGTCCTGGGGACCATGGAGGCCAGCCCTGACGGCGCATCGGCCGCTTGGCGCCAGGCGGAGGGTGTCGCGATCCAGACCTTGGATCAGTCAATCGCTCAGGCGACAAACTTCCAGGCCACGGCGGTCAACGCCGAGCGAGCCCGGGCCTGGGGCGAGATCAGCCAGTCCCTGACCCGCGCCCGGGCCATCCTCGCCGACCTGCGCCAGCGTGACCTATCGGCCTTCCAGGCGATGGCCCGCGGGGACCGGGCCACAGGCCAGGCTGAGC
>NZ_JAUSBZ010000076.1 GCF_030651755.1 Phenylobacterium sp. | reverse complement strand
TGGTGGTCCAGATCACCACGCTGGCCCCGCGGGCCGCGTCGGACCCCTGGGTCACGGGGAACTTCACCCAGATCGTGGGGGAGACGTGGTCGTGATACTCGACCTCGGCGTCGGCCAGCGCGGTGCGCTCCACCGGGCTCCACATCACCGGCTTTGAGCCGCGATAGAGCTGGTTCGAGGCCACGAACTTGTGGAACTCCGCGACGATGGCCGCCTCGCTGCCATAGTCCATGGTGGCGTAGCGGTTCTCCCAGTCGGCCAGGACGCCCAGGCGCTTGAAGCCGTCCCGCTGGACGTCGATCCACTGGCCGGCATAGGCGCGGCACTTTTCGCGGAACTCGGCCTTGGAGACCTCGTCCTTGCGGCGGCCCTTGCTGCGCAGCTCCTCCTCAATCTTCCACTCGATCGGCAGGCCGTGGCAGTCCCAGCCGGGCACGAAGTCCACGTCGTAGCCCATGGCGAAGCGCGAGCGGACCACGAAGTCCTTCAGGGTCTTCTGCAGGGCGTGGCCGATATGGATGGCGCCATTGGCGTAGGGCGGGCCGTCATGCAGCACAAACAGCGGCGCGCCGGCGGCCTGGCGGGCCTTGCGGGCGGCGTGATAGAGGCCGATCTCGTCCCACTTGGCCAGGATTTGCGGCTCCTTCTGCGGCAGGCCTGCGCGCATGGGGAAGTCGGTCTGGGGCAGGAAGACGGTCTCGCGATAGTCGCGCCCCGCCTGATCGGGAGAGTCGGTGCGCTTTTCAGCGTCGTCGGCCATGGGATTTTTCGTCCAAGTCGGAGGCGGAGGAGGGCGGAACAGGTCCCGGCGCGCGCTGGATCATAGGCTCCGGCGGCGTCACGCCGGGCGCGTAATTCGCAAGGATTTGCGGCCCCTCGTCATGGGGCGGTCCTAGCAGACCGTCGCGGCGCGAGCGAGCCCTTTAGGCTGGCCCCGAGAGTCTCAAGGCGGGCTTCAGAAGTCGGGCATCAGGATTTGGCGGGCCTGGCCGGCGTCGCGCATGACCTGTTCGACCATGGCGTCGAGGCTGACGAACTTCAGCTCCGGACGCAGGAAGGTGATCAGGTCGGTCTCGATGGTCTGGTCGTAGATGTCCTCATCGAAGTCGAACAGCCAGACCTCCAGCACGGGGGCCACTTCACCGACCGTCGGATTGACCCCGATATTGGCCACGCCGGGCACCTCGCGGCCGTCCGGCAGGCGGGTACGGGTGGCGTAGACGCCGAAGCGCGGCTGGACATAGTCGTCCACCTGCACATTGGCGGTGGGGAAGCCGAGCTCGCGGCCCAGTTGCCGGCCCCGCTGGACGACGCCTTCGATGGCGAAGGGCCGGCCGAGGATGGCCGCGGCGGCTTCGGGCTGGCCGTCGCGCAGGGCGTCGCGCACGGCGGTGGAGGAGTATTTCTCACCGCTGTCGTCGGCCACGGCGGTCGCCACCGAGACGCCGAAGCCGAATTCCTGTCCATAATCCGTCATGGTCGCGGGGCTCCCTGTCCGACCCTTGCCGAAGGAAATGTCGAAGCCTACCGCCACGTGCGCCACCCCCAGGCCCTCGTGCAGGACGTGCTGGGCGAAATCGCGATCGGTCAGGCTCGCCATCTCCTGGTCGAAGGGGAGAACGTAGAACAGGTCCACGCCCAGGGCCTCAAGGGCGCGGGCCTGCTGGCCTGGCCGCATCAGGCGAAATGCCGGCGCATTGGGCGCAAAGATCTGCCGCGGGTGCGGATCGAAGCTGATCACGCCCAGGGGCGCCCCCTTTTCGCGGGCGGCCCGGGCGGCGAGCGCGATCACCTGCTGGTGGCCGCGATGGACTCCGTCGAAATTGCCCAGCGCAATGGCCGCGCCACGATCCCGGGCCATGAGGCCCTTCCATCCCTTGATCACCCGCATCGGTCAGGCGTCCCGCTTGGGCACGAGGACCACGGCCTCGCCGTCGGCCACGGTCTTGCCGGCCACGGTGCAGACGGTGGCGAAGGTGGCGTGGCCCTTGCGGGGGTCCAGGTCGCGGACGGTGACGGTGGTGGTCACCTCGTCGCCAAGCCCCACGGGGCGGCGGAACCGCAAGGTCTGGGAGACATAGACCGCGCCAGGGCCTGGCAGACGTGAGCCCAGGACGGCCGAGATATAGGCGCCGGTCAGCATGCCGTGGGCGATCCGGCGCTTGAACGGCGTGGTCGCCGCATAGGCCTCGTCCAGGTGCAGGGGGTTGTCGTCGCCGGAGACGGCGGCGAAGGCCTCCACATCGGCGGCGCTCACCGTTCGGGCGATCTGTGCGCTCTGGTCCAGACTGAGGTCCTCGAAGAATAGTCCCGGCAAGGAAACGCTCCCCATTTTTGGCCCTGCATAGACGCAACCCAGCGCAATGCGAAGGCGCTTGCGCTGGACGCGGGCGCCGATCTGCGCCGAAGATGGCCCCGACAGGCTTCCAATGGGGAGAGCGATGGGAATGTGCAAGACGCTGATCGGCGCCGCCGTAGCGCTTGGTTTGCTGGCCGCCTGCGACCAGACTCCGGCCGATCCGGTCCCCCCACCGCCGCAGACGCCGGTGAGTCAGTCCCCCTCCTGACGCCAGCCGATGGGGGTCCCGGCCCCTACCAGGCCAGGTCAGCCATAGCCCAGCGGGCCTGGGCGCCCGCCTGCCGGAGCAGGGCCTCGACGGCGGCGGCGTCCAACCCCTCGGGGGTGATGGTTTCGGCGCCGTGGATGCCGGCGGCGATGAACAGGACGTCGAGCCCCTGGGCGTTGGCGCCCTTGACGTCGGTGGCCACCCCATCGCCGATGCAGAGCAGGCGGGCGCGGTCCACCGGGCGGCCGGTCAGGCGCGCGGCCTCGGCGACGCAGAGATCGTAGATGGGCGCATGCGGCTTGCCGGCCATGACGACCTTACCGCCCAGGGTCTCGTAGAGCTGGGCGAGCGCCCCGCCGCAATAGATCAGCTTGTCGCCCCGCTGGACGACGATGTCGGGATTGGCGCAGACCATCTCCAGGCCGCGGGCTGCGGCGCCTTCGAACCGGTCCTGATAGTCCCCAGGGCCTTCGGTCTCGTCGTCGATGGGGCCGGTGCAGGCGATGAAGGCGGCCTTGTCGAGGGCCTCGAAGGACAGGCCCAGCCCTTCATAGAGTGGGGCGTCCCGGTCAGGACCCAGACGCCAGGCGGGACCGGGCGCGCGCTCGGCCAGCAACAGGCGGGTGGCGTCGCCGGAGGTGACGAAGGCCGACCAGGACTCCCGCGGCACGCCCAGGGCGTCCAGCTGGGCGACCACGTCGTGCGAGGGGCGCGGGGAGTTGGAGATCAGGATCACTGGCCCCCGCTCGGCCCGCCAGCGGGCCAGCGCCGCACAGGCGGCCGGAAAGCTTTCGCGGCCGTTGTGAATCACTCCCCAGACGTCGCTCAGCAGGACGTCATAGTGGTCGATGAGGTCGGAAAGGCCCTGGGGCGTCTGCGGCTTGGTCATGGCCTGCGGCGGTAAAGGTCGCCGGGTCCGCGGTCAATCGGGGTGTGCTGGAGGTCGCCCTCAGCCACGGCCGCCGGCGCGGCGGCGCAGGCCTTGGCGCAGGAAGTCGGCGGGGGGATCAGCCTCGGCCAGCACGGCCTCGCGGATCGGCCTCGGCTCGCCGAACAGGTGGCCCTGCCCATAGCCGACCTCGAGTTCCAGCAGGTCGACGATCTGGCGCTCGCTCTCCACCTTCTCAACGATCACCTCGACCCCATAGCGACGGGTCAGCTGGCAGAAATCCTCGGCGGCGAGGTCGGGCAGGGATTTCAGCACCAGCCGACCGTCCAGCTCGACCATTTCGTCCAGCAGCATCTGGGCGCCGACCCGGACGAACTTGACGTCGGAGCGGGCGAGATCCTGCAGGTCGAAGTCCAGGTCGGTGACCTTGTCCAGGGAGAAGCGGAAACCCAGGTCGGCGAGCTTGGCCATGTTGCGCGCCTCGACGGCCCCGCGGGCCTCGAAGGCGCTCTGACCGAGCTCGAAGATCAGGGCGCCAGCCAGGTCGCGATTGGCCGCCAGCATGTCCAGGAATTGCGGGAAGAAGCTCTCATCCCCGAGGCTGGTGGGGGCGACATTGCAGAAGATGCCGACCTTGCGGTCCTGTTTGGCCAGGCGTCGGACGATCTGCACGCAGCGGAACAGGAGCAGGTTGTCGATGGCCGTCATCAGGCCCTCGGCCTCGGCGACGCTGATATATTCGGCCGGCATCAGGATGCGGCCGCTCTCGTCGCGGAGGCGCGAGAAGCTCTCATAGAAGATGGTCTTGCGCTGAGGCAGGGCCACAACCGGTTGCAGGTAGAGATCCACCCGGTTGTCGGCCAGGGCGCCACGGACGGTCTCCAGAAGCGCAGCCTCACGGCGGGGATCATGGCCGGGCCGGGTATGGACCGGCGGGGCGGTGACCCGCTCTTCCAGCCTCTGGCCCATGCGCTGGACCAGGTCCTCTAGCATGTGAACCTCGTCAGACAGCTCTTCGGACCGGCGCACGGCCTCGTCGGTGACGGTCTCGACCACCTGCGACAGGCGGGCGTCGACCTTTTCCACCTGGTCGAGGAGGATGCGGTGGGCGTCACGCAGGGCGGCGATCTCGCCGCGCAGGCCGGAGGCTGTCAGGGCATGCTCGATCAGGCCGTGGAAGGCGAAGGCCAGGCCCAGGCCGCCCACCAGGGCGGCCACGCCCGCACCCCAGCCACCGCCATTTCGCCAGAGCGAAAGGGCGATGATCAGCGCCAGACAGAGATAGGCGCCGCAGAGCAGCGCAAGCGTCAGCCTTCGCATGAACCCGCCTGTTCGAATCGCCTGGCAGTATCGGTCACGCCGGGGGCGCAAGTCGAACAGATTAACGAATACGCCCAGGCTGGGCGCGAAATGGCCGCAGGCGGCGGCCTAGCGGGTGGGGACGGGATTTTCGCCGCGATAATCATAGAAGCCGCGGCCTGCCTTGCGACCCAGCCAGCCGGCTTCGACGTACTTCACCAGCAGCGGGCAGGGGCGGTACTTGGAGTCGGCCAGGCCGTCATAGAGGACGTTCATGATCGACAGGACCGTGTCGAGGCCAATGAAGTCCCCCAACTCCAGGGGGCCCATCGGATGGTTGGCGCCCAGCTTCATGGCCGTGTCGATGGCTTCCACCGTGCCGACACCCTCGTACAGGGTGTAGATCGCCTCGTTGATCATCGGCACCAGGACGCGGTTGACGATGAAGGCCGGGAAGTCCTCGGCGTTGGCGGTGGTCTTGCCGAGCGACCGGGCGAAATTGACCGCGGTCTCGTAGGTCTCGGCGCCGGTGGCGATCCCGCGGATGATCTCCACAAGATTCATCCGCGGCACGGGGTTCATGAAGTGCAGGCCGATGAACCGCTCGGGACGATCAGTGGCCGAGGCGAGCCGTGTGATCGAAATGGACGAGGTGTTGGAGGCCAGCAGGGTGTTGGGACCCAGGTGGGGAGAGAGGGCGCGGAAGATCGACTTCTTGACCTCCTCGTTCTCGGTGGCGGCCTCAATGGCCAGATCCGAGGCGCCCAGGGCCTGGAGTTCGGCCGCCGGCTTGATCCGGGCCAGCGCCGCATCCTTGGCGGCCTGGTCGATCAGTCCGCGGGACACCTGGCGGGCCATGGCCTGCTCGATATGGGCCATGCCCGCATCGATCCGCTCGGGGCTGACATCGTGCAGCAGCACATCATAGCCGCCCAGGGCGCAGACATGCGCGATGCCGGAGCCCATCTGGCCGGCGCCGATCACGCCCACCGATCTGATCTCAACCATGTCCAATCGCCCCGAATTCTGCGGGCGGCCTTGAGGCCGCCTCTGGTCTGTGACGGCTTTCTAACATGGGCGATGGCGACCCCGCCAAGGTCTTTATGTTGCGGCGCAATGTGGATGACCCGTTCCTTGTGGCGCCAAAGCCGCACCCGGAAACGAAACGAGGCGGCGCCCGGGGGCGCCGCCTCGTCAGTCCGGTGCCGGCGGTCTGGCTTAGCCGAGGGCCGTCATCAGTTCAGGAACCGCCGACTTGTAATCGGCCACCAAGCCATAGTCGGCGACCTGGAAGATCGGCGCATCGCCGTCCTTGTTGATCGCGACGATGACCTTGGAGTCCTTCATGCCGGCCAGGTGCTGGATGGCGCCCGAAATGCCGATGGCGATGTAGAGCTCCGGCGCCACCACCTTGCCGGTCTGGCCGACCTGGTAGTCGTTGGGGGCGTAGCCGGCGTCCACGGCCGCGCGGCTGGCGCCGACGGCGGCGCCCAGGCGGTCCGCCAGGGGCTCGATGACCTTCTGGAACTCTTCGGCCGAGCCCATGGCGCGACCGCCGGAGACCACGATCTTTGCGCCGGTCAGTTCCGGACGCTCGGACTTCACGATCTCTTCGCCGACGAACTTGGCGCCGCCGGCGCCTGCGCCCGCGTCAATCTCTTCGACCGCGGCCGAACCGCCTTCGCCAGCCGCCTTGAAGGCGGTGGTGCGGACGGTGACGACCTTCTTGGCCTCGGCCGACTGCACGGTCTCGAGCGCGTTGCCGGCATAGATCGGCCGCACGAAGGTCGAGGCGTCGACCACTTCGACCACGTCGGAGATATGCGAGACATCGAGCTTGGCGGCGATGCGGGGCGAGAAGTTCTTGCCCTGCGAGGTGGCGGGCGTCAGCACGGCGTCGTAGCCGGACATCAGGGGGACCACCACGGCCTCGACGGCCTCGGCCAGGCCATGACCCAGATCGTCGCTCTGGGCCAGCAGGACCTTGCGCACGCCTTCGATCTTGGCGGCGGCCTCGGCGGCGGGCTTGGCGTCCTTGCCGACCACCAGGATGTCGATATCGCCGCCGATGGCCTTGGCGGCCGAGACGGTCTTATGGGTGTTGTCGCTGAGCGCGCCGGCGTTCAGGTCGGCGATGACGAGTACGGCCATTAGAGCACCCCCGCTTCATTCTTGAGCTTGGCGACCAGGTCGGCCGCGGTTTCGACCTTGATGCCGCCACTGCGCTTGGGCGGTTCAGCGACCTTGAGGACCTTGAGACGCGGCGCGGTGTCGACGCCGTAGGCGGCGATGTCCTTGGCGTCGAGGGGCTTTTTCTTCGCCTTCATGATGTTGGGCAGAGACGCATAGCGCGGCTCATTGAGGCGCAGGTCGGCGGTCACGATGACCGGCAGCGGCGCTTCGATGGTCTGCAGACCGCCGTCGACCTCGCGGGTGACGGTCGCCTTGTCGCCGGAGATTTCCAGCTTGGAGGCGAAACTGGCCTGGGGCCAGCCGAGCAGGGCCGAGAGCATCTGGCCAGTGGCGTTGTTGTCGCCGTCGATGGCCTGCTTGCCCATCACCACAAGGTTCGGAGACTCCTCGTCGATGACCGCCTTGAGCACCTTGGCGACCGCCAGGGGCTCCAGGTCGGCGTCGGTCTGCACCAGGATGGCGCGGTCGGCGCCCATGGCCAGCGCCGTACGCAGGGTTTCCTGGGCCTGAGCCGGGCCGATCGAGACGGCGACCACCTCAGTGACGACGCCCTTTTCCTTCAGACGGACCGCCTCTTCGACGGCGATCTCGCAGAAGGGGTTCATGGACATCTTGACGTTGGCGAGGTCCACGCCGGTTTCGTCGGACTTCACCCGGGGCTTGACGTTGTAATCGATCACCCGTTTGACCGGGACCAACACCTTCATGAAAGCCTCAAATTCGCATTGCGTAAGAATGGGACGCACGGGGCATAACGTTTCCCGCGCGGTTTGCAAGCCAGGGACATGGGGCAATTTGCGCCAATGTCGACCCTAGCCAGGGAGAAAAAGCCCGAATATGAGCCTTCCGATGAACCGCTTCATCGACCGTCTGAAACTCGTTTTCTTCGGGGCCTTCCTGCTCTCGCTGGTCGGCATCTTCGGCTACCACGCCCATGTCGTCTGGCCCGCGGAGCGGTGCGAGTCGAAAGGGAGCTGGTGGGATCCTGACGGCCGGGTCTGCGCCCGGCCTGTGTTGATTTCCGACATCACCGGCCGGACCATCCCCGAGCGCAAGGCCGCCCAACAGGCCGAAGCCGAGGCCCGGGCCGCCGCGGCGGCTCCCTGAGAGCTCAGCCACGGGTCGCCCCTGGCGACCACAGGACGTCCAGGGCGCCATTGGCGTTGGCGCGGCGAGACGCCACAAACAGCAGGTCCGACAGGCGATTGAGGTATTTCAGGGCCGGGGCGGCCACCGGCTCGGATTGAGCCAGGGCCACCGCCGCCCGTTCGGCCCGTCGACAGACCGTGCGGGCCTGATGCAGGGCCGCCGCCGCCGCGGTCCCGCCCGGCAGGACAAAGGAGGTCAGGGGCGCGAGATCCTGGTTGATCTCGTCGATCTCCCGCTCCAGCCGGTCCACCTGGCCCTCTGTCACCCGCAGCACCTTGGAGATGTCCTCCCCGGGCGTCGGGGGGGTGGCGAGGTCGGCCCCCAGATCAAACAGATCGTTCTGTATGCGCCCCAGCATGGCGTGCAGGAGGGGGTCTTCGACGGTATGCAGCCGCGCCAGGCCCAGGCAGGCGTTGGTCTCATCGACGCCCCCGTAGGCTTCCACCCGAGGATCGGTCTTTGACACCTCCGCCCCATTGGCCAGGCGCGTGGCGCCGCTGTCGCCGGTGCGGGTGTAGATGCGGTTCAGGACCACCATGATCGGCTCAGCCCCCGTAGGTGTTTCGCCACCAGACGGCGCTCACCAGGATGATCACCGCACAAGCCTGCAGCACCACCCGAAGGCGCATGAGCTTGTTGGAATAGGACCGTCCAAAGTCCCCGCCCCGGAACAGGGCGTAGATTCCCACCCCCAGGGTGAGGGTGACGGCCACGAGGCTGGCGGGGATCAGTATGGCGAAGATCTGGGTCATGGCCTGTCTGCGGGATGCTTGAGCTTGATTGGAATGTAGGGCCTCGGGGCGCATTTGCACGAAGCTGATTTCGACTCTCAATCGCGAAAATGGTTGATCAAATTCAGTGAATCGGGTTCATTCAATGGCTGTCGGTGGTGGGGTGGAAAATAGGCTTAACACCCCGTTTCCGCTTGCAAATTGAGTGCGACAGCACGTCACGCCCCATGACCGACATAATTTCGCTATCCCCTAGAATGTCAGACTTATACCGCGAGTAAGTGAACGCACTCGCTGAAACTCGCCCCTTCAGGACGGGGTCGGCGTTGCGAGCGGAGCTCGATTTCCAGCGTCCATCGACCTTCCGGCGGTCCGGCAAGGTGGTTTGGGCCGATGCGCCGACGGTCTCCCCCGCCTCGGCTAGACGGAGTTAGAAACCAGATGAAGCACGTCGCCGAGGTGGAGGGTCACGCCGAGACCCAGGTCCGCATGCCCACCCGCCGGGCCCTGGCCAAGCAGCAGACCCGGGCCAAGGTGCTTGCCGCCGCCCGCGAGCTGTTCAGCACCCAGGGTTATGAAGGCGCCACGATCCGCGATATCGCCGCGGCGGCAGGGATGTCCACGGGGGCGGTCTTCGCCAATTTCGCCGACAAGTCTGAACTGTTCCGCGAAATCATGACCTCCGACCTCAATGCGGTGTCCGCGGCCATGGCTGAAGCCGCCGCCCGGGGCCGCACGGTCGATGACGCCCTGCTGAAGGCCTTCAGCGCCGGCTATGGCTTCTATCGGGGTCAAATGCCCCTGGTCCGCGCCGCCCTGGGTCTGTCGTGGTCCTGGGAGGATGGGCAGGCTCTGCGGGCGCTGCCGGCGGTCCAGGAAATCGTTGAGATTTTTGCCGACCAACTGGCGCTTGGCGTGGAGCGCGGCGAGCTTTCCCAGGAGTGTGAGATCAAGCTCCGCAGCCAGATGCTGTTCGACAACTACCTGGCCAACTATCCGCAGGCGGTCTTCGCCGGCTGGAGCCTGGAAGCGCTGCAGGCCCGCGCCCGGGATCAGATTCGGGTCATCCTGGCGGGGGCGCGTAGGGGCTAGGACGCCATGGGGTGACCTCTCCCAAGGGAAAGTTGCTTGCTCCCAACCCCCAAGGCGGGTCTGTTGCGAGCTGGAAACAAATCAGGACGCGCCGTCAGAGCGCGCTTGGGGGGACATTGAATCTGCGCCAGACCCAAAAGGAGGCGACGCGCCGGCGTGTGCTCGACGCCGCCCGCGACCTGTTTGAGACGGTCGGCTACGAAGAGACGACGGTGCGGGAGATCGCCAGCCAGGCCGGCGTGGCGGTGGGCAGCGTCTTCACCTGCTTCGCCTCCAAGGCCGAGGTGCTCAGTCAGGTGATGCTGGATCGGCTGGAGGATCTCTATGCCGAGCTCGATCGCATCACGCCGCATCTGCGCGGCTCCACCGCCGACCGCCTGACCTCGATCTTCGCCCTGCACTACGCCTTCGAGACCCGGCGCACGCCCCTGTTCCTGGCCCATATCGCGGCGGCCTATAACTGGCGACCGGGATCGGACTCGGTGCCCTATGGGCGCAATCCGCGGCTAAGGGCCATGATCCAGGATTGCGTCGCCGGAGGACGGGACCGGGGGGACGTCGCCGCGGACGCCGACATCGCCCTGATCGTCGACACCCTCATGGCCGCCTACGCCTGGAATTACCGGATGGCGGCGTGGGAGAACGCCGGGCCTGAGCAGATGAGCGCCATTATGGAGCGCCAGATCAGCCTGATCGCCGGCGGCTTCCAGCCCAAGGCGGCGTAGAGCATGATGCGATCAGACGGAACCGTCTGATCCTTG
>NZ_JAUSBZ010000071.1 GCF_030651755.1 Phenylobacterium sp. | reverse complement strand
AACCACATGCTCCACCGCTTGTGCGGGCCCCCGTCAATTCCTTTGAGTTTTAATCTTGCGACCGTACTCCCCAGGCGGAGTGCTTAATGCGTTAGCTGCGTCACCGACATGCATGCATGCCGACAACTAGCACTCATCGTTTACAGCGTGGACTACCAGGGTATCTAATCCTGTTTGCTCCCCACGCTTTCGCGCCTCAGCGTCAGTAACGGGCCAGTGTGTCGCCTTCGCCACTGGTGTTCTTCCGAATATCTACGAATTTCACCTCTACACTCGGAGTTCCACACACCTCTCCCGTACTCAAGACAGTCAGTATCAAAGGCTATTCCAAGGTTGAGCCCTGGGCTTTCACCTCTGACTAAACTGTCCGCCTACGCGCCCTTTACGCCCAGTAATTCCGAGCAACGCTAGCCCCCTTCGTATTACCGCGGCTGCTGGCACGAAGTTAGCCGGAGCTTCTTCTCCGGGTACCGTCATTATCGTCCCCGGTGAAAGAATTTTACAATCCTAAGACCTTCATCATTCACGCGGCATGGCTGCGTCAGGCTTTCGCCCATTGCGCAAGATTCCCTACTGCTGCCTCCCGTAGGAGTCTGGGCCGTGTCTCAGTCCCAGTGTGGCTGATCATCCTCTCAGACCAGCTATGGATCGTAGTCTTGGTGAGCCATTACCCCACCAACAAACTAATCCAACGCGGGCTACTCCTATGGCGATAAATCTTTCCCCCGTAGGGCACATGCGGTATTAGCTGAAGTTTCCCTCAGTTGTTCCGCACCATAGGGCATATTCCCACGCGTTACTCACCCGTCCGCCGCTCACCCCGAAAGGTGCGCTCGACTTGCATGTATTAGGCCTGCCGCCAGCGTTCGCTCTGAGCCAGGATCAAACTCTCAGGTTGAGTTGACTTCTGACCCAACGTTTCTCAAACACCCCTAAGAGTGTCCAATTGGCATTGGTCTACGTATCTTGACGAGTTCCCAATCGTCGCCAAACCCTAAGGCTCAACGACGCATGGTATTGTCTTCAAGAGACCGCAGAGTTCGTCAGCGTCCAGACAGTTCCGAAGAACCATCGCCAGAACACCGCCGCCTGCGTTTCTCTTTCCAATTCAACAATGTCAAAGACCAAACCGGCTTCCGCCAGCCCCGCCAACCAGTCCGTCGGCGGCGAGGAGCGGCGTATCTAGTCGCCACCCCCGAGAGTGTCAATCAGCCATTTTGGACTTTTTGCGACGGACAGCACGGGGCTGAAGCTCGGGCCCGGCCCGGAGTCGGTCAAATGCGCTGATGGATCAGGAGAATTCGGCCCTGGCGGGACCGAACCTTGCATTTACGCTTAGATGATAACTCGGTTCTTCGAAAGCAGGGCGGCAAGTCCTGCGGTGTTTGGGGAGCCGAATGTCGCACGCTCAAAGCGCTGAACAGGCCGGCGCGCAGCTGTCCATGGCCGCCTACATGTTTCAGCAGAGTCTGGAGCTGATGTTCGTGGCCAAGCCGGACGGACGCCTCACCCTGGTCAACGAGGCCTGGACAAGGGCCACGGGCTGGCGTTCTGAGGAGTTGATTGGCCGGCACATTCTCGACCTGATCCATCCGGAGGAGGCCGATGGCTACGGCGCCCATGCGAGCCGCCTGCTGAACGGCAAGGTCAGCCAGACCCTGGCGCGGTTTTCGACGAAGGATGGGCAGTGGCGCTGGCTGGCGGGCCGCTGCCATATGACCCCGGAAGGCCTCATCATCGGCGTCCTGTGGGACGCGGCGAATGACCGGGCGAGGCAAGCCGAACTTGAAGAGGCCCGGCGCACCCGGCTGCTCCTGTCTGAGGCGGCCGGTATCGGCGCCTGGAGCTATGAGCCGGCGACCGGCGAGGTGATCTGGTCGGAGGAGCTTCAAGGCATCACCGGCCGCAGGGCCGATGAGGTCCGCAAGGCTGACGACTACTTCACCCTGCTGCACCCCGAGGAGCGCGACGCTGTCCAAGCCGCCTTCCAGCGCGGCGTCCGGGAAGGTGTTTCAGGGGAGATGCGCCACCGGCTCCAGATGCGCGACGGTGGCTGGACCTATTGGCGCACGAACTTCCACTGCGAGCCGCGCTCCGGGGGGCTGTTCGCCCTGAAGGGCATATCCCAGGAGCTTACCGAACTGATCGCAGCCCGTGACCAGGCCCGGGCCAGCGCCCGCCAGATGGCGCAGCTGATCGAAAACGCCCCCTTTGCGGTGGCGATGTTCGACAGAGACATGCGCCACATGGTGGCCAGCCCCCGCTGGCGGGAGGTGTTTGAGATCGAGGCGGAACGCCACATTGGTGAAACGCTTCGGGCGGTTTGTCCTGGCCTCCCACGGCGCTTCCTCTCGGCCGATCGGCAGGTCCTGGCGGGCCAGGCCGTGGGGCGTTCGGAGGACCGGTTCGTCGACGGGCGCGGGAACCGTCGCTGGATTCGCTGGGACGCCCGCCCCTGGTACGACGCGGCCGGCGCTGTGGGCGGCATGGTCGCCTATCTGGATGACATCTCAGATCTCGCCCAGGCCCGCGAGGCCGCCCGCGCCAATGCGCGGCGCCTCAAGGTGTCACTGGCGGCCGCCGACGCCGGCGTCTACGAGATCGACCACCGGGCGCGCACCTTCTGGGCTTCGCCGGAGTTCAAGAAGCTCTTCGGCTCGGCCAAGGCCAGCTATGAGGACGCTCAGCACCTGCGGTTCCCCCGCTTTCACCCCGATGACCTGGAACAGGTGCGGCAGGCGTTCCGCGACATTCACCAGGGGGCGCAGACGTCTGGGGAGGCTTTCGAGGCCCGGGTCCTGGCCCCCGACGGCGAGGCCCGCTGGGTGAGGGTCTTTCACCATCTGCAGAAGGACGCCCAGGGCCGCTGGCTCAAGGGCGTGGGCCTTGTCCACGACTTCGACGAGCGTAAGCGGCAGGAACTGGCCCTCGTGGAAGCCGAGCGCGCCGCCCAGGCCGGCGCCGAGGCCAAGGCCCAGTTCCTCGCCAACATGAGTCACGAGATCCGCACCCCGATGAACGGGGTGCTCGGCGTTCTGCATCTTTTGAAGGCCGAGTCCCTTTCTCCGGACGGGCGCCGGATGCTGGAGGAGGCCCTGTCCTGCGGACAGATGCTGGCCGAACTGCTGAATGACGTCATCGACATCTCGCGGATCGAAGCCGGCCGGCTGGACCTCGCCTATGAGGCCCTTGATCCCGCCGCCCTGGCCGAGGGTGTCGCCAGCCTGCTGGCCCCCCAGGCCCAGGAACGGGGACTGGAGATCACCGTCCAATGCGCCCCAAACCTCGGTTGGCGGCTCGGCGAGCCCACGCGGCTGCGCCAGGCGCTGTTCAACCTGGTGGGCAATGCGGTGAAATTCACCCTCCGCGGCCACGTCCAGGTCCGCGCCAGCCTCACCGGACCACCGGAGGCGCCTCGGCTGCGTTTCGAAGTCGAGGACAGCGGCGTCGGCATCCCCCTGGAGGTCCAACCCCGCATCTTCCAGCGATTTGACCAGGGTGACGCCAGCACGACCCGGCAGTTCGGCGGGTCTGGCCTCGGTCTGACCATCACCCAACGCCTGGCCGAGTTGATGGGGGGCGAGGTGGGCTTCCGTTCTGTCCCTGGGGTCGGCTCCACCTTCTGGCTGGAAGTCCCGGCCGACGCCGCCCAGGCGCCCATCCCGTCCGCCCCCGCCGCAGCCCCCCAGGACGTTCTGGGTGGGCTACGGATTCTCGTGGTGGAGGACAATCCCACCAACCGGATGATCGCCATCCGGCTGCTGGAGAGCCTGGGCGCAAAGGTGGAGACCGCCGCCGACGGCTATCTGGGGGTGGAGGCCGCCACCCGTGGCGGACACGACCTGGTGCTGATGGACGTGCAGATGCCCGGCATTGACGGTGTGGAGGCGACCCGACGCATTCGCGCCCTGCCCGGTCCGGAGCGGGAGACTCCGATTATCGCCTTGACTGCCAATGTCATGAGCCACCAACGACAGGCCTATGAGGCCGCCGGCATGGACGGCGTGGTGGGCAAGCCCATCTCTCCAGCCATGCTGCTGGCGGAAATCGCCCGGCTCGGGACCCAAACGGCCGCCTCCGGTGAGCCCGCCGAGCCATAACCTGCCTGAACGCCCGCGCTTCGCGCCTTCCACGGGCTCGCCGACCAGTGTTACTCCTGATCGCGGAATCAGTTCGGGGGGACGACCATGGCGCAGGACGCCGCAGACGCTCAGCAAGACGGGGGCGCTGGCGCGCCATCCATGCGCACCGTGGTGGTGGCCTCATCAGCGGGCACCGCCTTTGAGTGGTATGATTTCTTCATTTTCGGCGCCTTGGCCTCGGTCATCTCGCGAAACTTCTTCGCCGGGCTGAACGAGACCGCCGGCCTGATCGCCGCCTTGGCCCTGTTTGGGGCAGGCTTCGCCTTCCGGCCCCTGGGAGCGCTGATCTTTGGCCACATGGGCGACCGGATCGGGCGCAAGGCCGCCTTTCTCATCACCGTCACCCTGATGGGCGGCGCCACCCTGGCCATCGGCTTTTTGCCCACATATGAGCAGGCGGGCCTGGTCGGTCCGGCCCTGCTGATCCTCCTGCGCATCCTGCAGGGCCTGGCGTTGGGCGGCGAGTATGGCGGGGCGGCCATCTATGTGGCCGAGCACGCGCCAGACCACCGTCGTGGGGAGTATACGGGCTGGATCCAGACCTCCGCCGCCTTTGGCCTGATCGGCGCTCTGCTGGTGATCCTGGTGACCCGGCGGACCGTGGGCGAAGACGCCTTCATGGACTGGGGCTGGCGCCTGCCCTTCCTGGTCTCAGCAGGCTTGCTGGCCATTTCCATCTTCATGCGGCTCAAGCTCGCCGAGAGCCCCAGCTTTGAGCGGCTCAAGGCTGCGGGCCAGGAGACCAAGGCGCCCTTCGCTGAGGCTTTCGGACAGTGGGGCAACCTGAAGTTGGTGTTGCTGGCTCTATTCGCCTTCATGAGCGCCCAGGGGGCGGTCTGGTACACGGCCTTTTTCTATACCCAAATCTTCCTGGAACGGTTCCTCAAGGTGGCGCCGGCGACGGTGAACACCCTGATGATCTGCGCCACTCTGGCCAGCGCGCCGCTCTATGTCCTGTTCGCCTGGCTGTCGGATCGGGTGGGCCGAAAGTGGGTGATGTGGTTTGGCATGACCCTGGCCCTGATCGCCTTCTTCCCCGGGTTCAAGGCGATGACCCAGGCGGCCAACCCGGCCCTGGCCGAGGCCCAGGCCGCAACGCCTGTGATTGTGGTCGCAGACCCCGCCGATTGCGCCCTGCAATTTGATCCCATTGGCCGGGCCCAGTTCGTCTCGGCCTGCGACATCGCCAAGACCGCCCTGGCCAATGCGGGGGTGTCCTATGACAACCTCCAGGCCCCGGCCGGCGCCCTGGCGCAGGTGCGGGTGGGCGAGACCGTGGTGGTCTCCATCGACGGCTCGGAACTGGCGCCGGACGCCCTCAGGTCGGCCCGGGCTCAGGTGGACGGTGAAATCCGCGCCGCGCTTGCGGCCAATGGCTACCCGGCCGCCGCCGATCCGGCGCGGACCAACCTGCCGGCGCTCTTTGGCATATTGATGATCTTCGTGGTGGCCGCCACGGCCCTCTACGGCCCCATGGCCGCGACCCTGGTGGAGCTGTTCCCCACACGGGTCCGCTACACGGCCATGTCCCTGCCCTATCATATCGGCACCGGCTGGGTGGGGGGCTTCGTGCCCTTCAGCGCCTTCGCCATCGTGACAGCGACGGGGAACATCTATTCGGGGCTCTGGTACCCGGTGATCTTCACCGCCATCAGCGTGGTGGTCTGCCTGTTCCTGCCGGAGACCAGGGGCAAACCCCTGGACTAGATCTGCGGGGCGGCCAGCATCACCTCGACGGCGAGACCGGACTCCGCATAGGCGCGCAGGGCTTCGGCCTGCGGCATGCCGGTGATCAGGCTCACCACCTTCAGGCCCTGGCGCGCCAGGTCGATCAGGTGGTCGGGCGTCGCCGCCTCTGGCGCGACCCGCTCGGCGTCGCGGCGGGCCATGCCGACGATCTCGGGGTCGGCGTCGTCGGGGATGACCAGCACATCGGCGCCGGCCAGGGCGCGGCTGGCGCGAAGGGTGATCAGGTCAGCGGGGCCCAGCCCGGCGATGAACTGCAGCCGGCCGGGCTGCGGCGCGTCGTCGTTGAGGGCCTGTCGCAGCAGGGCCTCAGCGGCCTCCATGTTTCCGGCCATGGCCGCATCGGCCGCAGGTCCTTCGAGGGCCTGGCGCAGAAAGGCCCGTCGGCGGGGCAGCTCGGGCAGGGCCTCGCGCACCTCGTCCTGCATCCTGCGGAACAGGGCGGCGATCCGCCCGGTCCCCTCGGGAATCCGGGTTTCAATGGTGTTGCGCAACAGAGTCGCCAGCATGGGCGAGGCGCCGCCGGTGCCCACGGCGGCCACCACCTCGCCCCGGTCGATGACCGCCGGCGTGGTGAAGTCGCAGAGCGGCGGCCGGTCGACCACATTGACCGGGACCCGGGCCGCCCGGGCCGCCGTCGCCGCCGCCTGGACAAACAGATCATCAGAACTGGCGATGAAGACGAGGCTCGCCCCGGCATAGGTGGCTGGCAGATAGGCCTGGGCGTCCTCGACCCGAACCAGACGTGCGGGCGAGCCGTCGAACAGGCGGGCCTTGGCCTCAGCGCCCTCGCCGGACCCGGCGATTACGATCTTGGCGCCGGCCAGGGGGAAAAAGGCGGGAAAGGCGTCCAAGATCCTGCTCCTTCAGCCGGTGACGCAGCCGCGATAGGGCGCCCCGGCGGCGCCGTCCAGGCTCGCCTCGACGCCCTTGGTCGTCAGTTCGACCCCGCCGGCGGAAAACCGGGCCCCAGAGCCCGACGGGGCGTGGGGCAGGCGGTAGGAGCGGCCGCCGGCCTGGACCACCGCATGTTCGCCCGACAGGGCGTAGGCGGCGACGAACCGCTTTCCCTCCCGACAGGCATAGGTCATCGGGGCGTCGGTGGCGTCCTCTGGCGCGGGACCAGCGCGCATCGGCGTCGAAAAGGCGGCGGGCGCGCTCGGCGCCACGGTCGAGCAACCGGCGAGGGCTGCGGCGGCCAGGACGAGGCCCAGCCCTAAGCCGGCCCGAAGATTCCAGGTCATTTGAGGGTCTTCATATAGGCCACGATGGCGGCGCGGTTGTTGGCGTCAGGGACAGCGACCATCATGCGCGTGCCCGGCGCAAAGGCCAGGGGCTTCGCCAGATAGGCGTCTAGGGCCGCATCCGTCCAGGTCCCGCCCTTGGCCTTCAGACCGGGGGAATAGGCGTAGTCGTCGCGGCCGGCGATGGGGCCGCCCGCGATCCCCGTCAGGCTCGGGCCAGCCGGCGTGCTCTTTTCCCCGTGGCAGGTCTTGCACTGCATGTTGAACAGGCGGGCGCCCTGGGACGACGCCGGAGCCTGGGCCAGGACGAGTCCCGGCGCCGCCGCCAGGACAAGGCCGGCCAGCAGCGCGGGCAGGCGGAAAGAGGGGGCGCGGACCGATGGGGTCATGAGGGGTCTCCAGAAACGGGGCCGATCACGGCGTCGGGAAATTTAGGTAGCGCAGTTGGGTGACGGGCGCATCAGGCCCGACGCATCGCGGTTCGGTCGGGGCTTACCTTGCGTCCTAAGCGGCGTTAAGATCATGCTCAAGCTCCGCAAATGCTGAGGAACGTCATGGCCATCACCCTCGATGTGAATGGAAAGCCGCTTACAGTGGAGGCGGCCGAGGACACACCTCTGCTTTGGGTCCTGCGAGATGAACTGGGCCTGACTGGAACCAAATATGGCTGCGGGATCGCCCAGTGCGGCGCCTGCACCGTCCTGGCCGACGGGGCGCCCATCCGCTCCTGCCTGACGCCCGTCGCCGCCATCGGGTCGGCGAAGATCACCACCATCGAGGGCCTGGGGGGCGACCACCCCCTGCAGCAGGCCTGGGTCCAGCTGGACGTGCCTCAGTGCGGCTATTGCCAGTCGGGCCAGATCATGTCGGCGGTCGCCCTGCTGGAACAGTCGCCCAGACCGACGGACGATGAGATCGACGGCGCCATGGCCGGCAATATCTGTCGCTGCGGCGCCTATCAGCGCATCCATGCGGCGATCAAGGTCGCGTCGGGCCAGACGCCGGCCAGCACCCCCCAGCACGACCTCTGATCGGATCGGTGAGCGCCATGAACGCACTCTTTCCCCGCCGCAGCACCCCGAGCGGCCAGGGTCTGTCCCGTCGCCAGCTGATCGTCACCGCCACCACGGTGGGCGGCGCCCTGATGGTCGGTTGCTCGCCGGCCACCCTCTTGTCTGTCGGCGCCGATGGCGAGGTGGGCGCCTTTGGTCCCTTCGTGAAGATCGCCGCCGACGGCGCCGTGACCGTCGTCTGCAAGCACATCGAGTTTGGCCAGGGCAACCATGCCGGCCTCTGCGCCATCGTCGCCGAGGAACTGGACGCAGACTGGACCCGCGTCGCCTGGGAGCACGCCCCGGCCAACGCCAGCCTCTACGCCAACGGCGCCATGGGCGCGCAGCTCACCGGCGGCTCCTCGGCGATCAACAATTCCTGGGATCAGCTGCGCAAGGCCGGCGCCGGCGCCCGGGCCATGTTCGTCCAGGCCGCCGCCACCCGGTGGGACGTCCCGGCGGACGAGATCGCCGTGGAGAACGGGGTGGTCAGCCACGCCGCGTCTGGCCGCACCGCCGACTTCCGCGAGCTTCTGCCAGACGCCGCCAAGATCACCCCGCCCGCCGAACCCGCCCTGAAGGACCCCGCCCGGTTCACCCTGATTGGAACCGACCGGGTGCGGCGCAAGGACAGCCTGGCCAAGAGCACCGGCCAGACCCGCTTCACCATGGATGTCCAGGCCGAGAACCTGCTGGTGGCCATGGTCGCCCACCCGCCCCGCTTCGGCGCCAGGGTGGCGAGCTTCGACGCCACCGCCGCCAAGGCCGTCCCCGGCGTGGTCGAGGTCTATGAGATCCCCACTGGCGTCGCCGTGGTGGCGAACAACACCTGGGCCGCCAAGCAGGGCCGCGACGCGCTCACCGTCACCTGGGATGAGTCCAAGGCCGAGACCCGCAGTTCGCCTGACATCGCCGCCCGCTTCCGTGATCTGGCCGCCGGTGCGGCGCCGCTCGCCAAGGGCGAAGAATGGCAGGGCTTCGAAACCAAGGGGGACGTGGCGGCCCAGCCGACCGGTCAGGCCCTGGAGGTCGCCTATGACTTCCCCTATCTCGCCCACGCCACCATGGAGCCCATGAACTGCGTGGCCCAGGTGGCGGGCAATAGGGCCAGGCTCACCTTCGCTTCCCAGGGGCCGACCCTGGACCAGCTCAATGTGGCCAAGGTCGTGCTCAACCTGCCTGGTTCAGTGGAGATCGAGACCCTGCCGGCCGGGGGCTCCTTTGGCCGGCGGGCCAATTTCCAGTCCGACTTCGTCGTCGAATGCGTCCAGATCGCCCGCAAGGTCGGCAAGAACCGGCCGGTGAAGCTGGTCTGGACCCGGGAAGACGACATGGCGGCGGGCTATTTCCGTCCCCTGGTCCATCACCGGGTGCGCGTAACCACCGACGCCGACGGCTATCCAGCCGCCTGGACCCATCGCATCGTCACCCAGTCGATCATGAAGGGCGCCCCCGTCGGCGGCGGCGTGGACGAGACAGCTGTGGAGGGCGCCAAGGGCTCGCCCTACCTCGCGGCCACCCCCCATGTGGACGCTCAATTGCTGACTCCGGACATCGGCGTGCCGGTCCTGTGGTGGCGATCGGTGGGGGCGACCCACACCGCCTATGTGATGGAGCACACCATCGATCAGTTGGCCCGCCGGGCCGGCCAGGATCCGGTGGCCTATCGCCGGGCCCTCTATGAGAAGGCCGACGCCAAGCGGCACCTGGCCGTCCTCGACCTGGCGGTGGAGAAGTCCGGCTGGGCCGAGCCCGCGCCCGACGGCTGGACCCGTGGCGTGGCGGTGCATGAGTGCTTCGGTTCCGTGGTCGCCCAGGTGGCCGAGGTGAAGATGGAGAATGGCGAGCCCAAGGTCGGCCGCGTGGTCACCGCCATCGATTGCGGGACGGCGATCTCGCCCGACCAGATCGCCGCCCAGATGGAGGGGGGGACCTGTTACGGGCTTTCCGCCGCCCTCTATGGCGAGGTGACCCTCACCGAGGGCCGGGTCGACCAGACCAATTTCGACACCTACCGGGTGCTGCGCCACGGCGAGGCGCCCAAGGTCGAGACCTATATCGTCGCCCAGCCGGCCGGAACACGCCCCACCGGCGTCGGCGAACCCGGCACCCCGGTGATCGGCCCGGCCGTCGCCAATGCGCTGCTAGCCCTGACCGGCGAGGCGATCACCGCCCAGCCGTTTGTAAAGGTTTAGGGCCTCAAGGGAGGGACCGAAGTCATCGGGTGCTTCTAAGCAGTTTGGTTGGCCTCACTAAGCGCGATCTGACGCGCATGGAACGCCTCGTTCTCAGTGGCGCATGAGCCTGTTCAATTTAAGGAATCACAAGAACAAACAACAATGCCTAACCCGCAAGGCGCGGTGCCCTGACCTGCCAGTCCTCACAACGTTCTGATTCGCAAACGCCCCAACCCAAAACAGCCAATTTAAAAACACCCGACGATACGTAGCTGACGACGTATGAATGCTCGCGATCATAGCAATTAAGGACAATATGTGCCAATCCAGTATTGCCGATCGAACTATGTATAATATTGATCGATGAACGCTTCCTGCATCTTGAATTGATCGACAATATGGGTGGATCATTGGGCGACCAACTATTGCTTCCATCTCCGAAACACTTATCACTCGATAAACATCTCACCGCGTAACTCCTTGCGCGCTCCGAATGATATTTTGACCGGAATTCTTTCGTATTTAAAAATATGACGGTCGCTGAAATTCCAGCTACCAATGCGATTGCAACAACTGCAGCTACACTGAACGAAACCCTATATTTGGCCAGTGACCACCCCCGTTCTTCGCGCCGCCCACCTAGAGACTACAAAAGCTTTGCGCGAGACAGGTCCGCCGGTCGATCGACGTCGAACAAGACGCCTTCGTCATCGGTTTCGATGAGGGCCAGGCGATGGCTGAGGCCAGCCAAGGCGGCGCGGGCGCCCTCGTCGCCCGAGGCCTGGCGGAGGGGATCGAAAAGCTCCCGGCCAAACAGCACCGGGTGCCCTCGCCGACCGCCGCAGACCGGGGCCGCCGCCGCGGCGCCGGCTTCCACCGCTTCGATCAGGCTGAGGAGAATGGCGGCGGGAATCCTCGGCATGTCGCCCAGGAAAACGAAGGCGCCGGCAGCGTTCACGGGCAACGCCGCAGCGCCGCAGCGCAGGGATGCCCCCATGCCCTCGGCGTGGTCGGCGGCATGGACGATCTGCAGACGGGCGCCCTGACCCTGTCGGTTCGCGAAGGCCCTCGCGACGGCCGCCACCTCGTCAGCCTCAGATCCCGTCACCAGGATGATGTGCGAGGCCGGGCTAGCGAAGGCCGCCCTCAGCGCCCCGTCAATCAGCGATCCACCCTCGAACGGCGCCAGCAACTTGCCGCCGCCGAACCGGCGGCCCGCGCCGGCGGCCAGGACAACGGCGCTCCAGGTCGCCTCATTGTTCTCCACCCCTGTCGCCATCGCTTGGCCTCGCCTATGTTGGTTGGACGCCATGACGCCTTACGACGCCTCACCTTCGCAAGCGCCGTCCTCGACGGCCGCGCCCCTGATCGACGGCTTTGGCCGGACGGTGACCTATTTGCGGGTCTCGGTCACCGATCGGTGCGATCTGCGCTGCGTCTATTGCATGGCCGAGCACATGGTCTTCCTGCCCAAGAAGGACCTGCTGACGCTCGAGGAGCTGGACCGGGTGAGCAGCGCCTTCATCGCGCTCGGCGTGCGCAAGCTTCGCATCACCGGCGGCGAGCCCCTGGTGCGCAAGGGCGTGATGAGCCTGATCGAGGGCCTCTCGCGGCATCTGAAGTCCGGGGCGCTGGATGAGCTGACCCTGACCACCAACGGCACCCGCCTGGCCGAGTTCGCAGCGCCCCTGGCGGCGGCCGGCGTGCGGCGGATCAATGTCTCGATCGACACCCGCAAGCCCGACCTGTTCCGCCGCCTGACCCGCGGCGGGGACGTGACCAAGGTGCTGGCCGGCATCAAGGCTGCGCAAGACGCCGGCATCGCCGTCAAGATCAACGCCGTGGCCCTGGCGCAGGACAATGCGGACGAACTGCCCGATCTGATCGCCTGGGCGCACGGCGAGGGCCTGGACGCCACCCTGATCGAGACCATGCCGCTGGGCGAGATCGAGGAAGACCGCACCGACCAGTTCCTGTCGCTGGCCAAGGTCCGTCAGGATCTGGAGAGCTTCTGGACCCTGGAGGACATTCCCCTCTCCACCGGCGGCCCGGCCCGCTATGTGCGCATCGCCGAGACCGGTGGGCGGCTAGGCTTCATCACGCCCATGACCCACAATTTCTGCGAGGGCTGCAACCGGGTGCGGCTGACCTGCACCGGCACCCTGCACACCTGTTTGGGGCAGGAGGACGCCAGCGACCTGCGGGCCGTCCTGCGCGCCGGCGCCGATGACGCCGCCCTGGTCGACGCCATCCGTCTGGCGGTGGATGGCAAGCCCAAGGGTCACGATTTCCGGATCGAGCGGTCCGCCGCCCCGGCGCTCGCTCGCCACATGTCCACCACAGGGGGCTGAGGCCGTGACCCGGGTCCTGCTTTTTGGTCGTCTGAGCGACATCGCCGGCTGGCGGGAAAAGAGCCTGGACCCGCCGCCCGCCCGCCTCTCCGATCTGCGCGCCCTGCTGACGGCCGACGACGCCGCCCTGGGAGAGGCCCTGGCTGCGCCGGGCGTCCAGGTGGCCCTGGATCAGGTGCTGGTGCGCGATGACGCGGTCCTGTCGGCCCGCTCGGAAGTCGCCTTCCTGCCGCCCATGAGCGGGGGCTAGCGCCTGATGATCAGCCTCACCGACCAGGGCTTCGATCCTGGCCCCCTGCTCTCAGGTTTCTGTCGCGGCCGGGCCGAGACCGGCGCGGTGGCGAGCTTCACGGGCCTGGCCCGGGCCGAGGGCGGCGAGACGAAGATCCTGGAGCTGGAGGCCTATCCCGGCTTCACCGAGGCCCAGATCAGCGCCATCGCCGAGACGGCCATGACGCGGTTCGCCCTCCACGACCTGATGATCATCCACCGCATTGGCCAGATCGCGCCGGGCGAACCCATCGTCTTCGTGGCCACCGCCGCCGCCCACCGCCGGGCGGCCTTTGAGGCCTGCGACTATCTGATGGACTATCTGAAGAGCCGCGCCCCCTTCTGGAAGAAGGAGCATGGTCCAGGCGGCGCCCGCTGGATCGAGCCCCGGGACCAGGATCATGAGGACATCGCCCGCTGGGCCTGACGGGAGGTCCGCCTGGAACCGCCCGAGACAAGACTTAAGGAGCCGACCATGAACGCGCCCGCCTTCGCCCCCGGGGGTAAGATTGATGAGGCCAAGACCCTGGTTCCGGTGCGCATTGCGGTGCTGAGCGTGTCGGACACCCGCGATGAGACCACCGACACCTCAGGCCAGGTCCTGGCCGACCGGATCACTGGCGCCGGCCATGTCCTGGCCGGCCGGGCCATCGTCCGCGACGAGGTCGAGGCCATCCGCAGCCAGGTGAAGGCCTGGGTCGCGTCGGGCGAGGTGGACGCGGTGATCACCACGGGCGGCACCGGCATCACCGGGCGCGACGTGACGCCAGAGGCCTTGCAGCCCCTGTTCGACAAGACCCTCGACGGCTTTTCCGTGGTCTTCCACATGGTCAGCTACCAGACGGTGGGCCTGTCCACCCTGCAGAGCCGCGCCACCGCCGGCATCATGGGCGGGGTCTTCGTCTTCTGCCTGCCCGGCTCCAACGGCGCGGTGAAGGACGGCTGGGACAAGGTGATCGCAGCCCAGCTCGACAGCCGCCACGGCCCCTGCAACATGGTCGACCTCATGCCCCGGCTGATGGAGCGATGAGCGGCCTCACCCACATCGACGAGACCGGCCGCGCCCACATGGTCGATGTCTCCGACAAGGCGGTCACCACCCGGGAGGCCCTGGCCCAGGGCTTTGTTCGCATGACGCCTGCGACCCTGGCGCTGGCCCTCTCCGGCGACGCCAAGAAAGGCGATGTCCGCGCCACAGCCGAGATCGCCGGCATCATGGCCGCCAAGCGCACCAGCGAGTTGATCCCGCTCTGTCATCCCCTGGCGCTGTCCAAGGTCGAGGTCCGTGTGGCGCCCGGCGAGGGCGGCCTGTCGGTCACTGCCCGGGTGCGCACCACCGGCCAGACCGGGGTGGAGATGGAGGCCCTGACGGCGGTCTCGGTCGCCTGCCTCACCGTCTATGACATGCTGAAGGCGGCCGAAAAGGGCATGGTCATCGAGGCCGTGCGCCTGACCGCCAAGTCCGGCGGCGCCTCTGGCGACTGGACCGCCCCATGAAGCTGCTGGCCGTCGAGGACGCCCGGGCTCGCATGCTGGCCGAGATCGCGCCCCTGCCCGCCGAGACCATCCCCTTGCGCGCGGCCATCGGCCGAGTCCTCGCCGAGCCCGTCACCGCTGTCCGCGACCAGCCGCCGTTCGACGCCTCGGCCATGGACGGCTGGGCGGTGCGCAGCGGCGACACCCCGGGGCCTCTGCGCATCATCGGCGAGAGCGCTGCGGGTCACGGCTTTGCAGGCGCCCTTGGCCCCGGCGAGGCCGTGCGCATCTTCACCGGCGCGGCGGTTCCGGCCGGCGTCGACGCCATCGTCATCCAGGAAGACGCCCAGCGTGACGGCGAGACGGTGACGGCGCCCGAAACCCGGGCGGGTCAGCACCTGCGCCCCCGGGGCGGGGACTTCAAGTCAGGCCAGGCCCTGTTGAGCGCCGGCCAGCGCATCGATCCCTGGCGTCTGTCCCTCGCCGCCTCGGCCGGCCGCGCCGAAGTCTCGGTCCATCGGGCGCCCAAGGTGACGATCATCTCCACCGGTGAGGAGATCATTGAGGCGCCCGGGGCGCCGGGGCCTTTCCAGATCTATGATTCCGGCGCTCCAGCCCTGCGGGCCATGGTGCGGGCCTGGGGGGCGGAGGCTGAAAAGCTCAAGCCCGTCCGCGATGAGATGGACGCCGTCATCGCCGCCTTGCGGGACGCCGAGGCCGACCTGATCGTCACCGTCGGCGGCGCCTCGGTGGGCGATCACGACCTGGTCCGTGCGGCGGGCGAGGCCCTGGGTCTGTCGATGAAGGTGGCCAGCGTCGCCGTGCGGCCGGGCAAGCCGACCTTCTTCGGGGTCCTGGCCGACGGCCGCCGGATGCTGGGCCTGCCGGGCAATCCCGCCTCGGCCTTTGTTTGCGCCGAGCTGTTCCTGCGGCCGATCCTGGCGGCCTATCAGGGCGATGCCGCCCCCTTCACCACCATCACCGCCCGCGCCGCGACGCCGCTCGGCGCCAATGGGCCGCGGGAGCATTGGATGCGGGCGAAGCTTGCGCACCAGGACGGCGCAATCAGCGTCCATCCCTATGGGGATCAGGACTCCTCGCTGGTCACCGTGTTCGCCGCCGCCGACGCCTTGCTACGCCGCCCGCCCGGCGCGCCCGCCGTCGCAGCGGGGGGGCTGGTCGAGGTGCTGCCGCTGGCCCGCGCATAGCGCAGGGCGACGATCTCGCCGATCACCGATAGCGCCACCTCCCAGGGGGCCTTGCCGCCGATGTCGAGGCCGATGGGCGCATGCAGCCGCGACATGGCCGCCTCGCTGAGCCCGGCCTCCCGCAGGCGGGCCAAGCGCTCGGCCAGACGCGCCCGGGCGCCGAGCAGGCCCACATAGCCGGCTTTCGACGGCAGGGCGGCGCGCAGGGCCGCCTGGTCGGTGGCGAGGTCGTGGGTGGCGATGGCCACCGCGGTCCAGGGATCGAGGCCGATGGCGTCCAGAGCCTCGCCGGGCTCGTCCCGTCGATAGGCCACCTTGGCCAGGGGCGGCGGCTCGGCCGGCCCCTTGGGGCGCACCAGGGTCGTCTCGAAACCTGACTGCCCGCCGAGGGCGGCGATGGCCAGGGCGGTGGGATCGGAGCCGACGACCACCAGGCGGGGGACCGGTTCATAGTCCCGGCGGATCGCGCCGTCCCAGGTCTCAGCGTCTTCGGGCGCCACGCAGACCCGGCGGCGGCCGTCGCTCAGCCAGACGCAGGGCTTGCGCTCAATCTGGGCGGTAAAAAGATTGGCCAGGGCGCCATCGTCGCTCGCCACCTTCTCCAGGAAGATCTCGATCCGCGCGCCGCACAGCAGCTGGATATCGGGCCAGGGGCTCCCCTCCCCATAGACCAGGGTGCGGGGCGCGCCGTCCTCCAGGCAGGCCTGGGCGTGGGCGGCCACATCGGATTCGACGCAGCCCCCTGAAAAATAACCGGAAACCACGCCCTGTCCGAACGCCATCTGCGTTCCCACCGGCCGGGGACCACCGCCTCCGAGCGCCGTCAGGGTGGCCAGGACCAGGGGCGCGCCAGTGGCCGCCGCCTGTCTCATGGCCGGGCGAACGTCCTCGTCGAGGCCGAAGATCGGCCATTGGGGCAGCGGTTCGATCATGGGTCAGATTAACCCCCGTGAAAGGTTCCAGATACGGGTTCTTTAGGCCTCACAGATAAGCATGCCCCTCGACAAGTGCAGTTCTTAGAGCGTCCGCCCCGCCCATGACCTCTCCGCTCGACAAGCTCGGCCTCGGTTCTGGCCAATTCGTCCTGGACCAGGCCTCCGTCCGCGGGCGCCCGGCTCAGGCTGAAGTCCAGGACATCCTGGCCGTCGCCCACCGGGCCGGCCTGTCGCTGTTCGACGTCGCCGGTCGCTCGGCTCAGGGCGAGACCCTGATCGGCGAGGCCCTGCCCAAGCCCATCCCCTTCCGCGTATCGGTCACCACCATCCGCGCCGATCGCGGTCCCGACATGGTGGAGGCCGAGGTCCGCGCCTCCCTGCGCCGGCTCGGCGTCGCCCAGGCCGACTGCGTCCTGGTGCCCTCGGCGTCAGAGCTGTTCGGCCCGCACGGCATGGCCCTCTGGACCCGCCTGCAGCAACTGCGTGACGCCGGCGTCTGCCGTCGGATCGGCGTGGCGGTCTTCGCTTCCGACGATCCTGTGGGCCTGGCCCGCCGCTTCCGTCCTGACGTCATCCAGGCGCCGGCCAGTCTGCTCGACCAGCGCCTGCTGATCGACGGCACCCTGGCCACCCTGGCCGGCATGGGCATTGAGGTTCAGCTGCGCTCGATCTTCCTGAATGGCCTGATCTTCCTGCCGCCGGACCGGGCGCCCAATCACCTGAAGGCCGCCGCCAGCCGCATCTCGCGGGCCCGCCGGCTGATCGCCGAAGGCCGTAGCGACCCCTTGCAGGCGTCCCTGGGCTTCGCCCTGTCGCGGCCAGAAGCCACCACCGTCCTGGTGGGCGTCACCTCGGCCGCTGAGCTGTCGGCCGTGATCGCCGCCGCCTCCAGCCCGCCGCCCGACCTGGACTGGGACGACATGGCTCTCGATGATCCCGTGGCGCTCGACCCCAGCCAGTGGGCGGCCGCCTAGCGGGTCCAGACTCCGTAGGGATCGACCGATGTCCTGCCCAGCGCCTGCGCCACGGCCGGATGAGTCAGCTCGCCCTTAAGGACATTGAGCCCGCGCCCCAGATGCGGATCATCGCGCAGCGCCTCAAGACCGCGATCGGCGAGGGCCAGGCCGAAGGGCAAGGTCGCGTGCACCAGGGCCTCTGACGAGGTCCGCGGCGCGGCGCCGGGCATATTGGCCACGCAATAGTGCACCACGCCGTCCACCACATAGGTCGGATCGGCATGGGTGGTCGGCCGGGAGGTCTCGAAACAGCCGCCCTGGTCAATGGAGACGTCCACCAGAACCGAGCCCGCCTTCATCCGCGCCAGATGCTCTCGGCGGACCAGCTTGGGCGCCGCAGCCCCCGCCGTCAGGACCGCGCCGATCACCACGTCAGCCCGCAGCACCTCCTCCTCCACCGCGTCCAGGGTGGAATAGCGGGTCAGGACGCGGCCCAGGAACATGTCGTCCAGTTCGCGCATCCGCGGGATGGAGCGCTCCAGCACCACGACCTCGGCGCCGAGACCTGCGGCCATCCGCGCGGCGTTCATGCCCACCACCCCGCCGCCGAGGACGCAGATCCGCGCCGGCCGCACGCCAGGCACCCCCGACAACAGAAGGCCCATGCCGCCATTGTGCTTGAGCAGGGTCTCGCCGGCGGAAAAGACCGCAATCCGGCCGGCCACCTCCGACATGGGCGCCAGCAGGGGGAGGCCGCCGGCCCGGTCAGTGACCGTCTCATAGGCGATGGCCGCACAGCCCGAGGTCAGCAGCCCTTCGGTCTGGGCCGGGTCAGGCGCCAGATGCAGATAGGTGAAGAGGATGTGGTCAGGCGTCAGCCGCCCCCATTCCTGGGCCTGGGGCTCCTTGACCTTGACGATCAGTTGCGCGCCGGAAAAGACCGCGGCCGCATCGGCGACCACCTTTGCGCCGGCCCGCTCATAGTCCTGATCGGCATAGCCCGCGCCTTCGCCCGCCCGGGTCTCGACCAGCACCTCATGACCATGGGCCACATATTCCCGGACCGCCGTGGGCGGCAGGCCCACCCGATGCTCATTGGGCTTGATCTCGCGGGGCACGCCGACGCGCATGATGGCCTCCTGAAGGGCAGATTGTTTTACCAATCCACAGGTCTGGGGGCGTAACCTTGTCTCGTCAACCCAGGACGCAGGCGTCCAGATTGTCCCGCCGGACCGTTCCGGCGGCTGCCTGGACACCGCCCGTGCGGCGGCGGACATAGGGTCCCGGCGTGTCGGCCTTGTAACGCAGGGGGCTCGGCAGCACCGCCGCCAGACGGGCGGCCTGCAGGGGCGTCAGGTCCTTGGCGTCGACGCCGAAGTTCTTCCGCGCCGCGGCCTGGGCGCCATAGATCCCAGGCCCGAACTCGATGGAGTTCAGATAGACCTCCATGATCCTGGGCTTGCCCCACATCACCTCGATCAGAACGGTGAAATAGGCCTCCAGCCCTTTGCGGACGTAGGAGCGGTCTGGCCACAGAAAGACGTTCTTGGCGGTCTGCTGGCTGATGGTGGAGCCGCCCCGCACCCGCTCGGAGGACTCGTTGTGAGCCATGGCCTTGCGGATCGCCTCCAGGTCGAACCCCCGATGGCGGCAGAAGTTGGCGTCCTCCGCCGCAATCACCGAGCGCACCAGGTGCGGCGAGATATCATCCAGGTCGCGCCAGCTGCGGCTGAACCCCTGGCCCTCGGCCAGACGCTGGATCATCAGGAAGGTGATCGGCGGCGGCAGGAACCGATAGGCGGCCACGGTGAGGACCGGTCCCACGAACCCG
>NZ_JAUSBZ010000062.1 GCF_030651755.1 Phenylobacterium sp. | reverse complement strand
CCTCCACCAGGATCCCGTCCCGCGCCATCTCCGCCACCAGGGCCTCTGCGCCGATCTCGTGAGGCAGGTCCACCCCGTGACCGATGCGCCGGGCCCCGGCCACGCGGACCGCCTGGGCGATGTGATCGCGCAGATGCTCCGGCGGCGCATAGTCGAAGGTCAGCTCTCCGGCATGGAGGGCCACCGGCGCCAGTTGACCACGACCGGTGAGGAAGCCGACCATCTGCATATGCAGGCCATAGTTGGCCAGCGCCGTCGGGTGGTCCTCCGGCGCCACCATCTGCAGGCCGACCCAGCGCTTGTCCGCCTGGACGAGGGCCACCCCCAACTGCAACTGGGCGAAGGTCGCCTCCGGCGGCAGGACGCGGATGGTCTGAACGAGATAGCGGATGGTGACCTGGCAGCCGGGCCGGGCGGCCGGCTTGCCGCAGGCCAGCACCTGGCGGGCGCGGGCCTCCATGGCGTCGGTCCCAACGATAGCGGCGCGCACAAGGTCCGGAAGACCGGCGGCGTCGATCTCGGCCTTCATCTGCGCCAGATCATCCTTGAGACCGACCTTGAGACCGAGCGCCGCTGCGGGTCCCCCCTGAGGGGTGATCATGGCCTCGAGATAGAAGGTGTTCTGGTGGGCCAGGTCGTCCATGACCACGGCCAGCATGTCGCCGACCCGGCCCGGCCCAAGGCCGCCGATCCGGTCGAACACGCCGAAGAACTGGTCGTGCCCTGAGCGACCCAGGAAGCCCGGCTGTCGGGTGCTGAAACTGTTGAGCAGGTCGGAATAGAGTTCGCCGTCCACGATCGCCTCGGCGGCGGGGCGAAGGCCAGGGCGATCGCAGGGGGGCGGCGCCAGGGCGAGCTTGGGCACGTCAACGCAACGGCCGTCCTCGGCCGCCCAGGCCAGAAGGGTCTCGGGAAACACCGCGCCGGAGATATGATTGTGCAGCTCACCGCCCTTGGGCATGGCCTTGGTGAAGGCGATCCGCTCGCCTGCGCTCATGGCGGCCAGATCTGGGGCTGCGGCGGCGGCGCTGGCGAGGCCCAGGCTTGCGGCAAGCACGGTCGCGCCGATCAAGGTCTTCAGATGTCCCATGGCCCCCGCCTCTGATCTGCCGCGCTTCCAGCCCTCTGGCCGATAGCACAAGGCGGTCATCAAGCCAGGGGATCGCCCAAAGGAAAAGGCCGCCGGGGTTTCCCCTGGCGGCCTTGGCCTTAGGTCAGGCTGTGAAGCCTTGGACTATTCGACGATCTTGGCCACGACGCCGGCGCCGACGGTGCGGCCGCCTTCGCGAATGGCGAAGCGCAGGCCCTGGTCCATGGCGATCGGGGTGATCAGCTCCACGTCCAGCTCGGCGTTATCGCCCGGCATGATCATTTCCACGCCTTCGCGCAGCTTGATGATCCCGGTCACGTCCGTCGTCCGGAAGTAGAACTGCGGACGATAGTTGGTGAAGAACGGCGTGTGACGGCCACCCTCTTCCTTGGTCAGGATATAGGCCTCGGCCACGAACTTGGTGTGCGGAGTGATCGAGCCCGGCTTGCAGAGCACCTGGCCGCGCTCGACGTCTTCACGCTTGGTGCCGCGCAGCAGCACGCCGACATTGTCGCCGGCCTGGCCCTGGTCCAGCAGCTTGCGGAACATCTCGACGCCCGTGCAGGTCGTCTTCTGGACCGGACGGATGCCGACGATCTCGACTTCCTCACCGACCTTGACGATGCCCTTTTCGATCCGGCCGGTCACCACGGTGCCGCGGCCCGAGATCGAGAACACGTCTTCCACCGGCATCAGGAACGGCAGGTCCACCGGACGCTCCGGCTGCGGGATGTACTCGTCGACGGTCTTCATCAGCGCGAGGATCGCGTTCTCGCCGATTTCCGGGTCACGGTTTTCCACCGCCGCCAGGGCCGAGCCCTTGGTGATCGGAATGTCGTCGCCCGGGAACTGATAGGACGACAGCAGCTCGCGCAGCTCCATCTCCACCAGGTCCAGCAGCTCCTCGTCGTCGACCATGTCGACCTTGTTCAGGAACACCACCAGGGCCGGCACGCCGACCTGACGGGCCAGCAGGATGTGCTCGCGGGTCTGCGGCATCGGACCATCAGCGGCCGAGCACACCAGAATCGCGCCGTCCATCTGCGCCGCGCCGGTGATCATGTTCTTCACATAGTCAGCGTGGCCGGGGCAGTCGACGTGGGCGTAGTGACGGTTGGCCGTCTCATATTCCACGTGCGCGGTGTTGATCGTGATCCCGCGGGCCTTCTCTTCCGGCGCCGCATCAATCTCGTCGTACTTCTTCGCCGTGGCGCCACCGGACTTCGCCAGCGTCATCGTAATCGCCGCCGTCAGCGTCGTCTTGCCATGGTCAACGTGACCAATCGTGCCGATGTTGCAATGCGGCTTATTGCGTTCAAACTTCTCTTTGGCCAT
>NZ_JAUSBZ010000073.1 GCF_030651755.1 Phenylobacterium sp. | reverse complement strand
CCTTGCCATCCTCGCCGATGACGATCCGGCGCTCTGAGCTTTCGATGGCGAGCGGCGAGCGGGCCTCGCGGCCCTTCTTCAGGGTCAGATAGGCGGCCCAGAGGGGCTTGAGGATGGGGTCGAGCAGGGGGGCGGCCTTGTCGTCGGGGCTGCCGTCTATGGCGTCCTGGGCCTGTTCGTAGGCGAGCTTGGCGGCCGAGCGCATCAGGCCGCGGACGAAGCGGTGGCTGCGCTTGCGGCCATTGCGGTCGAAGACCATGCGCACGGCCATGCAGGCCCGGGTCTCGCCCTCCCGCAGCGAGCAGAGGCCGTTGGAGAGCCGCTCAGGCAACATGGGCTCCACCCGGTCGGGGAAATAGACGCTGTTGGCCTTGTCCCGGGCCTCCCGGTCCAGGGCGCCGGCCGGGCGGACATAGGCGGCCACGTCGGCAATGGCGACCCAGACGATCCAGCCGCCCTCATTGGCCGGATCCTCGTCGGCCTGGGCGAAGACGGCGTCGTCATGGTCCCGGGCGTCGGCGGGATCGATGGTGATCAGCGGCAGGTCGCGCAGGTCCTCGCGGCCCGCCAGGGTCGGAGCTTTCGCCGCTTCAGCCTCGGCGATGGCCTCGTCGGAAAAGCCGGTGGGAATGCCGTGACTGTAGATGGCGATCAGGCTGGCGGCCCGGGGTTCGTCCTCGCGGCCGACCACCTCCAGCACCTTGCCGCGCTTGGGGCCGTGGTGGCGCTCAGCCGTCCCCACCTGGGCCAGGACCAGGTCGCCGTCCTTGAGCTGGCCATCGTCGAAGACGATCAGGCTTTCCTTGGACTTGCGGTCCACCGGCTCAATGCGGACCTCGCGGCGCACCTTGCGCACCACGCCGAGCACCTTGTGGGCGCTCTGGCCCAGGCGCTTGATCAGTCGGGCCTCGGTCTCGCCGCTCTCCAGGGTGACGAAGCGGACCAGCAGCCGGTCGCCCAGGCCCGGCGCCCCCGCCACAACCTCGGCCTTGTCCGGCGCCAGGGGTACGAGCGGGGTATCCTCAGCCCCCTTGGTCAGACGAACCAGCAGGTCGCCATCGGTGTCGCGTTCGACCACATCGACCACGCCCACAGGGGGCAGGGCGCCGGCCTCGGCGACCCCAGTGCGACCCCGGCGGCCGAGAATGCCCTCGGCCTGCATCTCCTTCAGCATCTCCCGCAGGGCCCGACGGTCGACCCCCTTGAGGCCAAAGGCCCGGGCCAGTTCGGCGCGGTCGGTCTCGCCAGTCTGGCGGATGAACTTCTGCAGGGTCTCGCGGTCAGGCATGCCCTGGGGCGGACGCGAGGCGGGGCGCGAGGCGGAACGGGGGGAGCGGGGCTTAGCCATGGCCCCTTCTAACGCGGGAATCGCCGGTCGGCTTCAGCAAGTGCGAGGGCGGGGGCGTCTCAGTCGTCCTCATCGTCGCGGAAGGCGCCGAACAGGGTCAGGCCCTCGATGGTGGTGGCGCCTTCGGTTTTGCGCACGGTGCGCACCGCGCCGTGGTCCTTCAGGGCGTGGGCCAGGCGCTCGGAGTGGGTGACCAGCCAGACCTGGGTGCGCTCGGCGGCCTTGGCGATGAGACCGGCCAGAGGCTCCATCAGGTCCGGGTGCAGGCTGGCCTCCGGCTCGTTCAGGGCGATGAAGGGGGGCAGGCGATAGGCGAGCAGGGCGCCGGCCAGGGCCAGGTAGCGTAAGGTTCCGTCCGACAGCTCGGCAGGCTCAAAGATGCGCTGTGGGAACTCCGGCAGGCGCAGGCCGAAGGTGGCGGTGCGGTCCGGAAAGGGCAGGGACAACACCGCGCCCGGGAAGGCGCTTTCCACCGCCTCGTCCAGGTCGGCGCGATCGGCGCGGATATGGGCCAGGGTGGCGAAGACCGCCGCCAGGTTAGCCCCGTCCGAGGCCAGCGTCGGGGCGGCCACGGCGACACAGGGGCGGCGCAGGGGGGAGTCCGCGTCGGTGCGGACGTCATGATAGAAGCGCCACTCCAACAGGGTGCGCCGCACGGCGTCCAACTCCGGATAGCGGCCGGGATCCTCCAGGCGGCCCAGCAGGGTCTCGGACGAGAGCAGGTCGATGTCGAGGTCGGCAGGCCGGCCCTCGGCATCCCTGGCCATCACCGCGCCGTTGCGGCGCTCAATCAAACGCGAGCGACGCTGGCCAGACAGATAGGTCAGGGTCTCGACCTTGACCTGGGGCTCCAGGTCGAAGGCTGCGGCGGTGACCTTCTGGGGAAAGCCCACCTCCACCTCATAGCGGAAGGCGCTATTGCGGGCGCCGGGCGCAGCCAGGGTGACCGACAGGGCGATCCGCGTTGGCTCCCTGGCCTTGCGAGGGCCAGCCCACATCGCGAGATCCAGGCCCTCGGCCGCCAGTTTCGCGCCCAGCTGATTTCGGGCGGCGGCCTGCAAGAGGTCCAGCGCCCGGTAGAGGTTGGACTTGCCGACGCCATTGGCGCCGACAAACACGTCCAGCCGGGACATCGGATAGGTGATGGCCTTCAGCGACCGGTAGCCCGAAACCGAGACCTCGCGGACGGGCAGGTCCACTGGCCTTAGCTCGCCGTGGTCTTCTTGGCGGGCGCCTTCTTGGCCGCGGGTTTCTTCGCCGCCGGCTTCTTGGCGGCCGGCTTTTTCGCCGCCGTCTTGGCGGCGGGCGCCTTTGCGGCCTTCTCGGCCTTGGGCTTGGCGGGCGCCTTCTTCACCGGCTTCTTCTTGGTCCCGCCCTTGGCTTCACGCTCGGCCAGCAGGGCGACCGCCTGTTCCAGGGTCACCTCCTGGGGGTCGCCGCCCCGGGGAATGTTGGCGTTGGTGGCGCCGTGCTTGATGTAGGGGCCAAAGCGGCCCGACAGGATGCGCACCGGCGCCCCATCGGCCGGGTGGACGCCCAGGTCCTTGAGGGCGGCGGCCTCGCCCCGGCGTCCCTTGCCGCCGGCCTTCTTCTCGGCGATCAGCGCCACGGCCCGGTTGAGGCCGACCTCGAACACCTCGTCGATGCTCTCCAGATTGGCGTAGGCGCCGTTGTGCTGGACGAACGGCCCATAGCGGCCAAGCCCGGCGAGGATCATCTGGCCGTCCTCGGGATGGGCGCCGACCTCGCGGGGCAGGCGCAGCAGGCGCAGGCCCTTTTCGAGGTCCATGGCCGCTGGGGACCAGGTCTTGGGCAGGCTGGAACGCTTGGGCTTGTCGCCCTCGCCGAGTTGCACATAGGGGCCAAAGCGGCCGTTCTTCAGATGGACGATCAGGCCGGTCTCCGGATCGGTTCCCAGCTCCCGGTCGCCATTGGCCGCGTCGGCCTCATCGCCCTCGCTCTGGGCGATGGGTCGGGTGAAGCGGCATTCGGGATAGTTGGAGCAGCCGATAAAGG
>NZ_JAUSBZ010000053.1 GCF_030651755.1 Phenylobacterium sp. | reverse complement strand
CGATGATCCAAACCGTCTGAATGAACTGAACCGGATTCTGTCGAACCTGACATTCAATGCACTAGATGACCGTTTCAGTTGTACACCATCAGAGCTCGCACGCCTCGGCTTCAAGGCTGACCCGAACATCAGGGATGAGGGCGCAGCGCGGCGGTATGGATCGACCCAGTTCAAGGTTAGCTTCGACCAGCTCAAAGAAATTTTTACGGGCTTTGGGTGGGCTCGGGATAACATTCTGGTTGCCGTCGCAGCGGGAGCTGACGGGACATCGGGAATGCAGGATGGAGCGGACGCAACGCTTCGGCGCGAGGTCGAGAAATTCTCCAGAGCGATCTTTTCGGCTAACCCGAAGGACCGAGACTTCTGGCTAGCGCGAACGTTGCCGCGCGAAGAGTTCGTTCGAAAGTACGGCAGTGAGAAACCCTGCCTACACGGAAGCGACGCGCATTCGATGGAGCGGGTCGGCGAGCCGCACGGCAAACGATTTAGCTGGATCAAAGGCGCGCCGACGTTCGAAGCGCTTCGGCAAACATGCATCTCACCTGAGCGGGCCTATACCGGCGAAACTCCCCCGACCGGCGCGCTTCCGTCTCAAGTGATCTCCGATGTTCTCATCAAAGGTGCGAGTTGGACAGCGACGCCGGCCGTTCCTCTCAACCCTGGGTTGGTGACTATTATTGGTGCCCGTGGCTCAGGCAAGACCGCGCTGGCCGAACTGATCGTCGCCGGATGCGACGCCGTTCCGCTTCCGCTCGACCGACACAAACAGTCGTTCCTCTACCGTGCTAGAGATTTTTTGACCGACGTATCCGTCGACGTGAACTGGGCATCGGGCGAGACTGACGAGCAAACTATCGCCGACGCTGTTGACGGTGAGGAATTCCAGATCAAGCGAGTGCAGTATCTGTCCCAGCAGTTCGTCGAACGTTTGTGCTCGTCTGACGGCGTCTCCGACGAGTTGCTACGAGAGGTCGAGAGGGTCGTGTTCGATTCCCACTCGGTCAGCACGAGAGACGGCGCCACGGATTTCAAAGAGCTGCTAGACCTACGCGCGTTGCGTCATCGCGAAGCACGCTCGCGTGATGAAGCCTACCTGATCAATCTGTCTGAACGGATCGGCGAGGAAATCGAGAAAACTAAAAGCATCGTCGGTCTTCAACGGCAGATCACCGAGAAGGAACAGAACCTAGGTCGGCTCACGGCGGAGCGTGCTGCACTCGTAAAAAAAGGCGATGCTACGACGGCTGCCCGACTCATGGTTGTCACCGCCGCCGCTGAAAAGGTGCGTGGCTACGTGCGGCACTTCAACATTCGAGAGCAGCAGCTGCTGACGCTTCAGGATGAGGTGGGTGACTTCCGTGTCAACAAGTCCCCCGAGGCACTGCGAAGCTTGAGGGCGAAGTTCAGCACGAGCGGGTTGAATGACACCGACTGGAACCCGTTCGGCACGGACTTCGTTGGACAAGTCACTGATGTCATAGATCAGCGACTGCAAGAGGCGCGCGCCAGTTCGGTATCGTGGAAGGGCGTGCCGAATCCCCCAGGCACGACGCCCAATCCGCTCGCCGAGACCCTCGATCTTGAGCAGCAAAATCTCGCAATACTGGAGGCCGAGGTTGGCCGTCTCAGTGCCATCATCAATGTCGATCGAGCGACACAGGAAAAGTTCACACAGCTCTCAACGCGTGTGATCGCCGAGACCGATCTGCTGACCAACCTTAGAGAGCGGTTGGAAGACGCGAGTGGGGCAGCCGAGCGGCGAGAGGCATTGGTCGATGAGCGCACGGCCGCCTACGAGAGTGTGTTCAACTCCATCATCGCCGAGGAGCAGGTGCTCAACGATCTCTATTCTCCAATCAAAGCGCGACTGGAGAACTCGGCCGGGACGTTGAAGAAGTTGGCGTTCTCGGTGCGCCGCACAGCGGACCTGACGCAATGGGCTTTGGCGGGCGAAGCGTTCGTGGACCTGCGAGAAGCTGGTCCCTTCAAAGGCAAAGGCACCCTGCTGGAGCTAGCGGACAAGCATCTGCGAAAGGCGTGGGAGGAAGGGTCAGCTCAAGAGGTCTCAGACGCGATGCGAGATTTCCGCTCGAACCACGACCAAGTTCTGATGGCAAGCTCCCGTGTCGCGAACACCGACCCAGTGGCCCACCGGGCGTGGCTCAAATCCTTCGCCAAATGGCTATACAGCACCGATCACATCACGGTCCGATACTCGGTTGACTACGATTTTACGGACATCCGCAACCTTTCGCCCGGTACGCGGGGCATCGTTTTGTTGCTGTTGTATCTCGCTCTCGATCATTCCGATGACCGCCCGCTGATCATCGATCAGCCGGAAGAGAATCTCGACCCGAAATCGATCTTTGACGAACTCGTCCCGCTATTCGCGGACGCCAAGCTGCGACGGCAGGTGGTCATGGTCACCCACAACGCAAACCTCGTCATCAACACGGATGCCGATCAGATCATCATCGCCGAGGCTGGCACTCACGTTCCAGGGCAGATGCCGTCAATCAGCTACGCGTCTGGAGGACTGGATGAAGCATCGATACGCGCGCGCGTGTGCGCCATTCTCGAAGGCGGCGAAGGTGCGTTCAAATCTCGCGCGCGTCGCCTGCGCGTGTCCATCTAGCAAGCTTGGCGCATACACCGGCTGATCGCTTGCGCGGCGACGCAGGTGGCCCATGTTATCTGTCGAAAGCGGACCAAACAAGACAGCCAGCTTCAGCGTCTGGTTTCCGGCGGAGGGCCAATGTCTGCCACTGGCGCACAGCCGTCCCTCGGTGCGAGCCCGAGCAATTGCCCCGCACCCACCTATATAGCCTCCATGATCCCGCTTTCAGTTCTCGACCTTTCGCCCATCGTCCAGGGCGGCAGCCCTGGCCAGTCCCTTCGCGACAGCCGCAATCTGGCCCGGGCCGCTGAGCGGCTGGGGTTTGCGCGCTACTGGATGGCCGAGCATCACAACATGACCGGCATCGCCAGCGCGGCGACCGCCGTGGCGCTGGCCTATGTGGGGGAGGGGACCTCGACGATCCGGCTGGGGGCCGGCGGCGTCATGCTGCCCAACCATGCGCCGCTGATCATCGCCGAGCAGTTCGGCACCCTGGACGCCCTCTATCCGGGGCGGATCGACCTGGGCGTCGGCCGGGCGCCGGGCACCGACCAGATCACCGCCCGGGTCCTGCGGCGCAACCTGGCCGGCGGCGTCGACCAGTTTCCGCAGGATGTGATGGAGCTGATGGCCCTGCTGGATGACCCGCAGCCCGGCCAGACGGTGCGCGCCGTGCCGGGTTCGGGGTCGAAGGTGCCGGTCTGGGTTCTGGGCTCCAGCCTCTATGGCGCCCAGCTGGCCGCGGCGCTCGGCCTGCCCTACGCCTTCGCCTCCCATTTCGCGCCGGCCATGATGGACCAGGCCGCAGACATCTATCGCCAGCAGTTCCGACCCGCCCGACCGGGGGACAAGCCGCACCTGATGCTGGCGCTCAACCTAGTGGCGGCCGAGACCGACGCCGAGGCGAAGGTTCTGTTCACCTCGCTGCAGCAGGCCTTTGTGAACCTGCATCGGGGCCAGCCCGGGCCGTTGCCGCCGCCGGTCGATGACGCCGAAGGCATTCTTGCTGGAACCGTCGCGCCGGGCTCGCCCTTGTCTCAGGCTGTGGTCGGCGGCCCCGACACCGTGCGCGCCGGCCTTGAGCGGTTCGTGGCCGATCAACGTCCCGACGAGATCATCATCACGGCGCAGATCTTCGATCAGGCCAAGCGCATCCGCTCTCTAGAGATCGCCAGCGCCGCCCGCGACGCCCTGGCGGTCGCAGCCTAGGCGACAGCGCCCGACGGCGCGGCCCGGACGCGCTGAACGTCCGGGCCGACCGTGGTCCTAGTCGGTGATGGCCGAATAGATCAGGCTCTTCAGCTGGCCGCGGAAGTTGAAGGTGCCGGACGGCATGAGCTGGGTCATGAAGACCAGCGTCAGGTCCTCCTTGGGATCGACCCAGAAGATGGTCGAGGCCGCGCCCCCCCAGTAGTAGTCGCCGACGCCGAGCGAACCGGTCTCCACCTGGCCCATGGTGGAGGCGAAGCCGAGGCCAAAGCCCACGCCCTCATTGGCGGTTTCGGAGAAGGCGCCGATGGCCAGTTGAGTCAGGTCCTTGCCCCCGGGCAGGTGGTTCATGTGCATCATTTCCAGGGTGCGGGGCCCCAGAATCCGGTGGCCGTCCAACTCGCCGCCCCGGCGCAGCATCTCGGTAAAGCGGCCATAGTCGGCCACCGTGCCGGTCAGGCCGCCGCCGCCAGACTTGAAGCCGGGCTCGCGGACGAACTGGCTGTCGCCGCCGGGATCGTCGATCAGCTTCAGCTTCTTGTCCGGGCCGCGCTGATAGTTGGCGCAGAACCGCTCCACCTTGTCAGGGCCGACGTGGAAGGCGGTGTCGACCATGCCGAGCGGCTCGAAGATCTCTTCCTTCAGATACTGGTCGAAGGGCTTGCCGGAGATGATCTCGACCAGGGCGCCGCAGACGTCGGTGGCCAGGGAGTACATCCAGCGCGTGCCCGGCTGATAGAGCAGGGGAACCTGGGACAGCTTGTCCATGAACTCCTGCATGGAGTCCGCGCCGCCGACCGAGCGGACCTTCAGGCCCCGGTAGATCTTGTCCACCGGATGCTGGATGCCCATGCCGGGCAGGCCGCCGCCATAGGTCAGGCCGCTGGTGTGGCTCAGCACGTCGCGGAAGGTCACGGGGCGGTGCGGCGCCTCGGTGACCATGTCCTCGCCTTCGCCCGACACCCAGACCCGGTGGTTGCGCCATGAGGGCACAAATCGGCTGATCGGATCGGTGAGCTGGAAATGACCCTTTTCATACAGGGTCATGAGCGCCACCGAGGTGATCGGCTTGGTCATGGAATAGATGCGGAAGATGGCGTCATCGCGCATCGGCTTGGCCCGCTCCACATCCATGGAGCCGAAGGCTTTTTCGTAGGCGATGTGGCCGTGGCGGGCGACCTGCACCTGACAGCCGGCGATCTTCTGCGGCTCGATATAGTTGCGTTGCAGGTGGTCGGCGATGCGGTCCAGACGCTTGGCGTCCAGGCCCGTCCATTGTGATTGGGCGTCCATGTGAAAATCCTCCCGAAAATCGCGGCGCTTCTAATTGGCGCCATCATGGGGCCGAGACCGCCAGCGGCCAAGACGTTCGTTATCCTGGCCTGCTAGGCTGGGGGCCGAAAACGGGAGTGAAACAGGCATGAGCAATCTGGCGGAACTGGCGGCGCAGGTGGGCGAACAGCTCAAGGCCCACGGACAGAAGGTGGCGGTGGCTGAAAGTTCCTCCGGCGGCCTGATCTCAGCGGCCCTGCTCGCCGTGCCGGGCGCCTCGGCCTACTATCTGGGGGGCGCGGTGGTCTATACGGGCAAGGCGCGGATGAGCCTGCTGGAGATCCCCCGGGAGGCGGTGGCCGGCATGCGCTCGGCGTCCGAGCCCTATGCGTTGTTGCTGGCGCGCACGGTGCGCGAGCGCTTCGGCGCCGACTGGGGCCTGTCGGAGACGGGCGCGGCGGGACCCACCGGCAATGGCTATGGCGACCCGGCCGGCCACACCTGCATCGCCCTGTCTGGGCCTGTGGAGCTGGTCACCACCCTGCGCACCGGCTCCGATGACCGGGCGGCCAATATGGAGGCCTTCGCCGCCGCGGCGCTGGATCTGCTGCGCCGGGCGACAGAGACCTGAGCCAGAAAAAAGAGGGCCGGCCCGCGGGCCAGCCCTCCGTAGAGACCCCTCGCTTTGGGGAAGATCAGAACCGCTTGGTCATGTTCAAGCGGTAGGTGCGCCCGAGTGGGTTGGCCGTCGCCGGATCGTAGCTGAGATCGCGGCGGGCGAAGGGCGGGTCGGCGTCGAACAGGTTGACGACGGTGGCTGTGACCGTGGTGTCCCAGGGCAGGAACACCCGGTAGCTGGCGTCCGCCGTGACGAAGGCGTCGAGTTTGGCGCCCTGCGGCAGGATGTAGCCCGCGACCGCCCCGTTCGGGCCGAAGATATTGGTTCCGCCAAACCGGCCGTCCCGCACGTCCTGCATGCTGTCAATGTATCGCAGGGTCAGCCGCAGATTGTGGACGTCGCGGGTGAACTCACCGAACAGATTGGCGCGGAGTTCGGGGAACGACGTGCCGCCGGCCGTCCCGCCATGGGTTCCAGCCAGCTTCTGGGCGCCCTGGACCTGCACCCCTTCGATGAATGAGGCCGCCGAGTCATATTTGAGCAGGTAGGAGCCATCGAGGCCAAAAGTCATCGCCCCGCCCCACACATCGTCTGCGCGGTAGGTGGCGGAGAAGTCGACCCCGGAGGTCTTGATGTTCGAGCCGTTGATGACCCCAAGCCGCACCCGCTGAATATTGTTGGGGGCGCAGACGCCGCTCTGGAAGGTGAAGCGGGCCACCAGGGCTGATAGCGCCGGATCGACGCAGCCGTTGGGCAAGGTCGTGGAGGCGCCATTGGGGAAGATCGTCGAGAGCAGGCCCGCCCCGGACTCCGCCTCGATCGTGTCCTGGAAGTCGAAGGCCCAGTAGTCGATCGTGGCGTTGAAGCCGCCCAGGCGGAAGATGGCGCCCAGATTGTAGGTATTGGCGGTCTCCGGCTGGAGATTTGGGTTTCCGAAGGTGTCGAACGCCCGATAGCCGCTGGTCTGGGTGATGAAGGCCTGGGTGGTGTTGGCGTCGGGCAGCAGGTTCGACTGGGTCGGCGCCCGGAAGGTGGTGCCCGCCGAGCCGCGCAGGGCGAGCCAGTCGGTCACCTGCCAGCGGAGGGCCACCTTGGGATTGGTGGTCGAGCCGACGCCATTGCTGTGTTCCTCGTGGCGGACGGCCAGTTGCATGGACAGGGCGTCGGTGATGGGGACCTGGAGCTCTCCGAACGCGGCCCAGACATTGCCTTCAAGATCCTGCTCGCTCAGCGGACCCAGGAAGCCGAAGACGCCGTTGCCGCGGCCCGTGACACAGTTGGTGACCCCCTCCTCGGGGCAGGGATTCAAGGCGATGTTATTGATGTCATTGACCTCCCTGGAGAAGCCATTGGTCCGATGCTGGGCGCCAAGAGCCCAGCCTACCGGGCCGGCGCCGAAGTCGATCGGCGCCTGGCCGTTCAGCACCGCGTCGATCACCGTGAGGGTCGTCTCGGACTGGTAGCCATAGGGCTGGAAGAGCCAGGCCCCGATCGCCTGACTGTTGGCGAGCGCCGCCGGAGAGCCAGGCACATAGTTCGGATTGGTTTCGCCGGTCGCGGCGTTCGCCGCGATGCCGCTCGAGAACGGGTTGTAATAGAGACACGCGCCCACGCCGGGGGTTCCCCCCTGCACGCCCGGGGTGGCGGGATCGGTGTCGCAACCTGGCCCTCCCAAGCCGTTCAAGGCGTAGTGCAGGCGCGCGACAGGAATGTCGTAGGTCACGATGTCGCTGCGATTGATCATGTGGGTTGCGGCGAGATCCCAGCCCATCCCACCGCCGAACTCGCCGGTGAGGCCGGCCGAGAAGCGGAGTCCCTCGAAAAAGCGCTGGTCGGGCTTGGAGCCGCCGGTCAGGGGATTGCCGCCAGCCCCATAGGGCCGCCACAGCAGAATGTTGGCGGCGACAAAGCCAGACCCATTCACCGCGGCTTGTTGAGCCGGGGTCAGCTGGCCAAGCAGACTGCCGGGAAGACAGGCGCCTGCGCCCGCCGATCCGCACAGGCCGGGATTGCTGCGCGGGATGATGAAGGAGCCGGACGCTGCGCCGGGACCGAAGGCCTGGGTGGGGCCGTAGGAAGGGGAGGTCCCCTCGTGCGGCACGTCGTGGCTCGCATAGAGGACTTCAGCATGGAGCTTCGTCCTTTCGCTGAGATCCCAATTCAGCTGGCCGTAGGCCTGATAGTGGTTCTCGGTCTCCACCAGATTGTTGAAGCGGCCAAACTGAAAATAGCAGCTCTGCGTCCCGGCGGCCGAGGTCACCAGGGTGTTGCCCAACGCCTGGCACGCGGGATCCACGATCCGCGTGGCGCCGGCGATATAGGTCCCTGGATTGCCGAAGCCCGACCAACTGCCGTTGGGGTTCTCCAGGTAGCTGTTGACCGCCCAGTCCCGCTCAAGGGTGTCCAGTTCTGAGCGATGACGATGCCCGAGTGAGATCAGCATGTCCCCGCGTTCGCCGACCCACCCATAGTTGGCGCTGAGGCTGTAGTCGCCCGCCGACCCGTCAATGTGCGTATAGCTGCCGTTCAGCTCCAGGCCGTTGAGGTCCCGGCGGGTGATGAAATTAACCACGCCGCCGATCGCATCGGAGCCGTAGGTCGCCGCCGCGCCGTCCTTGAGCACCTCGATGCGGCCGATCGCGGCGGTGGGCAGCAGATTGGTGTCAACGCCGCTGCCGCCCGGCGAACTGGTCAAGCGCCGCCCATTCATCAGGACAAGGGTGCGGACAGCCCCCAGGCCGCGAAGATTGATGTTCCCCGAGCCCGTGGTGGCCTGGCTGGCGAACTGGTTGGTCTCGCCCAGCACGCTCTGAACGCCGGGAATAGATTTGATGACATCGACAAGCGCCGGCGCGCCCTGCTTCTGCAGGTCTTGAGCCGAAAGCACATTCACGGGCAGGGCGGCGTCCTCTGGGGTGCCGCGGATGAACGAACCGGTGACGATAACCTCGGTCACCTCGGTCCCTTGGGCGTGGGCGATTCCGCTTCCTAGCGCGAGGGCCGAGCCCGCCAGAATGGCGCAGACGGACGCGCTGCGAAGGGACACGGACTTCAGCATGGTTTCCCCCAGAATTTGACGCCCTGTCCAAATAGCGGCGGGCAATTTCGTCAACCTGGACGAAAACGAGAAAGGAGTCTATCTGTCGAAATTGTGTTCTGATATTTGGAACAAATGTTGGGTTTAGGGCGACTCGCAGAAACTGGAGGGGAGCGATGGATACGACTGTGGCGAAGGGCATGCTGGTTCTTGAGATGCTGGCCCATGCCCGCCGCCCCATGCGCCTGAGCGCCATCAGCGACGCGGCGGGCCTGCATAAGAGCAACGTCCACCGCCTGCTCGGCACACTGGTGGAGCTGGGCTATGTGGAGCGGGATCCGGAAACGTCGCGCTACTGCGCCTCTCTCCGGACCTGGGAATTGGGCGTCAGCATTATCTCTGCTCATCCCCTGCGGCGGGCGATCTCGCCCCACCTGCAGAAACTTCACGCCTTGACGGGTGACACGGCCATCCTGGTGACCCCAGTCGGCGACGAGGTGCTGTTTCTGGATCGCGTGGCGGCTGCGAGGTTGTTGCGATACACGCCGATGAACGGCACCCGCGCGCCGATGGTCATGACCGCATCAGGGCGAGCCTTCCTGAGTGTGATGGCCGACCCGCGTCCCATCGTCGAGCGCGGACTCAGCGCCGCGCCGTCCGCCCAATTCAGCGTGGAAGAGCTTATGGCCGACATCGCGATCACCCGCGACCGGGGGTACGCCCTCAGCGGCGGACTGACGCCGGGGGCGCTGTCGATCGCCGCGGTCCTGCACGGGCAGGGAGGGCGCCCGGTGGCGGCCATCGCCGTCTCCGGACCGCGAAGAGTGATGCAAGGAGAACACCTTGACGCCGCTATCGAGCAACTGCTCGACACCTGTGCGGAGATTGGCGAGTTGGATGGTGTCTGACTCCGCCGTCAGGCTAGGGGCGCAGCCGCCCGCCGCAGCGGGCTCTAAACTCTAAGTCTTGAGCGCGTTTCGTCCCGATAACCGGTTCCCACCTATCGGAACGCGCTCTAGCGACGCTTGCCCAGTTCGGCCGCGATATCCTTGGTCATGCGGCCGACCTTTCGATGGGCTGCAGTAATCTGGTCGCGGGTCACCCCCCAGCGCTTCATCCAGTACTCCACGGCCTTGCGCTCCGACAGGTCCAGGCGGTCCTTGTCGATGAAGCCGCGCTTGTCCTTCAGACCGGCCATGCTGATGCGCTCCTTCTGGCGTGTTGCGCGATGTTTATCCCGGTCGCGCGGCCGGGGCCATGGGGGCGGGGCGTTTCAGCTCAGGCCGCCGCCTGCGACCAGGGCGATCTGCAGGGCGCCCACGACCGCCAGGGTCAGGCCGACCCGCAGACGACCATACCAGAGCGGCGCCTCGCCTCGACCCACAGTCCAGAGATCATACAGCATCAGCGCCAGGAATGCGGCCGACAGGGCGAGCAGCCCGGGCCCGGCCGGAACCAGAAAGGCGGCCCAGGCGAACAGGGCCGGCAGGACGCTCACCGCCAGGGCCCGAGCCTTGGGGCCGTCGGCGCGGGCCGTCGCCAGACCCCACTGCGCCCCGCCCATGAAGGAGAGGATCACGGCGCCATAGAGCCGCAGGACCCGTTTGGCCTGTTCCGGGGCCAGCAGGCCTGCGCCGTCCAGGACGATCAGCAGGGCCAGGGCGGCGAAGGGGATGACGCCGGCCGCGCCAAGCAGCAGAGCCGCCGGCGGGATTTTCTTGGGCGCGGTCATGAGCGAGGCCCACCGCGCCCGGCCTCCCACCGTCGCACCCAGGTCTGCAGTGCGGGGCGAGCCCGGAGGAAGAGGCGGTAGGCCTGTTCCAGCACCGCGAGCAAAGGTGGCCAGGCGGCGAGTCGGCCCAGGGGGCGGAGGGCCGGTAGCCGCCGCCAGAGCTGCGCAAAGGCCGCGGCGCCTGAGGCGGTCACACCGTCGGCGGTGGTGACATGAAACCGGGCGAGCATGGCCTGCCTTGGAAGGGGCGTCTCGGCGGCCGTCACGAGGTCGACGAACTCCACCTGGCCCTCATCGTCCAGGCGGCGCATCAGGGCGATCTCCCGGGCGCAGAGCGGACAGTCCCCATCATACCAGACGGTCAGGCCGGGCCCGTCCGTAGAGGGGGCGGCCTGTTCAGCCAGGGTCACGGCTGGGACGCCGGATCGACCTGGGGCGCAGCCTGCGCCGGCCGGGCCGCGCTTGCCTCAGGCACATAGAGGCCAGTGATGAACCGGGCGCCGAAGCCCTCGACCCGGAAGCGGGAGCCGAATTCCAGGCAGGGATCTGTTTCTGCAGTGATCTTGCGGGCGGTGTGGTCCTCTGGCGTCATGGCGGCGGCCGCGGCGTCGGCGAAGGGCTCGACAAATTGCAGGGCGTCGCCAATTCGGCTCAGGGAGGGATTGTCGGTGCCGATGGCGCCGGCGGTGCGCCGCCAGACGATGGCGGCGATCTGCTGGCCCGCGGGGTCAAGCAACTCGGCCTCTGCGCCCAGGCCCCCAAGGGTCCCGGGCACGCGGACGCCGATAGGGCCGGGGATGAAGAAGCCGGCGGCGGCGGACGCCGCTGACCCTACCCGACCCGTGGGGATGACCTCAGTGACCGCGGCGCGAACCCGCGGGACATCGGGGGCAGCGTCCGCCCCAGCGATCTCGAACCGCTCTGACAGCTCAAAACATAGCTGGGCGTCGACCTCCCGCAGCATGGCGGTCTGTTCGACGGGCGTCATCCAGGCGCGGGCCTCGGCTTGGGGCGCAAAGACGGCGGGTTCGATCCTCACCGCCTTGACCTGGTCGAGGGCGGCCTTGTCGGAGCGATCCAGGGCGCCGGCGCGAACCATGTCGGCGCGCGGGGAGAGACCCTCATAGCTGGTCAGGAACCGCCCCTGTTGGGGCGTCCCGGCACAGGCGGCCAGGGCGAGCAACAGGAGGGGGGCGGATAGGCGGGAGAGGTTCTGGGACATGACGACCTTAAACGCGAAGGCCGGCACGTGGCTCCGCCTAGCCCATGTACGCCGGCATCCACCCTTCGTATGCATCGCGAAGTTGCGATAGAGGCAGATTAAACAGACCGGTCACCGCCAAGGCGGTCCCGCCGGCCTGACCCACGATCCGCGCGGCCACGCCCGCGGCGCGGGCGGCGGCCAGGATCGGCTCAGCCTCGGCGGCGGCCACCAGATAACGCGCCTGATCTTCGCCAAACAGTTCGGCGTGGGGCGGCAGGGCGCCCTCCAGGTTCAGGGTCACGCCCAGACCGGAAGCCAGGCTCATGTCGGCGGCCGCAGCCACCAGGCCGCCGTCGGAGAGGTCGTGAACCACGGCGATCTGCTCGCCCTTGATCAGGGCGCGCACAAAGTCGCCGACCTTGCGCTCCTGAGCCAGGTCGACCGGGGGGGGCGCCCCGTCCTCGCGGCCGAGAATCTCGCGCAGATACATGCTAGCGCCCAGTTCTCCCCGGGTTTCGCCCAGGAGGATGAGCGTATCCACGGGCCTCAGGCTGGAGAAATCGGCGCGGCGTTCATAGTCGGCGATCAGGCCCACGGCCCCGACGGTGGGCGTCGGCGGAATGGCCTGGCCATTGGTCTCGTTATAGAGCGAGACATTGCCGCTCACGACGGGGAAGTCGAGTTCGCGGCAGGCGAGCGCCATGCCTTCAATGGCCCGGACGATCTGGCCCATGATTTCGGGGCGTTCGGGATTGCCGAAGTTCAGATTGTCGGTGATGGCGATGGGTTCGGCGCCGACGGCGGTCAGGTTGCGCCAGGCCTCGGCCACAGCCTGCTTGCCCCCTTCGAAGGGGTCGTTCTGGACGTAGCGCGGGGTGCAGTCTGAAGTGACGGCGAGCGCCTTTTTGGTCCCATGGACCCGCACAATGCCGGCGTCGGCGCCAGTGGCGGAGTCTTCCATGGTGTCGGCCATGACGTGGCGGTCGTATTGCTCCCAGATCCAGCGCTTTGACGCCATGTCGGGGCTGCCCATCAGTTGGCGCACCGCTGCGGCGTAGTCGGCCGGAGCCGGGACGTCCGCCGGCGCTAGGTGAGGCTGGAGTGCGGGGGCGACCCAGGGGCGGTCATAGAGGGGCGCATCGTCCGACAGGGGCGCCAGCGGCAGGTCGCAGACCACCTGACCTTGGTGGGTCAGCACAATGCGGCCGGTGTCGGTGGTCTGGCCGATGGTGGCGGCGTCCAGGCCCCACTTCTGGAAAATGCGCTGGCCGTCGGCCTCGCGGCCGGGCTTGAGGATGGCCAGCATCCGCTCCTGGCTTTCCGACAGCATCATCTCATAGGCGCTCATGCCCTCTTCGCGCTGGGGCACGGCGTCCAGATTGAGCTCGATGCCGACGCCGCCCTTGCCCGCCATCTCGACGGAGGAGGAGGTGAGGCCGGCCGCGCCCATGTCCTGGATCGCGGCCACGGCGCCGGAAGCCATCAGCTCCAGGGTCGCCTCGATCAGCAGCTTCTCGGCGAAGGGGTCGCCGACCTGAACGGTGGGGCGCTTTTCATCGGAGGCGTCATCGAACTCGGCTGAGGCCATGGTGGCGCCATGGATGCCGTCGCGGCCGGTCTTGGAGCCGAAATAGACCACAGGCAGGCCAGGGCCGGGGGCGGCGGAATAGAAGATCTTGTCGGCGTCGGCCAGGCCCACGCACATGGCGTTGACCAGGATGTTGCCGTCATAGCCGCGATGGAAATTGGTCTCGCCGGCCACGGTGGGCACGCCCACGCAGTTTCCGTAGCCGCCGATGCCAGCGACCACGCCCGACACCAGGCGCTTGGTCTTCGGGTGGCTGGGATCGCCGAAGCGCAGGGCGTTCAGCAGGGCCACGGGGCGCGCGCCCATGGTGAAGACGTCGCGCATGATGCCGCCGACGCCGGTGGCCGCGCCCTGGTAAGGCTCGATATAGGAGGGGTGGTTGTGGCTCTCCATCTTGAAGACGCAGGCCTGGCCATCGCCGATGTCCACCACCCCGGCGTTCTCGCCAGGGCCCTGGATCACCCGCGGTCCCGATGTGGGGAACTTGCCCAGGTGTTTTCGGCTCGACTTGTAGGAGCAGTGCTCGCTCCACATGACCGAGAAGACGCCAAGTTCCACGAGGTTCGGCTCGCGGTTCAGGCGCTGGACGATCAGGTCATATTCTTCGGCCTTGAGGCCGAACTCGGCGGCCGTATCGGCCAGGGATTTCGCAGGCGCAGCGGTCATGGCCGCCTTCTAGCGAGGTTCGGGCCGCAGGGCGATAGGGTGAGGATCACGAACATCGAGCTTGCGGTTCTGGTCGCCGCCAGGAGGCGCAGCGGGCGCGCCCTAGCCGCCGGTGGCGTCGACGACGATGGCGACGGTCTTGCCCCGGGACAGGGGCTCCCATCCAGCCTCAATGGCGGAGGCGATGGCTCTGGCCACCAGTTCGGGGGCGATCTGCGAGGGCTGCAGTTGCGGGGCGCCATACTTGCGCTGCGGGCCGGGGGGAAACTCCACCACGGCTTCACGCTGGCCTTCCTGGTGACGCACGGCGATCGCCATGCCGCGCCACTCTGCGGCGTCGCTGGACCACTGGGGCTGACGTTGGATGCGCCAGACATAGGGGTCCCCATCGACCTGGATCTCAAATTCGGGATTCTGTTTGGTTCGCGCCATCCAAGGGAATTAGCCCGGCCAGGGGCCTCAGGCCACCCCGCGCCGCGGGGAAAACCCTGGCCAGAGGTCCATGGGCGGCCCTAGCCGAGGACCGAGATTGGCGCCGTGGCCGAAAACTGACAGTTCTCCCTCCACCGACACAGCGCCAGAGACCCCAGGGGCCCTTCATGCAGTTTGACGACGTTATCCTCGGCCGCCGCAGCATCCGGGGCTATAAGCCCGATCCGGTTCCCCGGGCGCTGATTGAGGAAATCCTCACCCTGGCCATGCGCGCGCCGTCATCGATGAACACTCAGCCCTGGAACTTCTACGTCATCACCGGCGAGCCGCTGGACCGCATCCGCGCCGGCAACACCGAGCGGATGGTGGCCGGCGTGCCGCAGTCGCGGGAGTTCCGCACCGGCCAGGCCTTCGAGGGTCCGCACCGCGACCGACAGGTCGGCGTGGCCAAGCAGCTGTTCGCCGCCATGGGCATCGCCCGCGAGGACAAGGAGATGCGGCAGGACTGGGTGCTGCGCGGCTTTCGCCAGTTTGACGCGCCGGTGTGTATCATCGTCACCTATGACCGGGTCCTGGACGGCAGCGACGACACCCCCTTCGACTGCGGGGCGGTGACGACGGCCCTGGTCAACGCCGCCTGGTCCCGCGGCCTGGGCGCTGTGATCAATAGCCAAGGCATCATGCAGTCCCCGGTGGTCCGCGAACACGCCGGCATCGCCGAGGATCAGGTGATCATGAAGTCCATCGCGCTGGGCTGGCCCGACGAGACCTTCCCCGCCAACGCCGTGGTGTCTGAACGCAAGCCGGTGGCCGAGGCGACGGTGTTCGTCGGTTTCGACGACTAGGAGATGGAGGCGAGCGACCACTCTGGCTCGCTGACCTCCTGATCACTTCAGACCGGCGCTTCTCAGCGCTTTGGCGATCAGGTCGTGGACCGGACCCGAGACATGACCAGATACTGACCGCATCACCAGCTCGGCCAAGCCCCCTTCGGCGGCGGCGGCGGCGGGGGCGGCCTTGGCCGCTTTCTGCTCCGCCGGCGGGTCGGCGGCGGGGGGCGCGAGACCCCAGAACCGCAGGCTCTCAAGGGACGAAGACACCCCCGCCTCCAGCATGTAAGGCGCGACCGCGCCCGCTCCATCGGGGCCATCCACCGCCAGCGGCGTTCCGTGGCCGAGGCCCGCAATTAGGTGCTTTTCGATCATCACCTGGCCGCCCTCTGGGGATCGCCAGACTGAATGACTCCGCCCTGGCGGCGACCATGTCTCGTCGGGCTCGACCGCCAGGCCGTGCATCCAGGCCCATTGGCCGGCGCTGGCCGCGGCGTTGGCGGGGTTCACGGTGTGATCGGCCGCGCCATGCCAGATCGACACCCGCGGCGTCCGGCCACCCTGGGGCGAGGCGCCCCGCGCCAAGGCGCCGAGCGCCGACGCGTCGCGCCGGTCAGAGCCCCGCATGGCCATCATGGCCTGGCCGACATTGCCCGCCACGCCATAGGGCAGGCCCGCGATGATCGCTCCGCCAGCGAAGATGTCGGGATAGGCCGCCAGCATCACAGCGGCCATGGCCCCGCCTGCCGACAGGCCGCTGACAAAAACCCGCTCGGGGTCAAGTTGGTAGGTGGCGATCGCATGGGCGGTCATGGCGGCGACGGAGGCCGCCTCTCCCTCGCCGCGGGTGATGTCGCCAGATGAAAACCAGGTGAAGCAGCGATTGGGGTTGTTTTGGCTGTTCTGCTCGGGCGCCACCACGGCGAGCCCGTAGCGATCAGCCAAGGCCAGCCAGCCGGCGTCGGCCGCAAAGGCCTCAGCCGTTTGCGTGCAGCCGTGGAGCACCACCACCAGCGGCGCGCCCTTGGGCAAGCCGGCCGGTGCATAGCTCAACATGCGCAGCGCCCCGGGATTGGGACCAAAATCAGCGGTCTCGACCATCTGTTCGGCCGGTCTCCCCCGGCGCGATGCGGCGGTCGGCGCCTTGCGTCTGGCCCGCTTCAAAAGGGCTGTGGTGTCTCCGAGACTCGGCATGGTCGTTCCTATCGGCGGGGGTTCACCCTTAGATAATGCTGCAGCGCAACATAAGCTCACCTGAGGAGACATTTTCTTTTTGCCCGGGACCCAAGCGGCCCTGGCAGGAGGGCCGCGGGCGCGGGCGCCGCCAGTCTGTCGCGAACACTTGTGAGTTGATCAATCCGACCCTGCGGCTCGCCTCCTGCGGGAACCTGTCTGGTCGACTGAGAAGACGCTGTTAACCTTGGCCTGAACTATGGTTAACCGAACCTTGTCAGGTGCGACAATCCGCCCTAACAAGGAACCGTCAGCGTAAGGGGCTGATGGCCGTTCGCCAGCCCTTGGAGACTCTCAACTGGGGATGGTTTTTATGCTTAAGACAGCGTCTTTGACGGTGATCGCGCTTCTGGCCTCGGCCGGGGCGGCGAGCGCGCAGTATCATCCGACCGCGGCCCAGCCGGCCTATCAGAACTGCCCTCCGGGTCACTATCCCGGACATGCTGGCCACGCCAACTGCTACTGCCCACAGGAGCATACCTTCTATCATCCTGGGACCCCCTGGAATGTCCGCCACACGGGCGGCCCGGCGGTCCGGATCTATTCTGCCCCGGTCTATGTGCCCTCGGGTCGGATCGATATTCAGGGGCCGCCGATCTATGTGGAGGCGCCGCCCATCCGCGTCGCGCCGGCCCAGATCTATCTCCATGCCCCCGATGTGCGGGTGAAGCCGTCCCAGGTGACGGTGGAGCCGCCGCAGGTCCATATCGCGCCTTGCCCGGATGGTCGGGTGTGCGGGCCGGTGGCCCACCCCTGATCGTCGCGCCGCGATCATCGGCGGAAGTTTGAACGCCGCCGCCCAGGCCCGGGCGGCGGCGTTTTTGATGTCGGTGGGCGGTTAGTCCGGCAGATGGCGCCTGATCTCACGCCAACGCGCCAGCTTGGCCTCGTAATCCAGGGTGTGGGCGGGGCTGCTTGAGGGCAGGCTTATCAAGCTCAGCCTGGGATTGGTCGCCAGTTGACGTCGCCCAAGCCTCGTCGCCGTCAGACCATTGAACGCCACCGCCTGCAGGTTCGACAGGCCTTCCACCATTTCAGCCAGAGGGTTCGCCTCAATGTCGCGGAGCGCGCCGTCCAGGCTCCCGCGTCGGCGGGCGGAACCGATGGTGTCCCAGAGCCCCACGCCAATTTCCAGCAAGTGGCCAAGGCGGGACTCATAGCCTTCGGGCAGGGGGCGCTCGGTCGCCGCCTCGACCAGCCGCCAGAACTGGTTGCGGGGATGGGCGTAGTACTGGGCTTTGGCCAGGGAGGCCTCGCCGGGCAGGCTGCCAAGGATCAGCACCCGTGTGCGGTGGTCGGCCACAGGGGCGAAGGAAGCCTTGGTGACCGAGGAGGTGGAACCGGGCTCCGTCGAGGCGGCGTCTCGTGGGGGGAGCGGCAGCGCTGGAGCCTCAGTCGACCGGCGCGCAGAAGGCGCGGATTTCTCGGGCGAGGTCCAGATCGCCGCCCTCCAGGGCGACCCGAATGGCGTCGGCGCACTGGTTCTTGGCGGCCAGGGCGGTGACCTCAAGGCGGAGAGACTCTCGGATATCGGCCCGGGCCTTCAGGGCCTGGGCCTCGCGTCGGTCGCCTGGGGTGCACAGGGAGAGCCAGCCGGCGTCGGCGCACCGCCGGATGAGCCGGTCTTGGCGGACGGCTTCGGCGTCCCGGGGAACGCCAGGCGCCAAGTCCTGCGCAGGCGTCGGCTGGCTGGTCCGCGCTGGAGCTGCCGTTTCCGGGCGGTAGATGGCCTCAGGCACGCGATAGCGGCAGACCCAGCCGTCGGCTTCAAAGACGCAGGACTGCAGGGTGGCCTGTCCCTCCTGGGCGAGGAGCGCGAGTGCGAATGCGAAGGCGACTGACACCGGTTACAGACCTCATTCCCTGCGGCCACCGGACGATAGCACCAATGGTGTCGCCGCCCCAAGACTGCGCCTGGGGCGGCGACATCAAGGTCGCTAGAAGTCGGTCCAACGGTCAGGGGCCGCATCGACCGCCACCTTGCGCATGGTCGCGCCTTGGCGGATGACGGAGAGCCGGGGCTTCGCCCGCGGGGTTACGACCTGCATCCGGACCCGGCTGATCTGGAAGCCGGTCACCAGCTGGGACAGTTCAAGGGACTGTTCTGAGAGCGTCCGACTGGCGGCGGTGGATTCCTCGACCATGGCGGCGTTCTGCTGGGTCATCTGATCCATATGGCTGACGGCGGTGTTCACCTGGGCGAGGCCCGACGCCTGCTCCTGAGCGCTGGCGGCGATCTCGGTGACCAGATCGGTGATTTGGCTGACCTGGCCGGCGATGCGCCGCAGTGCCTCGCCGGTCTTACCCACGAGATCCACCCCCGCGCCCACCTGCTGGGCGGAGTTGGAGATCAGCACCTTAATTTCCTTAGCGGCCTGGGCCGAGCGTTGGGCGAGCGCCCGCACCTCGGAGGCCACGACGGCGAAGCCGCGCCCGGCCTCTCCCGCCCGGGCGGCCTCGACTCCGGCGTTCAAGGCCAGAAGGTTGGTCTGGAAGGCGATCTCGTCGATCACCCCAATGATCTGGCTGATCTGATTGGCCGAGCTCTCGATATGACCCATGGCCGCCACGGCGTCGGCGACGATCTCGCCGGAGGTCTGGGCGTCGGCCCGGGCGGCGTTGACGACGCCGTGCGCCTGTCGGGCGCCGTCGGCGGTCTTGCTGACCGTGACGGTGATCTGCTCCAGGGCCGCGGCGGTCTCCTCCAGGCTGGCGGCCTGCTGTTCGGTGCGCCGGGACAGTTCGTCAGCGCCGGAGCTGACCTCCTGAGCGCTGCTGCGCAGGCTGCTGGTGGAGGCGTCGAGGGTGGCGATGGTGTCGTGCAGACGGGCGATGGCGGTGTTGAAGTTGACGCGCAGGCCCTCATAGCCCTCGGGGAAGGCGACATCGATGGTGAAGTCCAGCTTGCCGGCGGACAGGTTCTCCAGACCATCGGCCAGAGTCTGGACAACCAGGGCCTGGGCCCGGGCGGCCTCGGCGCGCTCGGCCTCGTTGGCCTGCCGTTCGGCCGCGGCAGCCGCGTCCCGGGCGGTCTCGGCGGCGGTGAGTTCGGCCACCTTCAGCCCGTTCTGGCGGAACACTTCGACGGTGCGGGCCATGACGCCGATCTCATCCCCACGCTCGGTTTCCGACACCGGGATTCGATAGTCGCCGCCCGCCAGGACGGACATCACCCGCGACAGACGGTCGACGGGCTGGGTGATTGAACGGGTGGTGAGCCAGGAGGCCAGAACCGCCAGCAGGGCGGCGCCCAGGAGGGAGGTGAGGGCCAGGGTCTGGAAGCCGCTGGCCGCCTTCTCAACCTGGCCGCCGACGGCCTGATTGCGGGACTCCTGAAGGTCGATGAAAACATTGATCGTCTTCAGCCATTCCCCGAACAGGGGGCCGACCTCGCTGTTGAGCAGGGTGCGGGCCGCGTCGGTCTGGCCCTGGGACTGCAGATTGATCACCTGGGCGACCAGGGGGTTGGTGCGGGCCTGGGTGGCGGCGATCTCGTTGACGATCTGTTGCTCGTCCGCGGAGGCGGAGGCCATCATCTCGGCCATCAGCGACTCGTTTTGCGCATAGTCGGCGGCGAGCCTATCAATGAGCTCCAGTTGCGCCTGCACCTGCCGGGGATCCTCCAGGATCACCACGTCTCGGATGGCGATCGCGCGGTCATGGACGCTACCCCGGAAATTGATCGCATAGCGCTGCTTCACGCTGTTGACCTGATTGATCTGAGCCAGGTTGTCCTTGACCTGATTGATCTGTGCGATCGAACCGATGGTCAGCCCCGTCATGAGCACAAGCAGAAATAGAAATCCAGTAACGATACGCGTGGAAATCTTGAACCGATGCACGAAGGTTTACTCCAACCAGAGGGCGAGAAATATCGCGCCCTGCGTGTGTCAGGTTGGGGTAAATCAGTTGTTTATTTTTATAGACCGGCGCTACTAGAAATACGCGTTTTGAGTAGAAAGCGTGACCATGAAAACTGAGGTGTGGGAAATTTCCCATTCAGATTAATGAAATCAAGCGATGCATTTATTCATAGCGCTGTGCGACTCGGCGTGGTGATCTCAAGTCAGGCTTCAGCATCGCGGAAATAGGGCTCGACCTCGCCCTGGAGCTTGACCGTCACAGGGTTGCCCTTGCGGTCGAGGGTCTTGCCCACCGCCAGCCGCACCCAGCCCTCGCTGACGCAGTACTCATCGACATTGTTCTTGTCGACGCCCTTGAACCGGACGCCCACCCCGCGCGCCAGGACGGCCTCGTCGTAGTGCGGGCTGTCGGGGTTGGTGGCCAGGCGATCGGGGGGCGTGTCGGCGGTCATGGTCATGGGCTCCACAGGTCGGCAGGTTCATAGGGCAGATGGCCGTCGCCACAAAGCCCCTACGAATCCGCGGGCGACGCGACTCTCGGCGCGGTCAGGCGGGTCGAAGAACCAACCCTGCCAACGTGCGCTCAATGCTGCGCCGCAACCTTGAGGGCCTCGTGGAGGGGGGTGCGACAATCCTGCCGGCCCCTGCGACATTCCGCCTTACTTCCTAGCACCTGTTGGCGAGGCTGCGAGATAAAATCGACGATGAATAGCGGTAATCATCGCCAAACACTTAGGCGTCTAGCAATTGAGAGAAGTGCGATAGATGTATATGTCTATATAATATTGACGTCAAAGGGGGTGGTTACGAACATCGTGGATCGATTTTGTCTGTCTTATGGGAAAACTATACGCTATAAATCACCTTATATATTCACTTACTACAGTAGTGTGTGGACGGAAATCGACCGCGCGCCGTCCCTCGTGTGGCGGTGGTTAAGGTTCTGTTTGCCTCTCTAAGGTCGTTATCCGGCCATTCAGGCCCGAAAAAATCGGGTGAGGGGATCATTCATGTTCACACGCTACGCCAAGCCAGCGCTTGCTGTTTTGTGCGCCGCCGCGCTGGCCCTGCCGGCCGTGGCCCACGCTGACGCCGCCAAGAACCTGCAGGTCGCAGGTCGCGCCCTGACCTTCCTGGAAGGTGGTCCGACCGGAACGACCCGGATGGGGGTCGTCTTCGACCCGTCCAAACCGGCCTCGGTGGCCGAGAAGAACGCCGTCATGGCCGCCATCGGCGCAGGCTATGACGCCGGCGCCGTCAAGCTGGTGGGTACAGCGGTCGAGGCCGGAGCCGTCGCGGGCTCCAACGCCCAGGTCCTGTTCGTCACGACCGGCGTGAACTACGCCGCCGTCGGCGCCGCCGCCAAGAGCAAGAAGATCATCACCATCTCGTCAGACGCCGCCTGCGCCAATTCCGGCGCCTGCGTCATGGCCGTGGCGACCCAGCCCAAGGTCGAAATCATCGTCAATCGTGCGACGGCCTCGGCCGTGGGCGCCGCCTTCAAGGCCGCCTTCCGCATGATGATCAAAGAAGTCTGAGCCGGCGCGACGCCAGGAGCCATCACCCATGTCTAAGTCCTTCTTGTTCGCCGGCGCCGCCGCCGGCCTCGTGCTCGCCGCCGCCCTGCCGGCCGGCGCTCAATCCATCGACTACGGCTCGCTCGAGATGCTGTTCAATGAGCCGGTGACCACCAGCGCCACCGGCTCGCCGCAGCGCGCCAGCCAGGCGCCGGTCGATATGGACATCATCTCCGCCGAGGCGATCCGTCGCTCAGGCGCCACTGACCTGCCGACCATCCTGTCCCGCGTGGCCGGGGTCGACATCCAGGCCTGGAGCGCCGGCCACGCCGATGTGGGCGTGCGGGGCTACAACCAGGCCCGTTCGGCTCGCCTGCTGGTGCTGGTCAACGGCCGCCAGGCCTATCTCGACCACTATGGCTATACGGCCTGGTCGACCTTGCCGGTGCGCCTTGAGGAAATCCGCCAGATTGAGGTGGTGAAGGGACCCAACTCCGCCCTGTTCGGCTTCAACGCCGTGGCCGGCGTGGTGAACATCATCACCTATAATCCGAAATTCGACGACGAGGGCTTCGCCACTGCGCGGGCAGGAACCGGCGGCTACGGGGAACTCGCCCTGGGTCACACGGTCAAGCTCGGCGACCGCGTTTCGGCCCGCCTGACGGCCGGCGCATCGCAGCAGGACGAGTGGGACAACAACACCGGTTCGGCCGACCGCCTGTTCTATGACGCCGAACGCCTGACGGCCAACCTCGACACTGTGGCGCAACTGACCGACAAGCTCGAGCTGCGGGTGGAGGGCGGCTACGCCAACACCAAGCAGACCGACATCATCTCGACCTATGCCTACGCTCCGGCCAAATATCTCGCCCACTCGATCAAGGGCACCCTGACCTGGGATTCTCAGTTCGGCCTGATCCAGGCGGCCGCCTATCAGAACGATCTGACGGTCAAGACCGAGATCGCCGCGGTTCCGACCCTGTATGAGAACACCATCCGCGTGTTCAGCCTGCAGAACCTGTTCAAGGTCGGCGCCCAGCACACCTTCCGGGTGGGCCTGGAGCATCGCAACAACGAGATGCCCACCGCCCCGGTCCGCGGCGCGACCATCAGCTACGACGTGGCCTCGGTCTCTGGCATGTGGAACTGGCAGGTCAGCGACGCCTTGGCGGTGACCGCAGCCGCCCGCTACGACTCCCTGGAGCTGAAGCGCGAAGGCGTCTTCCCCGCCGGCCTGCCGCCGCTTGGCAACGCCCTCTGGGATCGGAGCCTGGAGGAGACCACCTACAATCTTGGCGCGGTGTGGACCGCCACGGCGTCTGACACCTTCCGGGCCACCTACGCCCGCGGCGTCCAGCTGCCGACCCTGGTGGATCTTGGCGGCCTGCAACTGGTGGCGGTGACCCCGACCTTCCGCGGCGCTTTCGGCGGCAATCCGACGCTTGAGCCTACCGTGGTGACCAATTTCGGCCTGGCCTATGACCGCGACATGCCCCAGTTCGGCGGCAAGGTCGGGATCCGCCTCTTCGCCCAGAAGAGCGAGGATATCAAAGGCCAGCCCAATGCGGTCCAGGCCGACCTGCCGGCCACCCCCGTCAGTCTGCCGGTCTACACCTTCGTCAACATCGGCGAGTCCGAGATGAAGGGCGTGGAGCTGACCGCGGAGGGCCGTTACGCCGACGGCTTCTATTGGAACGCCAACTACGTCTTCACCGACGTCGAGGAGTCGATTAACGCCGGCTACAACGCCGCAACCCGGTATGCGGCCTTCGCTTCGACCACGCCCGAGCATCGGGCCAACCTGAACATCGGCTGGTCCAACGACCTGTGGTCGGTGGACACCTTCGCCCGCTACGAAGGCGACAAGGCGCTCTACTACAACGCCGCGCTCCAGCCGGTGGATGGCCACATGACCTTCGCCGGCCGTGTCGCCCGCGAGCTTCCCTACGGCATGACCCTCGCCGTCAGCGGGCAGAACCTGCTCGACGACGCCCAGCGCCAGACCAGCGGCCTGGCCGCCGAGCGCCGGGTGTTCATGACGCTCAGCAAGGACTGGTGATCGCCATCGGCTCCATCCTCCCCCCTCCCCCGAGGGTGGGGCCGCCCCAGGGGGCCGCGTCGAGCAGGGCGCGGTCCCCTGTCTACTTTTCCAGCCTTCTTCTGCGCGCACCCCCGTCAAATCGGCGATGGACCACCGGAGACCTGACATGAAATCGCTTCGCTTCGCCGATCTGTCCCTGGTGGTGAAGATGGCGCTCGCGCCCCTGTTCGCCGTGGTGATGCTGGCGGTGATCACAGGCGGGGCCTTCATCAGCCAGCAGCAGCAGGCCCAGGCCCTGGACCGGATCGTCAATGAGGACATGCAGGCTGGCCTGGAGCTGGCGGCGGTCTCCCGGCGGGTCGCGGTGGCCCACCTGAACATTTATCAGCTGCTGACACGCCAGGCCGGCGCGGCCGATCCGTTCACAGCGCCGGATTCCTCGGCGGAGCTTGTGGAGCTGGTGGGCGAGGTCGACGCCATCAAGGCCGATCTGGAGGCGCTGAAACCGCGCCTGCCAGCCGACGAACAGGCGAGGTTCACCGAGCTCGCCCAAGACCTCACCGACTACCGGGACGGAGTGGAGGTCGTGGGCTCAATGATGGCGGTGGACTTCGGCACAGCGGTGGCCTTCGTCCAGCCCTTCGAAGAACATTATGCCCGCATGACCAAGACCCTGGAGCAGGCGACAGCCGCCATCCAGTCCGGCGCCGAGCAGCGCGCCGCCCAGAGCGCGGCCCAAGGTCAGCTTGCTGGGCGCATCTTCATGATCGGGTCCCTGATCACCCTGCTGGCGGTGGCGGGCCTGTCAGTGGTGGTCGTGCTTGGGATACGGCGGGCCATCGACAGTATCGCCGGCGCGGCTGAAGCCCTGGCGTCCGGCGACGACGCGCAGGATCTCGACCGCCTGGAACGCAGCGACGAACTGGGCGCCATCGTGCGGGGCCTGCGGGTCTTCCAGGACAATCAACGGAGCCTGGCCGCCCTGAACCAGGCTCAACAGGCCAGTAGCCAGCGCGAAGCCGCCATGCGCGATCAGGTCGAACAGGAGCGCGCAGCCACCCAGGCCGCCCAGGCCGCCGTCGTCCAGGCGCTGGCGACAGGCCTGTCGCGCCTGTCGGACGGCGACCTCACCTCGCGCCTCACCGACCCCTTCACCAGTGAGTACGAGCAGCTACGCGCCGACTTCAATGGCGCCGTCGCCAAGCTGCGGGACGCCATGGGGGTGATCAGCGCCAACGTCACCCAGATCAGCTCCGGCGCCGATGAGATCGCCGGCGCGTCTGACGACCTCGCCCGGCGGACCGAACAGCAGGCGGCCAGCCTCGAAGAGACCGCCGCGGCCCTGGACGAGATCACCGCCACGGTGCGCAAATCCGCCGAAGGCGCCAGTCATGCCCGCACGGCCGTGCTGACCGCCCGCTCCGGCGCAGGCGAAGGGGGCAAGGTCGTCGAGCAGGCCATCGCCGCCATGGGCGGGATCGAGAAGTCTTCGGCCGAAATCACCCAGATTATCGGTGTGATCGACGAAATCGCCTTCCAGACCAACCTGCTGGCCCTGAACGCCGGGGTTGAGGCCGCCCGCGCGGGCGACGCCGGCCGCGGGTTCGCCGTGGTCGCCTCCGAAGTCCGGGCCCTGGCCCAGCGTTCGGCCGATGCGGCCAAGGAGATCAAGACCCTGATCAGCACCTCCACCCAACAGGTGGGCGCCGGTGTCGATCTGGTCGGACGGACTGGCGCAGCCCTGCGCCAGATTGTCGTGCAGGTGGAGCAGATCGACGCTCTGGTGGGCGAAATCGCCGCCAGCGCTCAGGAGCAGGCTGTGGGCCTCAACGAGGTCAATGATGCGGTCAACCGCATGGATCAGGTGACCCAGCAGAACGCCGCCATGGTCGAGCAGGCGACCGCCGCCAGCCACGCCCTGCGCGGCGAGGCCGCCGAGCTGAGCCGGCTGGTGGGTGAGTTCCGCATTAGTGAGGGATCGGGGACGCAGGGTTCGCAAGGCCCATCGACGCCCCGGCAGATGACCGAGCGCCTTCGTCAGGCCTATGGCTGAGGCCGCCTTCCGCCTGTCGACCGACAAAGGGCCTCGGTAGTCGCCCTGAGTGGCGGGCGGGACGGACCCGCGGCACAATGGCCTCATGCAGGATGAGGAACTGATGGCCCACCGCGCCGCCGCGGCCGCCCGTCGGCGACTGGAGGCGCCAGGCGTCGCCGTCGGTGTCACCGAAGAGCTGATCGGCGCCCAGGTTCACGCCTTCTACGGCCGGGTGCGGGACGACCCCATGCTGGGTCCCATCTTCGAGGCCAAGATCGACGACTGGGACGCCCATCTGGCTAAGCTGTGCGACTTCTGGTCCTCGGTCCTGCTGATGACGGGGCGGTTCAAGGGCGCGCCCATGCCCGCTCACGCGCGGCTGGTCGGTGTCGGCGGACCCCACTTCGCCCATTGGCTGGAGATCTGGCGGGCGACGGCGCGGGAGACATGTCCGCCGCTGGCGGCGGACATGTTCATCGCTCGAGCGGAGATGATCGCCCGTAGCCTGCAGATGGGCATGGCCATGGCGCGGGGCGAACTTCCGCCCCTACGTTCAGCGCCGTCCCCCCAGACCGATCAGGACGGCGGCGGGTAGGATCAGAACGCCGGCCAGGACAAAGGGCGCCCAGGTCCCGACCCCTGAAAACAGGAATCCCGCCATGACCGGACCCAGCACCCGGGCCGCAGCGCTGGAAGCGTTGTTGGCGCCCAGGGTCTCGCCCTGACGGTCAGCCGGGGCGGCGCGGGAGATCAGGGATGAGGTGGCTGGTTGGCTGGTGGTGTGGCCGATCACCAGAATGATCATCAGAATGATGGCCACGGTGACCGGCGGCCCCAGGGCCTCCAGGAACAGGAAGACGGAGGTCACGGTCAGGCCGATCAGCACCGTCGGCCGCTCACCGATCTTCCGCACGGCCCACCCGGCCAGCAGGCCCTGGCTGGCCGCCGCCGCGACGCCGGTCAACGCCATGACGAAGCCGATCATTCTCGGGTCCCAGCCATATTCCGCCGCGCCCCAGAGGCCGAAGATGGACCACATGGCCGAGAAGCCGGCGAAGGAGAGGAAGGTCCCGCCCATCAGCCGCCGCAAGGTCGGGTCGCTCAGGGTGTGGGCCAGGGCCTGAAGGGGGCCTGGGCGCGCCGCGCCAGCCGCCGCCCGCGTCCGGCTCTCGCGCACAAAGACCGCCGCGCCCAAGGCGCCGGCGACGCAGAGCGCCGCAGCGGTGAGCAGCGGCGGCTGAAAGCCGGCGGCGCCCAGTTCAGGACGGGCCAACAGGCCGCCCAGCAGGGGGCCGACGACAAAACCGATGCCAAAGGCTGAGCCGATCAGACCCAGGCGGCCCGCCAGTTTTTCCTTCGGCGTAACATCGACGATATAGCCCTGGATGGTGGAGATATTGCCGCTGAACACTCCGGCCACGGCGCGGGCGGCGACGGCGAACCAGATGTTCGGCGCATAGGCCAGGGCCACATAGCCGAGCGCGGCCATCAAAATGGTGCCGAGGATCACCGGCTTTCGGCCGATCTTGTCCGACAACCGCCCCCAGATCAGCTCGCCGAAGAACTGGCCGGCGGCGAACACCGCAAACATCAGGGTGACTTGCCAGGCGGTGGCGCTGAACACCACGGCGTAGAAGGGCAGGAGCGGGATCACCACCCCAAAGCCGATCAGGCTCAGGAACACCACGCCCATCAGGACAGGAACGGCGAGAGGACTGGGGGGCGGCAGGGCGGACTCGGCGGACGACATGGGGTTGCGCATAGCCCGCCTTGGCCAGTCAGACCAATCTATTGCGCTGTTCGCCGTAACGGGTCGTTGAAACGCCGCTCAGCTCAGGCGCTGGCCAGCGCGCTCTGGAACAGGATGGCGCCGTCGGCCGAGCCGAGTTCGGCCTCAAACGCCCGGTCAGGGTGGGGCATCATGCCCAACACATTGCCCTTGGGATTGACGATGCCGGCGATGTCCCGGGCCGAACCATTGGGATTGTCGCGGTAGCGGAACACCACCTGACCCTCGCCCTCCAGCCGGTCCAGGGTGGCTTCGTCGGCGAAATAGTTGCCCTCCCCATTGCCCACGGTCATCACCACCTCGCGGCGGCCGCCATAGCCTGAGGTGAAGCGTGTCTGGGCGTTGGTGACCTCCAGGGCCACGGGCTTGCAGACATATTTCAGCCGCTCGTTCTGCAGCAGGGCGCCGGGCAGCAGACCCGCCTCGCAGAGCACCTGAAAGCCATTGCAGATGCCCACCGTCGCCACGCCGCGCTCAGCGGCGGCCTTGACCTCGGCCATCACTGGCGAGAGGGCGGCCATGGCGCCGCAGCGCAGATAGTCCCCATAGGAAAAGCCCCCCGGCAGGACAATCAGGTCCAGCCCGCCGGGCAGGGCGGTGTCCCCGTGCCAGACCATCTCGACCTGGGCGCCGGTGGAGCGCTCCACGGCGACCTTGCAGTCGCGGTCGCAGTTGGAGCCGGGGAAGACGATGACGGCGGCTTTCATGTCGCGTTCGAACCTGGTCGTTCCAAAGTTGAGTCGGCCTGGGGGCCGGGCGGCGTGTCGTCACCGGGCGGCGGCGATCGACTCCCAATAGTCGAGAAGTTCGTCATAGGCGGCGGGATCACCCAGGGCGCAGCCTTCGTGCTGCATCACTCGAGCCCCATCCCGCCGGGTCGCGGTCTGGATAAACACCGCCGGGTGGGCCGGCGCCTCGGGCCTGGTGAATATATAGGAAGCCCGACCGGTCTCTTCGTTGAAGATCTCGTAGGGCTCTCCGGGCGCGTCTGGCGCGGGCTTGACGCCGGGGCGAGCGAGGATGCCGGCGCGGATCGCCTCATACCCCGCGGCGCAGTCCAGCGTGAAGGGCGCTCCCGAACTGGGAGCCGCAGGCGCGCAGGCCGAAAGGCCAAGGGCCACCAGCCCGGACGCCAGGACGCCCCACAATTTCACGCCAGTTCGACCCGGTAGCTTTCGATGACCGTATTGGCCAGCAGCTTGTCGCACATGGCCTTGACCTCGGCCTCGGCGGCGGCGCGATCGTCGGCCGCCAGGTCGAATTCGATGGTCTTGCCGACGCGGACGCCCTCGACGCCCGACCAGCCCAGGCCGTGGAGGGCCTGTTCGACGGCCTTGCCCTGCACGTCCAGGACGCCGGGCTTGAGGAAGACGTGAACCTTGGCCTTCACTAGTGCAGTCCTCCTTGGATTACGGTGGGCATCTCTTTCATGATGCCCAGGCGGCGCGCCACCTCGGTGTAGCTCTCGATCACATCGCCCAGGTCGCGGCGGAACCGGTCCTTGTCGAGCTTCTCATTGGTGGTCGAGTCCCACAGGCGGCAGGAATCCGGGCTGATCTCATCGGCCAGGATGACCCGGCCAAAGTCGTTCTCCCAGACGCGGCCGAACTCGATCTTGAAGTCCACCAGGGTGATGCCGACCGCGCCGAACATGCCGGTAAGGTAGTCATTGACCCGCAGGGTGAGCGCCATGATGTCGTCGATCTCCTGGGTCGAGGCCCAGTTGAAGGCGGTGATGTGCTCCTCGGTGACCATCGGGTCGTGGAGCTTGTCGTCCTTCAGGAAGAACTCAATGATCGAGCGGGGCAGGGCCTGGCCTTCCGGCAGGCCAAGCCGGGTGGAGAGCGAGCCCGCGGCGATGTTGCGGCACACCACCTCCAGCGGAATGATCTCCACCTCACGGATCAGCTGCTCGCGCAGGTTCAGCCGCTTGATGAAGTGGTTCTGCACCCCGATGGAGTTCAGACGGGTCATCACGAACTCGCTGATGCGGTTGTTGATGACGCCCTTGCCCTCCAGCACGGCCTTCTTGGTCGCGTCGAAGGCGGTGGTGTCGTCCTTGAAGTACTGGATCAAGGTGCCAGGTTCCGGACCCTCGTAGAGGATCTTGGCCTTGCCCTCGTAAATCTTTTTGCGGCGGGTCATTTGCAACGCCTTCTCCCAGAACGAGGGCTTGCCGCCATCGGAAATGAAAAAACGCGCGCAGCGGTCTCCACGCGCGGTTCCGACTCGGCCTCTCGTTCGACATGAGGCGGGCGGAAATTAGCGGAAGGGCGCGCCGTGCGCAAACCTTGCGCTTGCGTCCTTTTGTAAGCCCCCCCCGGTGGCCGATTGCGAACGTCAGGCAAGTCGTCTGTTTCGATTGCGGGGCCGCCCGCCGGGAGGTATGCACCCTGCGATGTGTCGCTTATCGGGGAACGCATGACCACGTTTGACGATCGTGAGAGGGGCTTCGAAAAGAAGTTCGCGCTCGATCAGGAACAGGAATTCAAGGCCAGCGCGCGGCGCAACCGCATGCTGGGCGAATGGGCGGCTGGCCTGATGGGCCTGGCCGAGGACAGCGTGGCGACCTATGCCCAAGCCGTGGTTCGCTCCGATCTGGAGCAGCCGGGCGAGGAAGACGTGCTGCGCAAGGTCTTCGAAGACCTAAAAGGCTCTGGCGTCCAGGTCTCCGAGGGCGAAGTCCGCATGAAGATGGACGAGTTCATGGCCCAGGCTCGCGAACAGGTTCGCGGCGGCCAGTAGGTCGGCTTCGGCGGCTGAGGCCGCTCCCGTCCCATTCTATCCGTCCCGGCAGGCCGGCGGTGGCGCTCCCATAGGGCGCGGCCGCCTGACGCTTGTTCGTGAGGCGCCAAGGCCTACGCCGCGCTCAGTGGCGACGGGCGCGCAGATCGGTTACCCGTAGAGCACCTGCCGACATCGCGGACGGCGACGGGCTGCGCGTATGCTGGTCCGACCGCGCGCCGCGTTCGGAGATGCGATGCCCCACGACGACTCCCTGATCCTGACCCTGGTGGCCGGCTTCGTCCTGGCCTTCGTGTTCGGCATGCTGGCCAACCGGCTGAAGCTCTCGCCGCTGGTGGGCTATCTGCTGGCCGGCGTGGCGGTGGGGCCGTTCACCCCCGGTTGGGTGGCCGATGTGTCCCTCGCCGGGCAACTGGCTGAGATTGGGGTGATCCTGCTGATGTTCGGGGTTGGCCTGCACTTTTCGCCGGCCGACCTTCTGAAGGTGCGCAAGGTGGCGGTGCCGGGCGCCCTGGTGCAGATCGCCGTCGCCACGGTCCTGGGATGGGGGGCAGGGCGGCTGATGGGCTTTGGCGACGGGGAGGCGGCGCTCTTTGGCCTGACCCTGTCGGTGGCCTCGACGGTCGTGCTGTTGCGTGCCATCGAGGAGCGAAAGGCGCTCAAGACCGAGGCCGGTCAGACCGCCGTGGGCTGGCTGATCGTCGAGGACCTGGTGATGGTCATCGCCCTGGTGCTGGTGCCGTTGATGGCGGTCAGTCAGGCCGCCGCCTCGGCCGGTGAGGTGGCGTTGAGTATCGGCTCGACCCTGCTGCAGATCGCCATCTTCATCGCCTTCATGATGATCGTCGGATCGCGGGCCCTGCCCTGGCTGCTGGTGCGGATCGCCCACACCAGGTCTCGCGAACTCTTCACCCTGGGCGTGCTGTCCATCGCGCTCGGCATCGCCTATCTGGCCTATGCGGTGTTTGGCGCGTCCTTCGCCCTTGGAGCCTTTGTGGCCGGCGTGGTGCTGAGCAGCTCGCCGCTTGGCCAGAACGCGGCGGAGCGGTCATTGCCCCTGCGGGACGCCTTCGCCGTGCTGTTCTTTGTCTCGGTGGGCATGCTTTTTGATCCCGCCGTGATCGTCGAGCGACCGCTCGCCCTGATCGCTGTGGTGCTGATCGTCGTGGTCGGCAAGTCCGCCGCGGCGCTCGCCATCACCAGCCTGTTCAGGCTGGAAAAACGCTCCAGCCTGATGATCGCCGCCAGCCTCGCCCAGATCGGCGAATTCTCCTTCATCCTGGCCGGAGTCGGGGTGTCAGCAGGCCTCATGGCCCGGGAGACCCACGACCTGGTCCTGGCCGGAGCCCTGATCTCGATCCTGGCCAACCCCTTCGTCTTCCGACTGGCGGATAGGCTAGGGCGGTCAAAGGACCAGGAGCCGCCGGCGGGCGGCGAAAGAGACGCGCCCGCTCAGGCCCAGGCCTGAGAGCGCCCTAGGCCTGCTCGCCGAACACCCGGGCGAAGACCGTGTCCACATGCTTGAAGTGGTAGCCGAGGTCGAACAGGGCCTCGAGCTCCTCGTCGGCCAGGGTGATCTCGGGATCGGCCTTGAGGAAGTCCAGGAAATTGCCCTCGCCGCGCCAGACCTTCATGGCGTTGCGCTGGACCGCCGCATAGCCGCCCTCCCGCGAGGACCCCTTCTGCGTCAGGGCCAGCAGCACCCGCTGGGAGTGGACCAGGCCGCCCAGGCGGTCGAGGTTCTTGGCCATGTTCTCGGGATAGACCACCAGCCGCTCCATGACCCCGGCCAGGCGGCGCAGGGCGAAGTCCATGTGGATGGTGGCGTCCGGCGCGATACCGCGCTCGACCGAGGAGTGGCTGATGTCGCGCTCGTGCCACAGGGCGACATTTTCCAGGGCCGGGACGGCGGCCGAACGGATCAGGCGGGCGAGGCCGGTGAGATTCTCCGTCAGGATCGGGTTGCGCTTGTGGGGCATGGCGCTGGAGCCCTTTTGGCCCACATCGAAGGCTTCCTCAGCCTCGAGCACCTCGGTGCGCTGCAGGTGACGGATCTCGACGGCCAGGCGCTCGATGGACGAGGCGACCACGGCGAGGGCGCAGAAATAGGCCGCGTGGCGGTCGCGCGGGATGACCTGGGTGGAGACCGGCTCCACGGCCAGACCCATTTTTTGCGCCACATGGGCTTCGACCTGTGGCGAGACATTGGCGAAGGTGCCGACGGCGCCGGAGATGGCGCAGGTGGCGATCTCGAACTTCGCCATGGCCAGGCGCTCCTTGGCGCGCTGGAACTCCGCATAGTGGCCGGCAAGCTTCAGACCAAAGGTGGTGGGCTCGGCGTGGATGGCGTGGCTGCGGCCGACGCAGGGAGTCATACGGTGCTCAAAGGCCCGCTTCTTCAGGGCCGCCAGGACCAGATCCACATCCTCGATCAGCAGGTCGGTGGCCCGGCTGAGCTGGACGGCCAGCGCGGTGTCATTGACGTCCGAGGAGGTCATGCCCTGGTGCAGGAAGCGCGCTTCAGGCCCGACCACCTCGGTGACATGGGTCAGGAAGGCGATGACGTCATGCTTCACCTCGCGCTCGATGGCGTCGATGCGCTCGGCGTCCCAGACCACGTCGCGGCCCTTGGCCCAGATGGTCTCCGCGGCTTCCTTGGGGATGACCCCCAGCTCGGCCATGGCGTCGGCCGCGTGCGCCTCGATCTCGAACATGATCGAGAACCGCGTCTGGGGGGACCAGATGTCGGCGGCGTCGGCGCGGGCGTAACGGGGGATCATGCGGGGCTCCTTCAGCCCCGCGCTGATGGGGGTCAAGGCGCCTGCCTGTCAAGCCGAAGGGATCAGTCTTCGGCGGTCGAGAGCGTATCTGCGAGGCCCGCCCGACGCCCCTTGCGGGGCGCCGGGCGGCGGCGATCAGCCGACGTGATCTTCGCGGATGGTCTGGGTGGCGCGCCAGAAGCAGTAGAAGGCCACCAGGCCGAAGCTGGCCGAGACGATGAGCGCCCAACGCACCCCATCGCCCGATCCCATGCCCATCCCAACGGCGAAATAGTCGCTGAGCAGGCCCACGGCGAGGGGACCCAGGCCAAGGCCGATGAGGTTGATGATGAACAGCAGAATGGCCGAGGTGGTGGCCCGCATGTGCGGCGGGACGATCGACTGGGCCGTGCCATAGACCGGGCCGTACCAGATGGTCCCCAGGAGGCCGTTCACCGTCAGGAGCAGCAGCGCGAGCGGGACGTTGCCGATGGTCATGGCGCCGATGAAGATGGGGATGGTGATCAGCGAGGCCAGCGCCGGGGCGATCATCTGGGCGCGCAGGTCGCGCGCCGCAAACTTGTCGGCCACAAAGCCGCCGAGCCAGGAACCCAGAGCGCCGGCGGTGCCCGACATCAGACCCAGGGCCAGGCCGAGGAAGCCGATGGACTGCAGATTGTATCCCACGGTGGCGCCGACCGTGGAGGCCAGGGACTGAACCTGTTCGGGATAGTTCCGCAGGAAGAAGGACGCGGTGAAGGGGGCATGGCCGTAGCCGATGAAGGCTTTGATCGCCGCGGCGAACGAGATGTACCAGAAGGTCTTGCGACCCTTCAGGAACTTCATCGTCTCGGGGAAGGTCGCCGAGTTGGCTTGGATTTTCACGGCCCGGCGGGCGAGTTCCTTGCGGGGCTCCGGCAGGGTGAAGATGGCCAGGATGGCGAACAGAATCCCCGGAACGCCGGCCACGAAGAAGGCCGTGCGCCAGCCATAGGCGTCAGCGATAAGCCCCCCCAGAATCAGACCCGCGAGGCCGCCGATGGGGGTGCCCATGGAATAGAAGGCCAGCGCCGTGGATCGGTTTTCCTTGGGGACATAGTCGCTGATCAGGGAGTGGGCCGGCGGCGTGCAGCCCGCCTCGCCGACACCCACGCCGATCCGGAAGAGGATCAGCTGAGCAAAGTTCTGGGCCACGCCGCAAAGGGCGGTGAAGCCGCTCCAGACCGCCACGGCGGTGCCGATGATTAGGGGGCGATTACCCCGTTCCGCCAGCCGAGCGATCGGGATGCCCAGCACGGTATAGAAGAGGGCGAAAGCCAGACCGCTCATCAGGCCGAGCTGCCAGTCGGCGAGGCCGAGCTCCAGCTTGATCGGCTCGGCCAGGATGTTCACCACCTGCCGATCAAGGAAGTTGATCGTGTAGATGCCAAGCAGCAGGCTTAGGGCGTAGGTCCGAGCCGGCTTGGCCAGGGGCTGGATGCCCTCAGGTTGCGCCGCAGCGGCGTCAGGGTTTGGCGCCCCTGGGGCGGTGGTGTCTGTCATGGGACGTTGTCTCCTGGGCGGACGGCTTCTTATCGTTAAGTCACTCTAGACAGGCTCTGCGGGCGTTGGGCAAGTGCGATACCCAGATTTCTAGGAGGTTCAGATGGAGCTGATTATCGGCACCCGGCGCTGGTCGACCTGGTCGCTGCGACCGTGGCTGGCCTTGCGAAAGACAGGGGCGGCCTTCACGGAAACCGAGATCGAGCTTCGCCGGGGCGAGGCCACCCAAGCCGACCTTGCGCCCTATGCCCCCTCGGGTCTGGCGCCCGTTCTGAAAGACGGGGATCTGACGATCTGGGACTCCCTGGCGATCTGCGAATATCTGGCGGAAAGGTATCCCGCCGCCAGGCTGTGGCCCGACGACCCGCGCGCCCGGGGCCAGGCCCGCGCTGCGAGCGCCCAGATGCACTCGGGATTCGCCTCACTGCGCGGGGAGTGCCCGATGGCCCTGGACCAGCCGCCAGAGGTTCGGGCGCTCTCCCCAGCCACCCAGGAGGACATTCGCAAACTGGTCCGGTTGTGGCGCCAGATGCTGGACCAGTATGGCGGCCCCTTTCTCGCCGGCCCATGGTCCATCGCCGACGCCTTCTTCACACCAGTGGCCACCCGCCTGCGAACCTATGGCCAGGACCTGTCGGACTACGGCGACGACGGGACGGCTGGAGCCTATGTGGCGCGGCTGCTGGCGGATGAAGACTTCCTGGTCTGGGAGGCTGCCGCCAATGCCTAGGCCGCAGTCGGCCAAGGGGTTTTGACCGGCGCGGCGGAAGGGTTAGCCTGGGGGCTGGAGTTGCTGTCCCATGACGCTCAAGGCCCCCTTTCCCCTGCGCTGCGCGAGCCTGATTGGCTTGGCCATCCTCACTGTGGGGGGCTGTGAGCCAGCGCCTGAGCCACGGGCCGCGGCCGGATCGCCAGCCCCGGCGAAAAAGCTGGTCGCTGCGCCGGCCGCCAAGCCCCTGGGCGACCGGCTGGATATCAGCTCGGAAGCTCAGACCTATCGATGTGAGAATGGCGAGCGCCTGCAGGTGGTCTACCGGTCCGAAGACAGCATCATGCTCACCTATCGGGGAGAGACCCATTTCATGACGCTCGCCCGCTCGGCCAGCGGCGCGCGCTATGTGGGCGGCGGCCGGCAATGGTGGGCCAAGGGGACAGATGAGGGGACGCTCAGCCGTCTCTCGGGCGACGAGGCCTTGGCCGGCGGCGCTGGCATGATCTGTCGAATAGAAAACGTCCCTTCGCCAGCCACCCATGTTCGACCCCCCGCGCAATAGAGACTAGACTGCCGTGCGCTGGCCTTTGTCGGCCATTGGTGCTAGGGTGGCGAACTGTTGCATTGGTTCGGTCGCTCTCCACGCTTGTCCCTAGGATCGAGCCCGAGCCTTTTTCGATCCTCGCCAGCAATTTTTGACCGCGTACTCCCGCATTGGGGGTGCAGACGCCTATGCACGACCGACCCGGCTCTAGAGGCTTTTCCTTGGAACCGCAGTCCTGCCGAACTTGAGAGGATGACCATGTCGACCCTTGAACGCGCTTATTTTCTCGCCCGCTCCGGGGAGGTCGCTGACCTCGCCCAACTCAAGAGCCGCCTGAAGATTGAAGGCTGTCGTGCGGTTGACGCGCTCTTGGCCACCTATTCGGTGCGTCGCCACCTGCAGGCCATCTGCGCGGCCACCTTTCACCCACCTGAGACGACCGATACGCCCTCCGAAGCCGCTGAGGCGGCGCAACACGATGAAAGCTCCACATGAACCAAGACGAACGCACGGGTTTCTCTGAACGCCTGAAGACCGCCGCGGAGGCCAAGAAGGCCCTGCTGGCCAAGATGAAGCCCAAGGCGGCCGTGTCCGACCCGCAGTTTGCTGAACGCGCGGCCCTGCGCGAAGCCGAACTGGAGCGCGTGCGCCAGGAGCGCCAGGCGGCCAAGGACGCCAAGAAGCAGGCCGCCGCCGAAGCCGAAGAGGCCGCCCGCCTCGCGGAAGAAGCCGTCGCCGCCGAAGCTCTCGACGCCAAGCGCGGCGAACGCAAGGCCCGCAAGGCCCTGACCAAGGCCGAGCAGAAAGAAGCCCGCGACCGTCGCTACGCCGCCCGCAAGGCGCGCCAGTAGACGACCCATGCCAGGGCGCGGTTCGTTCCGCGCCCAACGGGCCTCTCAGGCCTCACATCAGACCCAGGGCCTTGAAGCTCGCCACGCCGTCGCGGCCCACCACCAGGTGGTCATGGACGGTAATGCGCAGGGCGCGGCCCGCCTCGATCACCTGACGGGTCATATCCACATCGGTGGTCGACGGCGTCGGATCGCCGGAGGGGTGGTTGTGCACCAGGATGATGGCGCTGGCTGACAGCTCCAGCGCCCGGCGCATCACCTCCCGGGGATAGACCGGGGCATGGTCCACCGTGCCGTGGTTCTGCACCTCGTCGGCGATCAGCTGGTTCTTCTTGTCCAGGAACAGCACCCGGAACTGCTCGCGGGCCTCATGGGCCAGGGCGACCTTCACATAGTCCAGCAGCTGCGCCCACGAGGTGATCACGGTGCGCCGGGCCACTTGCTCGCGGCCGATGCGCAACGCGGTGTGGTGGAGCAGCTTCAGGTCCAGGGCCACGGCCTCGCCTACCCCTTTCACGGTTCGCAGCTCGGCCACGGTGGCGCCCAGCACGCCGGCCAGGGAGCCGAACCTGGTCAGCAGCGCCTTGGCCAGCGGCTTGACGTCCCCCCGGGGGATGGAGCGGAAGAGATGCATCTCCAGCAGCTCATAGTCGGGCAGGGCCTCGATCCCGCCCCTCAACGCCCGGTCGCGCAACCGCTCCCGATGACCCAGATGATGCGGCCTGACGCTGGCGGCGGCCCATAGGTCGGCCTGGCGGGACAGATCTTCAGAGAGGCCGGCAGCGTCGGTCATGGGCCGAAATGTTCCTCATCCGTTCTGAATTGGCAAGGCCTGTTCGCGCCCCCGCGCGCTGTGCTGTTCGGACTTCAGGCCAAACAGCGGCCGCAGCCAGCCGAGCCGTCGAACGACCTCGTAGGTGAGGCCGCAGGCGGCGACCGTCACGCCAATCAGCAATCCCGCCTCAAGGCCCTGGGGCAAACCCGACTGCGCCAGGTGGTGGCCGGCGACGACGATCACGCTCTGGTGGACGATGTAGTAGGGGAAGACCGCCAGGGTCAGATAGGCCAGCGCCGGGTGCGGACGGTTCAGGTGTCGGGCGCCAAAGCCAAGGATGGCGACGATGGCGCCCCACTGGTCGACCGCATAGACGAACCGCATGGCCAGGACGAGGCCGGGGGCGGGCTCAGCTACAGCCTCGCGCCAGGTCCAGGCATAGAGGCTGAACAGGCCATAGGCGACCAGAGCCACTGCCAGGGCTGGCCAGCGCAGGCTGATCAGGCGGCGCCGGACGTCGTCTGACTTGGCGGTCAGATAGCCGAACAGAAACAGGCTGAAGGACAGGACGTGGTTGTACCAGTCGTCCACCAGGGCGTGGGTGATCCCAAACCGCGGCAGCAGCACCGCGCGCGCCAGACCCAGGACGATGATCGGGCAGACCAGCAGGGCCCAGGCCGGCAGACGGGCGAGACCCTGTTCCAGGCGACGCAGGGCAGGCTTCGCCCAGGCGATCAGCGCCGCCAGGGCCAGCGTATAGACCAGGAGATAGGCGACGAACCAAAGGTGGTTCCAGGTGGGCGTGATCAGGCAGCCTCCCGCGTCACACCAGCCGCCCGAGGCCGTCAGATAGCGGCCGTAAAAGGCGAGGTAGCCCTCGCTGAATCCCAGTTGCTCGACGATCTCGTAATAGGACTGGGGCGGCACGATGATCAGCATGCCAAACACCAGGGGCGGCAGCAGCCGGGCGGTGCGCTGGCCGGCCAGGGCGCCGGCGGCCAGCTTGTCGGCCATGAACCGGGTCGCGGCCCCTGAGACCAGGAACAGCAGCGACAGCCGCCAGGGATTGGTCAGCAGCATCACCGGCTCGAGCCAGGCGACCGGCTGCGGGCTCTTCACATGCCAGTCCCAGGGCACGTAGAACATGCCCACGTGGTAGAGGATCAGCAGGAAAAAGGCGCCGATGCGGATCCAGTCCAGATCGTATCGGCGCGGGCTCGGATCGCTCATGGCGCAGTCTCCCTCTCAGGCGAATGAGCCTCCTCATCAGCAGGGCGCGCCGGTGGAGAAAGCCTCCCGGGATAAGCGGCGCACTAGCAGGGACGAATGGCGCAGCGGCCTGCGGTCGCGGCTTGAGGGCCACAGGGAGCTGGTGATCGGCTGGGCGGTGATCCTGGTGGTGGCCGCCGCGGTCTGCCTGCTGAACGTCGTGGGATTCACTCAGCACGGGCGCGGCCGGCTGGGCGAACAGCTCATCTATGAGGGCTCAAGCTGGCTGTCGATCGCGCTGCTGGCCTGGCTGCCCTGGACGATCCTGCGCGCAACCCGAAACGGGCCGTGGTGGGCGCAGGGGCTTTCCCATATGGCGGCGGCGCTGGCCTTCTCCGCCGCCCATGTGGGCCTTTTCATCCTGTTCCGGCTGGTCCTGTTCGCCGCGGTGAGCCAGCCCTATGACCCCTGGGCCACCTTGGGCGCCTTTCCGTTCGAAGCGGGGAAGGACGTCATCGCCTATGGGCTGTGTGTGGGCGCCTACCTCTTCGCCGGTCTCCTGGCCGCCCCGCGACCGGCGGCGGACGACGCCCCGGCCGCGCTGTTCGACATCCGCGATGGATCCCGGCTGGTGCGCGTGGAACTCGCCGATGTCTTGGCGATCAGCGCGGCGGGGAACTATGTCGAGTTTCACCTGCGCGACGGCCGCCGTCCGCTGATGCGCAGCGCCCTGTCGGCCTTGGAGCAAGAACTGGGACCGGCGGGCTTCGTCCGCACCCACCGCTCGTGGCTGGTCAATGCCGCGGCGGTCACCGGGCTGGTTCCGGAAGGCTCCGGCGACTTCCAGATCGAGCTCGGCGAGGGCGCGGCGCCCCTGTCACGGCGCTATCCAGACGCCCTGAGCCGCCTCGGTGGGCGGGGCCGTCGCTAGCAATCGGCGCCCGCCGCCTGTTCGCCGCTTCCAGGGCCTGAACCAGCGGCGGCGGCGGGGTGCGCGCACAGCCTGCCGTCATGACCGCCGGCGAAGGGCCTCTGCGCTCAGCCCAGAGGGCGTCCTTCGACGCCAGACGTCAGCGTTCGGGCTAAAGCGCCTCAGGCCGTTTCGATCGGCGGCTGGAAGAGGCCGGCCGGGGAGGCTGTGAAGATCTCCGCTCCGTCCTCGGTCACGCCGATGGAGTGCTCGCACTGGGCCGACAGGGACTTGTCCCGGGTGACGGCGGTCCAGCCGTCGGCCAGGACCTTCACCGCCGGCTTGCCCAGGTTCACCATGGGTTCGATGGTGAAGAACATGCCCGCCTTCAGCACCTCGCCCTGGCCGGGCTGGCCGAAGTGAAGGATGTTAGGGGCGTCGTGGAACACCTTGCCCAGGCCGTGGCCGCAGAAGTCGCGGACCACGGAGCAGCGCATGGACTCCACATAGGACTGGATGGCGTGGCCGATATCGCCGGTTGTGGCGCCGGGCTTCACCGCGGCGATACCGCGGGCGATGGACTCATAGGTCACCTCCACCAGCCGCTTTGATCGGGCCGAGACGGGGCCGACCCCGTACATCCGGCTGTGGTCGCCGTGCCAGCCATCCACAATGCAGGTGACGTCGATATTGGCGATGTCGCCCTCGCGCAGCACGCGCTCACCGGGAATGCCGTGGCAGACCACGTGATTGACCGAGATGCAGACCGTCTTCGAATAGCCGCGGTAGAACAGGCAGGCGGGCAGGGCGCCGTGGTCGAGGATGAACTCCCGGGCCATGCGGTCGAGATCGTCGGTGACGACGCCCGGGACCACATGGGGGGTCAGCATGTCCAGGCACTCCGCCGCCAACCGGCCGGCCTTGCGCATGCCCTCAAAGCCCTCAGGCCCATGGGTGCGAATCTGGCCGTCGCGATACTCGGCTTCGAGGACGTCGGTGGTGCTCATGGCGGTGCGAAACTCCCGGTTCGTCTGCGGTCAGCCAGCCACTGCGGCGGCGCAGGCGAAACGTCTGATTGAAGGCTATGTCGCAATCCTAGCATAAAACTTCAACGTCTGCCGCTACCCGGCGAGGCCGCGGTGCGGCGGCGGCGGGCGCTCTGGCGGCGGCTGAGAGTCTTCGAAACTGACTTGCCGCAGGCCAAGGTTAACGGCGATATCAGCCGGGCGGCTTCGCCTTGGGAGAGAACGCCGTCGTCCGAACTGTGTCTGCATCCTAAGCTTCGCCGTGCAGCTCAAGGGGGTCAAAGCGTCCGCCATGTCCGATGATGACCAGACGCGCGCCGCCGGCGCTCCGAACCCGACCCTATTCGCCGCCCAGCCCGCCCCGCCTCCGGGGGCGGCCGACATTCCCAATCGCATGACGCCGCCGCCCACACCGCCCACGCGGCCAGAGCCAGTCGCCGCTCGCGACGGCATTCTGCGTCCGATCCAGGAGAGCGACTATTTCACCATGGATCCTGAGGCGATCCAGGTCATTTCCGCCAATATCGATCAGTATTTCAACCAGGCTCTGGACATCTTTCCGTTCTGGGAAACCGAGAACAAGCCCGACCGCTTTCACGTCCTTTTCACCCGGCAGATCGAGGAGCGTTTTCCCGTCGACGCCGACATCCGCGGCCGCGTGCACGGCTATGGCCGCCGGGTGTTCGGCGCGCTTCTCGTGCATGTGGGGATCAAGCGTCTGACTCAGGCGCTGGCCCTGGTCGGATTTTCGGCCCTGGCGATCCTGGGGCCGACCCTGTTCCCGCGTTGGACCGGCGATCAGGCTCAGGGGCTTGGTCTGGCGGTGCTGGGCATGCTGGTCACCCTGGGCGCCTTCTATGGCGTCTCGGCCATACTGTTCATCCAGTACCGGTTCCGGCTGGAAAACGACTCCTATGAGCTCTCCCGCGAGATCGTCCAGCGGACGCGGGAGTTGCAGAACCTGTTCACCAACGCCCGGGCCATGTCGGACCAGGCCGAGACCCAGTTCCAGATGGACGGCAAGGGCTGGGGGCAGCGCGCCCTGTTCCTGACGCGGCTGGTCATGTGGATCGGCGCCCGCATGGAGTATCTGGAAAAGTACGCCCAGATGGAGTTGTGGCGGGTGCGGCGGGAACGCTACTGGATGCGCTGGGTCGGCCGGTTCACGACGCCGCTGGTGCTGATCATCTGGCTGGTGGTCTTCGCCTTCTGGCCGGCGCCGGAAGTGAACCCAGCTGGTTTCCGCGGCCTGCAGGCTGTGGCGTTGGTCCTGGGGGTGATTGTGTCCTGGCTGTCCTACGCCAAGTGGCAGACTCCCACGGCGGCGGTGAAGGACAAGCTCGGCCTGGACGGCTGGGTCCGCTTCGCCTCCCTCGACGTGGACAACACTATTGGTGACCAGGTGCGGCGCGACAAGGAACGGCTGGTCGAATACCGCGCCCTGACCCGGGGGCGGTAGGCGTCAGACCTGCTCCATCTCGCCTACCGTCTCCAGGTCATGGCGCGCGCGATCCTTACCTGTTCGGGGGTGAGGTCACATCCATAGACGAGCACCTCGACGCCGGCGTCAGCCGCCGCCTCCAGCCCGCGGGCGAAGGCGGGATCGAGGTCGTGACAGGCGGAAAAAGCGTCACAATCGGTACGCTGGACGACGAACAGCGCCACGGCGCGGTCCCCCTCGGCGACCATGGCTTCCAGCTCGCGCAGGTGTTTGGTCGACCGGGCCGCCACGCAGTCTGGAAACTCCGCCAGGGTTCCTGTGCGCCGCAGATGGCAGTTCTTGATCTCCAGCCAGCAACGGGGCCGGTCGGGCGCCTCCAGCAGGAAATCGACCCGGCTGGCCTGGCCGTACTTCACTTCGCGGCGGTGGGTGGCGTAGCCGGTGAGTTCGGGGATGGCGTCCGCCGCCAGGGCTTCGGCCACGAGGCGGTTGGGATGCATGGTGTTGATCCCCACCAGGCCGCCATCGATCTCCACCAGTTCCAGGGTATGGGCGAGCTTGCGCTTGGGGTCCGGCGAGCGGGAGACCCAGACCGGTAGCCCCGGCATGTTCAGGCCCAGCATGGCGCCGGGATTGGGGCAGTGGGCGGTGATCTCGCTGCCGTCCTCAAGCACGATGTCGGCCAGGAAGCGCTTGTAGCGTTGCACGAGCTGACCGCGCTTGAGCGGTTGCGGGAAATCCATGGGGCGCGCTAGTCCGTAGGGTCTGAGGTTAGGGCAGGGTTTAGGCGAGGATCGCAACGATGGACAGCACCGCAGACACTCCGGCGGACGGCGCCGTCGACCCCTTCACCCAGGGCCGCGTGACCGCCGCAGTCCTGATCATCGGCGATGAGATTCTGTCGGGCCGCACCCGGGACACCAATCTCGGCGACATCGCCAAATATCTCGGCGCCCACGGGGTGGAGCTGGCCGAGGCGCGCACCGTTTCCGATGATCTGGGGGAGATCGTTGCGGCGCTGAACGCCCTGCGCGCGCGCTACAATTATGTGATCACCACCGGCGGCATCGGCCCGACCCACGACGATATCACCGCCGATGCGGTGGCCGCGGCCTTCGGCGTCGCGCTCTATGAGCATCCCGACATCCTGGCCATGATGACCGCCCGCTGGGGCGGAGAGATCAATGCCGCGCGCCGGCGGATGGCCCGGGTGCCGGTGGGCGGGGAGCTGGTGAACAATCCCGTCCAGGGCCCGCCCGGCTTCATGATCGGCAATGTCTTCGTCCTGGCCGGCGTGCCGCAGATCATGCGCGGCATGCTGCAGGATGTGGGGCCAAGGCTGAAGGGCGGGGCGGTGGTGGTTTCGCGCACCCTGCGGGTGGAGGGATCGGGCGAAGGCGCGATCGCAGCCCCCCTGGAGGGCCTGGCCAAGGCCCATCCGGCCCTGTCCCTGGGGAGCTATCCTTTTTATGGTCCCGAAGGCTTTGGTTCGAACCTGGTCATCCGCGGTCGCGACCCGGCGGAGGTCGAGGCGACGCTCGCTGAACTCATCGACGTGCTGGCGCACGCCGGGATCAGTCAGGTGCAGGTCGTGGAGACCCCCGCCTAAGGCGAGATGAGCGGAGAAGCCTTTCGCTCGTCGCCTGGGCTCTAGCGGGCGGAGATCTCCACGGGCTGGGCGCGGCCATGAGTCGGGGGGAGACGCGGCCGCGTCCGGCCTTGGCGATAGGTCTGGGCTCTTGTGGTCTTCAGGCCGTCCAGACCATGACGTTCAAACAGGGCCAGCCAGCCGGCGATTTCCTCAGCCGACAGCCTGTAGAGGCTGACGGCCTCGCGCAGGGTGATCAACTCCGCCCGAATGGCGAGAAGCAGCTCCGCCTTTCGCCGGGCGTTCCACCGGGCCGTGTCCGGCGGCGGCAGGGTGTCGCGGGTGATCGGATAGCCCAGCGGGCCCACCACGGCGCGGAGGATGTCTCCAGGCTGGCTCATTGGGGGCGCCCTTCCGGGGCTGGCGCGCCTGTGAGTCCAAAGGGGTCGAGAAGGCGGGTGAAGAGGGGGCTGCGACGAATATCGCCGCCGCCAGATCGGGGATCGAAGCTGCGGCTTTCTTCCAGGGGAAAGGCGACGATCTCGGCTGACGCGTCCAGTTCCGGCGGCGCCCGCAGGGTGGCCTCCCGGATGGTCCAGAGCTCATGGAGCCGCGCGGCCACCAGGAAGGCTGTGAATTCACTTTCTATGGCTTCGGCGTGGACGACGGCCATGCGGGCGCAGGCGCCAGGCGCATGACGCCGAATCTGGCGGTCGTCATAGAACTCCTTTCCCACCATGACCCGTCGCGCTTCTTCGAGGGCGCCCACAGGCAGGCGTGACTCGTCGGCCTCCCGGCTGGCGATCACCACCGTTTGGCGGGCGATGGCCAGGCGCAGCATCAACAGGCCGGCCAGGGCCTCGGACCCGGGCTGCCAGCGGCTCCGCGTTCCGACCCAGCCGGCAGTCCACTCGGCGCGGAACTTCAGCGCGATGGTGGCGAAGGTGTCGAGCAGGCAGTACTCGACCACCCGATGTTCACCATCGTCACTGAGCACGCCAGAGCCGAAGAAATAGGGCGCCGCCGGCGAGGGATGATCCAGGGCTCCCAGATCTTGACGCAACGTCAGGTGGATTATTTCGGCGCCAGAAGGCGAGTTTGGGGTCACTGGAGGGCCTCCCAGTCATAGGACGTTTCCAGGGGTTGGGCCCGGCGAACGAATTCGCTGATCTCCTCACGGGCGAGTGTGAGGCTGAAGGCCGAACCCGGTCCAGGGGTGATCAGACCGCGGTCCACGAGGATCCGGAGCTTCCGCCGGACAGTCTCGCGGGGGATGCCAGTCATTGAGCTAATACTGAAAGCAGACAAGGTGGCGGTGACATCGGCATCACTTTCATCTTCATCCATC
>NZ_JAUSBZ010000038.1 GCF_030651755.1 Phenylobacterium sp. | reverse complement strand
GTACTTCTTCGCCGTGGCGCCACCGGACTTCGCCAGCGTCATCGTAATCGCCGCCGTCAGCGTCGTCTTGCCATGGTCAACGTGACCAATCGTGCCGATGTTGCAATGCGGCTTATTGCGTTCAAACTTCTCTTTGGCCATCAGGGTCCTGCCGGCGATGCGCCCGTGGGCGTATTTAAGGGTGTCGGATTATTGGAGCGGGTAGCGGGAATCGAACCCGCATCCTCAGCTTGGAAGGCTGCTGCACTACCATTGTGCTATACCCGCGCCGAAGGCTGCGGGGACGCCGCAATACTCCTTGTATGAACCGGCGCGTGGTGGGGGAAGTAGGACTCGAACCTACGAAGGCGTACGCCAGCGGATTTACAGTCCGCCCCCTTTGCCACTCGGGACATTCCCCCGCGCGCTCGGAACCGTCCTGAGCCCTGAACAAATTACCTCCGCCCCGGGTTGCCGCCTCTGCTAGAAGCATCGCCAACAACGCCGGAACGGGCGGAGACCTGTCCCGGCCTCAAAATGGAGCGCGTCTTATAGTGTCGTCGATCCGGGAACGCAACGCGCCCCGAAACAAGCGTCGAAGTGGGCGAGAAACCCCTTCTGTCACAAGGCCTGAGGGCCCTTCCGCCGCCTGGTTCTGGGGCTGGCACGCCGTGCTGGCGGCCCTGGAGAACCCCGATCGGGAGCCGCCACAGCGAATCCTCGCCACCGCTGAGCGCGCTGCTGACCTGTCCCGCCGCTTTCCGGGGCTGGTCATCGAAACCGTCGATTCGCAGCGCCTGGCCAATCTCCTGCCCGGGGCGGTCCATCAGGGCGTCGCCCTGCGGCCAGGCGATCTGCCCGAGGTCGCCCTGGAGTCCTTCTCCCCGGACAAGGGGGCGGTTCTGCTGATGCTTGACCAGGTGACAGACCCGCAGAATGTCGGCGCGCTGCTTCGCTCGGCCGCCGCCTTTGGCTGCGCCGGCGTCATCCTGCAGGACCGCAACGCCCCCCAACTGACCGGCGCCCTGGCCAAGGCCGCCGTCGGCGCTGTGGACAAGATTCCGGTGGCCCGGGTGGTCAATCTGTCCCGCGCCCTCGACCAGCTGGCCGATATGGGCTGGCGCGCCGTGGGCCTGGATGGCGAGGCTGAGGCCACCCTCGACACCGTCATGGACGGGTCAGCCACGGTGCTGGTCATGGGGTCGGAAGGGGCTGGCCTGCGACGGCTGGTGGCCGAGCATTGCGACGTCCTGGCCAAGATCCCGATGCCGGGAGGATTTGAGAGTCTGAACGTCTCAGCGGCGGGCGCCATCGCCCTCTATGAGGCTTCCAGACCTCGCCCCTGAGGAGAAGTAGGTTCCCCTCCGTCGATTCACGGCTTTGATTTCACGACCACGTCGTGATTTCTTGGTTAACCTAGGCGCGGTGGCGCTTGCACAACGACCGGTACGGGGGACGTCCGATGGCGATCAGGACCTTGAAGCAGACTCTGAGCCTCGCGGCGACGGCGACTCTGTTAGCCGCTGCAGGCTGCAGCGCGCCGTCCGGGCCCAGCGCCCACGGGGGGGACTACTATTCCGAGGCCCCGCCCCCGCCGCCCCTGATGGGCGAGGCCCCCGGCTATTATCAGGATCAGACGGGCCTGATGGGCGGCCCCCCTGGCCCGCCGACGGATGTCTATACAGGCCAGAATCTGCCCCCTGCGGGCTCACGGCATGATGGCGTGGTCACCTTCCGCCGCGCCGACGGCGTGTTGATCACCACCATGCGGCCCATCGCCAATCCGGAAGATATGACCGCCGAAGAGCGCCTACGGGTCTATGGGCCGCCCCGCGCCGTCGCTGTGGCGCCGACCCGCCGGGCGCACAGCTCTGACGCCCGAATGGCGCCCTCGACCGGCCGAACCCAGGCCGCAGCGCCGACCCCGGCCCGAGTCGCACCCGCAGCTCCGCCTGCGACGGTCTCTCCCGCGCCCGCGGCAAAGGCGCCGGCCGCGCCTGCGCCTGTCGCTAAGGCGCCTGCGGCGAAGGCCCCCGCTGCGCCGGCTCCTGCGCCCACCACCACCCAGGCCCCGAGCGCGCCCGCCCCGGCAGAGACCGAGGGAGCCAGGAGCGGCGGCTTCTTCAGCTTCCTCGAGCGCTTCAAGTTCTGGGACCGCCAGGTCACCGTGCCGGACGCCGACGCCGCTGCGGAACGCGCCGGCGAGGCCGCCCGGGAAGCCGGCGGCATGGCCAGCCAGGCGGCTGACGCCGCGCGCACCGCCGCCGTGGACGCCGCCGCCAGCGCCGAAGGCCAGGGCGTTTCCACCCGCACCATTCTGCTCGCCCTGGCGGTCCTCGCCGGCGTCCTGATCCTGGCGGCGGTGTCACGGAACGCCGCAGCCAAGCGCCGGGAATCCCAGCGTCGCCGACGCTTCCAGACCTTTGGCTACGGCTCGGCCGCCTCAGGTCAGCGCGATGAGGCCGATGACGGCGGACGGGGCTCCGGCCTCGCCGCCCCCCTCGCCGCTGCGGCGGCCGGCGCCGTCGCGGCCACGGCCTACGCCAATCACAGGCAGGAGAAGGCCGAGGAGGCGCAGGCCGCCGAGGTCGAGGCCGCCGAGCGGGAAAACGAGCCCGCCTGAGCGGCTCGCCAACCCGGCGGACTCCAAAGCCAAGAATAGGCGTTGCGGAGGGCTTGAGCCTGTCGCATTGAGGCGATCATGTTTGAGTCCTTGCTCGCCGAACACGGCCCCGCCCTCACGGCCCTCTTTCAGGTTCTGCTGATCGACCTTGTCCTGGCCGGCGACAACGCCGTCGCCGTGGGCCTGGCCGCAGGCGCCCTGCCGGCGGAGCAGCGCAAAAAAGCCATTCTCTATGGCCTGATCGCCGCGGTGATCATGCGCATCGGCTTTGCGCTGATCACCACCCAGCTCCTCGGCATCATCGGCCTGCTGTTCGCCGGCGGCCTGCTGCTGATGTGGGTCTGCTGGAAGATGTGGAAGGAGCTGCGCGAGCAGGCCGTGGTCGATGAGGCCGACGCAGAGGCGGTTCTCGACGGCGATCCGACGACCCATCCGACGCCGCGCCCGGTCAAGAGCTTCCGCGCCGCCTTCATCCAGATCCTGATCGCCGACCTCTCCATGTCCCTGGACAACGTCCTGGCCGTGGCCGGCGCGGCCCGGGAACATCCGGGCATCCTGGTGTTCGGCCTGATCCTGTCCATCGCCCTGATGGGCGTGGCCGCGACCTACATCGCCAGCCTGCTGCACAGATACCGCTGGATCGGCTATATCGGCCTGGTCGTGGTGCTGTATGTCGCCCTCTCCATGGTTTGGGAGGGGCATCGCAACGCCATTGTGAAGCTCGACGCCGTCGACTCCTACAACGCCGTCATGCCGGGCTTCCTGGACATCTCCCCTGAGGAGGCGGCCGAACACCGTCTCCACTAGACTGACCTCGACCAGGGCCAGGACGCATCCGTCCACGGCCAGCCGATGCGGAGCCTAGGATGGCGGCCTACAAGGCGCGACTGAGCGCGGACCTGGAACGCTGGATCGCCCAGGGGCTGGTGGCGGCCGAGTCCCGCCAACCGATCCTGGACAGCGTGACCGAGGCCCGGCGGATCGACGCCGGCGTCGCCCTGGCGATCATGGGCGCCATCCTGGCGGGTCTGGCGGCCATCGCCTTTGTGGCGGCCAACTGGGACGCAATTCCTCGCCTGGCGCGCTTCGCCCTGATTCTCACGGTCTTCGCCGCGACGGCGGCGGCCGCGGCCTGGGGAGCCGCGCGCGGCCGTCCCCTGGTGCGCGACATATTGCTGGGGGTGGCGGCCCTGATCTACGCCGGCGCCATCGGCCTGACCGGACAGATCTTCGACCTGGCTGGCGATCCCCAGGCGGCCCTTCGCGGGGCGGGCCTGGCGGCGATCCTGCTGGCCCTGGCGGGTCGCTCCAATGCTGCGGCCATCGCCGCCGTGGCGCTGATCGGCCTGGGAGACTTCGCCGGACCGGACGGATTGTTTGACCTGAAGCTCCGCTGGCTCGCCCTGGCGGCGCCCGCCGCCGCCCTGCTGGCTGTGGCCTGGAGATCTCGCAGCCTCGCCCATCTGGCTGGCCCAGCCATGGTGGTGGGCTGGTTGTTCGCCACGTCGGATGTGGCCCAGGCCGGCTACCTGGCCCTGGCGGGCGCCTTCGCCGCCGCCGCCCTCGCCGCCCGCTGGGGGAGCGAGCAGGAGCGACCGGCCACCGGCGTCCTCTATGGCTGGATGTGCGCTGGCGCGCTGCTCGCCTTCGCCGTGGCCGGATTCAGCGACGACACCCTGGGCCTGGTCCACCGCCTGGCCTGGCTGATCCTGTCTGGCGCCGCCATAGCCCTTGGTCTGCACGACCGGGCGTCCGCGGTCACCGCTGTCGGCGTTCTGTCGGCCATCGGCGCGGTCAGCGCCATTCTGATGGATCTGGGCCTTGGCCTGATGACCGCGGCAGGGGTCTTCGCCGGTTGCGCTCTCCTGGCTCTGGCGGCCGGCGCCCTGCTCCGTCGCAAAAGGGCCAAGACATGAACCGCCTTTCCAGCCCCCGGGCCCTGGCCCTGCGGATCGGCCTGGTCGCCGCCCTGCTGGTCCTGGCCCTCGTCGGCCTGCTGGTCCGTGAGGACCGCGCCCGGGCGAGCGGCCAGGAGGTCCGACTGGCCATGGAGGCGGTCGACCCCCGCAGCCTGCTCAGCGGCCACTATGCGGCCCTGCAACTCACCCAGACCCTGCCCAGGGGACGGGACTGCCCGCCGGATCTTGAGGCCCATTTCGAGGGCGATGACAGTTGGGTGGCCCTGTCGCCCGGCCCGGATGGCGTCCACCAGGTGACTGGCGCCGGGGCGACCCGCGTCGCCGCCCTCAGCCATGGCCCCGTGGTCGTCCGCGGCCAGGCCCAATGCCGCCAGGCCTTCGCCGAACCGCCCCGTGAGCCGGTGGACGGCGTTCCCCCTGCGGATGACCGGCCCCGGGAGACCGTCGTCACCCTGGATATCGGCGTGGATCGGTTCTATGCCGATCAGGAGGAGGCTGAGGCTCTGGAAGCCGCCCTGCGCCAGCAGGGTCAGGTTGCGGCGCCCCCGGCCTTCGCCATCGTCTCCATCGGCCGTGATGGCCGCGCACGCCTCAAGGGCGTCGAGGTGGGCGGCGTCCGCGCAGACCTGAACTGGTTCTAGACATGAGCGACCCCAAGGCCTCTCCCGTCGCCGTCATCGGCGGCGGTCCGGCCGGACTCATGGCCGCCGAGACCCTGGCGGCCGCCGGCCTGGCCGTCAGCGTCTATGAGCGCATGCCCAGCCTGGGACGGCGCTTCCTGATGGCCGGACGCGGCGGGCTGAACCTCACCCATTCCGAACCCCTGGCGACCTTCAAAACTCGCTTTGGCCCGGCGAGCGAGACCCTGGACGGCCCGCTAGAGGCCTTTGCGCCCGATGATCTGCGCGCCTGGGCCGAGGGACTTGGCCAGGAGACCTTTGTCGGCTCCAGCGGCCGGATCTTTCCCCGCGCCCTGAAGGCCTCGCCCCTGCTGCGGGCCTGGATCGGCCGACTCACCGCCGGGGGCGTGCGGTTTCACCTGCGCCATGACTGGACCGGCTGGACGCCGGATGGAGCGCTGGTCTTCTCCACTCCCGATGGTCAGGTGACCGCAACCCCCGCCGCCACCGTGCTGGCGCTGGGCGGCGCGAGCTGGCCCCGGCTGGGGGCCAATGGCGCCTGGGCCGGTGTGCTCGCCGAAGCCGGCGCGCCGGTGGCGACCTTCGCCCCCGCCAATGTCGGGGTGCGCGCGGGCTGGAGCCCAGAATTTGCGGCCCGCTTCGCCGGCGCGCCGCTCAAATCCATCGCGCTCACCTTTGGGGAGACCCGCCTGCTGGGCGAGGCCCTGATCACCGCCCAGGGCCTGGAAGGCGGCGGCGTCTACGCCCTGTCGCCCCTCATTCGCGCCGCTCTGTCTGGGGGCGGCCAGGCGCAGCTTATTCTGGACCTGCGGCCGGATATGCGTCGGGGCGACCTGGCCTCCCGTCTCATCGGGGGCCGATCCGGCGACAGCCTGTCCAATCGCCTGCGCAAAATGCTGAAGCTCTCCTCTGCGGAGATCGGCCTGCTGCGGGAAGCCTTCGGCGCCGACCTGCCCCGTAGCCCGGTGGGACTGGCCGAGGCGATCAAGGCCCTGCCCGTTTCCCTCACCGGCCTGGTGGGGCTGGAGCGGGCCATCTCCACCGCCGGCGGTCTGAAGTTCGAGGGCCTGGATCAGCGCCTGATGGTCAAGGCCCGCCCGGGCGTGTTCGCCGCCGGCGAGATGCTGGACTGGGAGGCGCCCACCGGCGGCTACCTGTTGCAGGCCAGCTTCGCCACCGGCGCAGCCGCCGCCAAGGGCGTGATCAGCTGGCTGGCTGAACAGGCCTAGGCCGGCTCGGCTTCGGCCCCGAACCGCTCGCGCCACTCGGCCACCTGGGCGTCCTCGATCTTGCGGAACAGGACGTCAGGCGCCGCCACCGGGGTCCCCGGCGCCAGCAGGTTCAGCAGGGCTGCGCCCTCCCCTTGCGGCCAGCGCCCAGGGAAGGTCTCGCCCACACCGCCCGCGATCTTTTCAGCCGCGAACGGGATGAAGGGTTCTGACACCTTGGCGAACAGCGCCACCAGGTTCAGGCCCGTCCGCACGGCGACCGCGGCGCGGTCCCGATCGGTCTTGATGGCGGTCCAGGGGGCGGCTTCGGTCAGATACTGATTGCCCAGCACCCAGAGCTGGCGCAGGGCCTGGGCCGACTTGCGCATCTCGATGGCTTCCATCAGCTCGGTCAGCTCGGCGAGCTTGGCGGCCACGTCGGCGGCGAGCTTGATCTCCAGCTCGCCAGGCTCGCCGCCGTCGGGGACGACGCCTTCGAAGCGGGTTTCCGTGAACTTCAGGATGCGGTTGACGAAATTGCCCAGCACGTCGGCCAGGTCGGCGTTCACCTGAACCTGGAACTGCTCCCAGGTGAAGGTGGCGTCAGATCCTTCCGGCGCATTGGCGAAGACCCACCAGCGCCAGTAGTCGGCGGGCAGCAGTTCCAGGGCCTGATCCATGAACACACCGCGCTTCTGCGAGGTGGAGAACTTGCCGCCGTAATAGTCGAGCCAGTTGAAGCCCTTGAGCCGGTCCACCAGCTTCCAGGGCGCATTGTTCACCGCCCGCCAGGCGCCGTCGGGGCCGCGCTGCTCATTGGCCCCGATCAGGGTGCAGGGGAAGCCGACCGTGTGGAAGGGCACATTGTCCTTGCCCATGAACTCCACATAGGTGACGTCGGCGGCGAGCGGCTCGCGCCACCAGCGCTCCCATTCCGCCTCTTCGGCCTGGCCCCTGCCCTCGGCGGCGGCCTTGGCGTCAGCCCACTCCCAGGTGGCTCCGATATATTCGATGGGGGCGTCGAACCAGACATAGAAGACCTTGCCCGCCAGACCTTCGACGTCTGGCGTGGCGCCATCGGGATTGGGCCCCCAGTCGGCGGCGTTGACCGGCACGCCCCATTCCAGGTCGCGAGTGACGCCCCGGTCCTGCAGGCCTTCGTCCAGCCACTTCAGCGCGATGGAGGTGACCAGCAGCGGCCAGTCGCCCTTCTTGCCGTCGATCCAGGCGCGCAGCTTGTCAGAAAACAGGCTCTGGCGAAGGAACAGGTGCTTGGAGGGGCGGATCTCGATGTCGTCCGAGCCCGAGACCGCCGAGCGCGGGGCGATCAGGTCGGCGGGGTCGAGCACCCGGGTGCAGTTCTCGCACTGGTCGCCGCGGGCGGCGGTGTAGCCACAGTGGGGGCAGGTCCCGATCACATAGCGGTCGGGCAGAAAGCGCTTGTCCGCGTTGGAATAGACCTGCTGGGTGACCTTCTCCTCGATAAAGCCGGCCTCCCAGAGGGTCTGGGCGAAGCGCTGGGTCAGCTTGCGATTCTGCGGCGAAGACGAGCGGCCAAAATGGTCCCAGGAGAGGCCAAACCTCGCCCCAAGTTCGGCCTGAACCTCATGCTGGGCCGCGCAGAAGGCCGCGGGATCAACCCCCGCCTCGGCCGCCGCCAACTCGGTGGGCGTGCCGTGCTCGTCGGTGGCGCAGATGTAGAGGGTCTCGCGGCCCCGCGACCGCTGGAACCGGGCATAGACGTCGGCCGGCAGCATGGAGCCCGCGAGCGTCCCCAGGTGCTTGATCCCGTTGATATAGGGCAAGGCCGAGGTGATGAGGATGCGGGACATGGGGTTGCCGGCTCGTATGAGAGGGTCGTGAGGGCGGGCTTATATGGCGCCGCGCCCGGCTTGCCAAAAGCCGTGACCGTGGCGGCGTCGCTTAAACGCGGATTGGCCCCTTGAAGATGAACAGCGCCCCGGCCGCGATCAGGCAAAAGCCGATAGCGTGGTTCCAGGTGAAGCGCTCACCCAGATACATCACCGAGAAGACGGCGAAGACCGCGAGCGTGATCACCTCCTGCATGGTCTTCAGTTCGGCCGGCGAATAGACGGCCCGTCCGATCCGGTTGGCGGGCACCGCCAGGCAGTATTCGAAGAACGCGATGCCCCAGCTGACCATGATGATGATCCACAGGGGCCGATGCTCCACCTTCAGATGACCGTACCAGGCGAAGGTCATGAAGATATTGGAGAACACCAGCAGCACCACGGGAGCGACGAAGGCCATCAAGGGGGTCAGGCCAGGCGCCAGGCTGGGGGGCATCAGTGATCTCCCAAGGGTTCTGCGTCGATTGGGGTCTTAACCCCCGCGCCATGGGCCTTATAAGCAGAAGCAGGGCTGCTGAGGGAGAGCGTGATGCGGGCTTGGGGTTTGAAGACGGGATTGGCGGCGGTGAGCGCGGCGGCCCTGCTGGGCTTGGGCGCCTGCGGCCAGGGCCAGAGCGCCAGCCAGACGGTGCGCATCTACAACTGGTCGGACTATATCGATCCCCAGCTCCTGGAGGCCTTCACTAGCGATACCGGCCTCAAGGTCGTCTACGACACCTTTGATTCCAACGAGGTGCTGGAGACCAAGATGCTCCAGGGCGGCACCGGCTATGACGTGGTCACGCCGTCAAACCACAACATTCCGCGCTATATCGAGGCTGGCGCCCTTGCCGAACTGGACAAGTCCAAGCTGACCAATATCGGCAATCTGTCGCCCAAGATCATGGCCTATATGGAGCCCTTCGATCCGGGCGGCCGCTACACCGTGCCCTATATGTGGGGAACCGTCGGCATCGGCTTCAACGTCCAGAAGGTGGCTGAGCGCCTGCCCGGCGTGACTATCGATTCCTGGAACGTGCTGTTTGCGCCGGAAAACATCGCCAGGCTGGCCGACTGCGGGGTCCACTTCCTCGACGCCTCGGAAGACATGTACGCCGTGGCGCTCAACTATATCGGCAAGGACCCCAATTCCACGACCGTGGCCGACTATCAGGCCGCCACCGAGATGCTGATGGCCGTGCGGCCACATGTGCGGAAGTTCCACTCCTCGGAGTATGTCAACGGCCTGGCCAACGGCGATATCTGCGTGGCCATCGGCTATTCCGGCGACATCTTCCAGGCCGCCGACCGGGCGTCGGAAGCCGGCGCGGGCGTCGAGGTGGACTATGTGATCCCCAGCGAAGGCAGCCAGATCTGGTTCGACGTCTTCGCCATTCCGGTGGACGCCCCCAATCCGGACGCGGCCTACGCCTTTCTGGACTTCATGCTGCGCCCAGACGTGATCGCCACGGCGTCCAACTACACCGCCTACGCCAACGCCAATGAACCGGCCACGGCCCTGGTGGACCCTGAGGTGCGCGACGATCCGCGCATCTATCCCAGCGACGAGGTGATGGGCCGCCTGTTCGTCACCACCGCCAAGGGCCAGGACCTGGTCCGCGAGGTGAACCGGCTCTGGACCCGGGTCCAGACGGGTCAGTGACCCGGCCCGTCACGCCCTGGGAGCTCGACCCCTCGTGAACACCAAGCCGCGTTTGAACATCGGCGCGGTGCGCTCGAGCTTTGCCCCCTGGGCGGACCCCTCGGCCAAACCGCTGGTCCGGTTCGATCAGGTGACCAAGCGGTTCGGCGGCGAAACCGCCGTCGATGCGGTGTCACTGGACATCTATGAGGGGGAGTTCTTCGCCCTGCTGGGGCCGTCAGGCTGTGGCAAGTCGACCCTGATGCGGATGCTGGCGGGGTTCGAAACCCCGGACCTCGGCCGCATCACCCTGGGCGGCGAGGACCTGGCCGGACGACCGCCGCACCTGCGGCCTGTGAACATGATGTTCCAGTCCTACGCCCTCTTCCCCCATCTGACCGTGGCCCAGAACATCGCCTTTGGCCTGCGCCAGCAGAAAAAGCCCAAGGACGAGATCGCCGCCCGGGTCGATGAGATGCTGGCCCTGGTGCGGCTGGAGGGCCTGGCCCACCGCAAGCCCCATCAGCTGTCGGGCGGCCAGAAGCAGCGGGTGGCCCTGGCCCGCGCCATTGCGCCCAAGCCGCGCATGCTGCTGCTGGACGAACCTCTGGGCGCCCTGGACCGCAAGCTCCGCGAAGAAACCCAGTTCGAGCTGATGGCCCTGCAGCAGCGGCTGGGCATGACCTTCCTGATCGTCACCCACGACCAGGAAGAGGCGATGATCACCGCCGACCGCATCGCCGTGATGCGGGCCGGCCAGCTGGCCCAGATCGGCCGGCCGGCCGAGGTCTATGAGGCGCCCAATTCCCGCTATGTCGCGGACTTCATCGGCGACGTGAACCTGTTCGAGGCCCGCGTCACCGAGGACGATGGCGACATCATCCGCCTGACCAGTCCTGAAGCCCCGGACGGTCTGGAAGCCATCGAGGACGACGAGATCGCCATAGGCTCCACCGCCTGGCTGGCGGTGCGGCCGGAGAAGATGCGGGTTCACCTGGATCCTCCGCCCCCGGGCCCCAACCGCCTGGAGGGCGTGGTGGCCGATATCGGCTATCTGGGGGACTGGACCACCTATCTGGTGGAACTGCCCGGCGGGCGCACCATCCGGGCGGCCCGGGCCAACGCCAGCCGCGTCGTGGATCGCCCCGTCGACTGGGACGACAGGGTCTGGCTGACCTTTGCGCCCGATTCCGCCGTGGTGCTCACCCGATGAGCGTGACGGGCGCCCCGCGCCCACGACGCCCCTGGAGACGGCTGGGACGCCCCCGGGGAAGCTCCAGCTGGGAGGCCCGCGCGGCCCTCCTCCCCTATCTGTGGCTCGGCCTCTTCTTCTTCGTGCCGTTCCTGCTGGTGGCCAAGCTGTCCCTGTCGGACGTGGTCCTGGCGATTCCGCCCTACGCCCCGCGGCTGGACTGGAGCGCGGGCCTGCCAGGCCTGATCGCCTTCGTCCGCGCCCTGGACTTCGAGGCCTATGCCCGGATGGGCCAGGACGGCCTCTATCTGGCGGCCTATCTCTCCAGCCTGAAGTTCGCCGCCGTGGCCACGGCGATCCTGCTGCTGGTCGGCTATCCGCTGGCCTATGGCATGGCGCGCTGTGGGCCAAGCGTCCGCCAGGCCCTGTTGATGGCCGTGATCCTGCCCTTCTGGACGAGCTTCCTGATCCGGGTCTACGCCTGGATCGCCATCCTGAAGCCCGCCGGCCTGCTGAACATGGCCCTGGCGCAGATCGGCCTGCCGCCGGTCGACATCCTGAACACCGACACGGCCGTCTATATCGGTCTGGTCTACGCCTATCTGCCCTTCATGGTCCTGCCCCTCTATGCGGTGCTGGAGCGGCAGGAGGCTGGTCTGCTGGAAGCCGCCGCAGATCTCGGCTGCACGCCGTTCCAGAGCTTCTGGCGGGTGACCTTCCCCCTGTCCCTGCCCGGCGTGGCGGCGGGCGCCCTGCTCTGCTTCATCCCCATGGTGGGCGAGTTTGTGATCCCCGACCTGCTGGGCGGCTCGGGCACCCTGATGCTGGGCAAGACCATCTGGACGGAGTTCTTCTCCAACCGCGACTGGCCGGCCGCCAGCGCCGTGGCCATCGTGCTGCTCGCCACGCTCGTCATCCCCATTCTGCTGTTCCAGCGCCAGCAGACCAAGATGATGGAGCAGCGCTGATGCGCCGGGGCCCCAGCGCCTTCAACATCGCCGCCATCGTGCTCGGCATGGGCTTCCTCTATCTGCCCATCGTCCTGCTGGTGATCTACTCGTTCAATGAGAGCCGACTGGTCACGGTCTGGGGCGGTTTTTCCACCCGCTGGTATGTGAGCCTGCTCCAGAACGAACAGCTGCTGGCCGCCGCCTGGGTCACCTTGCGGGTGGCGTTCGTCTCAGCAACCCTGGCCACCATCCTCGGGACCCTGGCGGCGCTTGGCCTCGTGCGGGCCGGCCGGTTCAGGGGCCGCACCCTGTTCTCCAGCATGACCTATGCGCCGCTGGTCATGCCCGAGGTGATCCTGGGGTTGTCGCTGCTGCTGCTGTTCGTGTCCGTCGGCGTGGCGCGGGGCTTCTGGACGGTGATGATCGCCCACACCACCCTCACCCTCTGCTACGCCACCGTGGTCGTTCAGGCCCGGCTGGTGTCCTTCGACGAAGCCCTGGAGGAGGCCGCCCGCGACCTGGGCGCGCCGCCCTGGAAGGCCTTCGCCCTGGTGACCCTGCCCAATATCGCGCCCGCGGTGGCGGCGGCCTGGATGCTGGCCTTCACGCTTTCCTTGGACGACCTGGTCATCGCCAGCTTCACCTCAGGACCGGGCGCCACCACCCTGCCGATCCGCATCTACAGCGCCGTGCGCTTAGGCGTCAGCCCGGAGATCAACGCCATCTCCACCCTGCTGATCGGCCTGGTGGCCACCGGCGTCATCGCCGTCTATCTGCTGAACATGCGCAGGCGGACGGCCGCCCCCTGATGTGTCATAGGTGGGACGGCCCTGGAGTCGGGGGTCCTTCACCGCGCGATGATCCATGAAGCCGCCGCCCAAGAGACTGTCAGACCTCAAGGCCCCGGCCCCGCCCATGGACGTCTATGCGCCGCCCAAGCCGCGGGTGTCGCGCCAGAAGCCCGGCAAGGTTCTGACCGCCGCCGAAAAGGCCGCCTTCCTCGCCGCCCGCCCAGACCTCAACGCCGGACCCAAAAAATGAGCGACTCCCCCGCCGATGACGGCCCCGAAGGCGAAACCTCGATCCAGCGCGCTCTGCGGCTAAAGAAGGCCGCCCTGGACGCCAAGCCGAAACCGCCCCGGGGCGGGCGCTTCCAGCGCGAACAGGCCGCAGCTCACCAGTCCTCGTCCAAGTCCAAGCCCTGGATGGGCCGCTAGAACCTGGCGGTCAGGGCCGCGCCCAGACCTCGATGTGATTGCGCCGGTCCACCCGGGCCTGCCGGGGTTGGCCCAGCGCCCCTAGCCCTGAGCGGGCCAGCATGGCGTCGGCCCAGGTCCGGTCCGCGCCGGCCAGCGCGCCAAGGGCGGTTTCCGTCCTCTGGACCATGTAGAGCAGATAGGGCTGCACCCCGACCTCGTCGGGGACCCCGCGATAGCGGCTGGGCGTCACGCCAAGCGTCCGCTGGTGCGGCTTGGCGCTGACCGGTTCTCCATCGGCCGGGGCCAGCCGCTGATAGTGGTCTTCCAGCCAGGCGAGCTTGTCGGCGAGTTCCGCACCCATCTCCGCCCCCATCTCCACGACGAGCGCCTCCAGGGTCTCGGGCACGGCGTCGCCGGCCAGCCAACCGTCGGCCGCCGGCATGTCGGGAATGTCCAGGTCGGGCGCATGCAGGCGCTCGATCCAGCGGAACACGGACGGCGCCTGCCGTTTCATGATGCCTGAGGGCACCGGATCGCGGCCCAAATGGGCGAAAAGCGGCCCAAACAGCCCATAATCCCCAAGGCTCGGCCGGCCGCCCAGCAGATAGGGATGGACCGACAGGTGGGCTTCCAGCGCGGCCAGCAGGCCGTGATAGCCCTGCTCGATCAGCGGAATGGTGTCGGGCCGCACGCCCAGGCCCGGCAAGTAGCTCTGCATCTTGCGCATGGCGCCACGGCTCGGGTCGTCATCGGCGCCCGATACGCCGAAGGCATGATCCAGGAAGGCGCCTTGGACGTCATAATAGCTCCACCGGTAATGCATGGCCGCCCGCAGCAGCCCCTGGGAGCCGAACAGCTGGAACAGGTGCGCCAGGAACAGCTGGCGCGGGCGGTCAGGATAAGCGCTCAGCGCCGTGCCGGCCGCCTCGACGTGGTCGATGATGTCGACGCTGTCCTGGACGATCTGGCCCTCAGGCGTGACCAGAACCGGGATGATCGAACGGCCAATGGCCGGCATCACCTGCTGACGGAACTCCGGCTCCCGGGCCGACCGCTCGACAAAGGCGACACCAGACTTGCGCAGATAGGCCCGCGCCGGGCCGGTATAGAGCGAATGCGGCAGGCCATAGAGGATGTACGGTCGAGTCATGGCTCGGACCTTAGCGCTCGCAACTAGCCCGCTCCACCGCCAAGCGGCGCCTTAGGTGGCCGCGGTCCACCAGGTGGAAGCCAGCGATAGGTCCGTCGCCTCCAGCAGGCCGGTCTTGTCCTCATCTTGGCGAGCCCCGACGACCACGATCTGGGCATAACCTGCGGCTCGCAGGCGCTGACGCGCCTCAATCAGCAACTGAGCGCCGAGGGTCATCCACCTGCCCTGCTCGACCACGAAGTCGTCGATCAGCGCCGTACGTCCCCCAGGGTCGTAGACCGGCGGCGAGGGCGTCGACTGGGCGATCAGGAAGCCTCTCACCTCGCCCTCGAGCTCCGCCACCAGGGCCAGGACCTCAGCCTTGGCGAACAGATGCGCAAACCAGAGTCGGCTCATCTCCGCGGCGTTCTCCGCCCGGCGCCAGAAGCGGGGTTCGAAGGTCTCATAGAGCGCCCGTCTGGCTTCAGCCAACTGCACGCAGGCCTCCACGTCGTCAGCCTCTGCAATGCGGATCGTATCGGACTCCGTCAAAGCGGCGCTGTGCGGTCGAACCAGGGCTTGGCCTGTTCCAGTTGGCCGGCCAGACGGAAGAGGCTCGCCTCCTCGCCCATGGGGGCGACGAACTGCAGGCCGATGGGCAAGCCCTCTTCGCTCCAGGCCAGGGGCACGCTCATGGCCGGCTGGCCAGTGTTGTTGAAGGCCTGGGTGTTGCTCATGAACGAGAACAGACGGCGGGCGTACTGGCTGAGGTCCTCGGTCAGCCAGCCCACCGGCGGCGGCGGCCGACCAGCGGTGGACAGAAGCAGGATGTCATAGTCGGCGAAGAGGCCTGCCACCGCCCGGCCGAAGGCGTGCACCGCGGCGACCGCCTGGACGTACTGCGGCGCCGACATCTCCCGGCCGCGGCGGTAGCTCATCCAAGTGGTGAACTCGACCTCGTCCTCTGCGATGGGGCGGCCGCGGCGCCCGGCCTCGGCGTCGAGGGTGGCGGCCACGCTGGCGGCGATGATCACGCCGGCCGCCTGGGAGAGGGCGGCGAGATCGCCGGGCAGGCTCGCCTCCATCACATCATGGCCGAGGCTCGCGCAGAGGGCGGCGGCGTCGCGCACCGCCTGGACGCACTGCGGGTCCAGTTCCGGGCTGGCGAGGGAGGCGGTGGTGAAGGCGATGCGCAGCTTGCCAGGGTCGCGCCCCACCTCATGGGCGAAGGGCCGTTCCGGCGGCGCCAGGAAATAGGGATCGCCAGCCTGGGGCTGGCAGACGATGTCCAGCAGGGCCGCGCTGTCGCGCACCGAGCGGGTGAGCGCGTGCTGCATGGAGGCGCCGGCCCACCCCTCCCCTGCCGGCGCGAAGGAGACGCGGCCCCGGGAGGGCTTCAGGCCAAACAGGCCGCAGGCGGACGCCGGGACGCGAATGGAGCCGCCGCCATCGCTGGCGTGCGCGCCCGGGACAATGCCGGCCGCGACGGCCGCCGAAGCCCCGCCGGACGATCCCCCCGGCGTATGGTCGAGATTCCACGGATTGCGGGTGGGTCCGAAGAGGGCGGGCTCTGTGACCGGCGCCAGGCCGAACTCCGGCGTATTGGTCTTGCCAAAGATCACCAGACCCGCCCGGCGATAGGCGGCCACGATGGCGCTGTCGGCCTCGGCTCTGGCGTCCCTGAAGGCCCTGGAACCGCCGGTGGTCACCGTGCCGGCCAGCTGGGCGCCCAGGTCCTTGAGCAGGAAGGGCACGCCGCCGAATGGTCCCCCCGTCGCGCTTGCAAGCTCGCTGCGGGCGAAGTCGGACAGGTCCTGGGTGATGGCGTTGATCTGCGGATTGACCACAGCGGCCCGCGTCAGGGCGGTCTCCAGCAGTTCGGCGGCCGACACCTCCCGGCGGGACACCAAGTCGGCCAGGGCGGTCATGTCGTGGCGGCGATAGTCCTCGAACCTCATGGCGCGTCTCCTGATGGTCGGGCGGGGCTAGCGGCTGCGACCGCGGGCGGTGACGGGCCAGATGTCCACCAGGGTGTCGCCACGGACCACATGGTAGCTGTCGTAGAGGTTCACGGTTGGGTCGCAGTGGGGCACGGCCAGGGTGACCAGATCGCTGATGGTGAGGGTCTCGCCGATGCCCGGCGCGATGACAGCCCCCTGCTCGTCGCCCATGAAGGCGAACTGCGCCCCGTCCGGCGCGCCGGCCACCACCTGGGGCGGGGCGGCGTCCGTGGAAAAGGCCTTGAAGCCGGCGTCGACGGTGACCAGGGGGCCATGATTGCCGCTGACCACCCGGGCGTCCACGAACAGGCTGCGCTCATAGGGGGAGGCGCCGGCCTCGGTCAGGGCGCAGGCCAGATACTGGTCATCCATGAAGACATAGGAGCCCACCTGCCACTCGGTGAAGACCCCCAGTTCCAGATCGATCCGGTGGGTGCCAGTGCCACAGCCGGTCACCACGGGCGGCGCCAGGCCAGCGGCCTCCAGGCCCGCGATGGTGGCCTTCAGGGCCGCGGTCTGGGCCAGGATCGCCTCGCGGCGGGCGCCATAGGCCTCGATGTGCTGCTCGCGGCCGCAGTACTTCTGCACGCCGCCGTAGGTCAGGCTGGGCGCCGCGGCGATCTGTCGGGCGAGCGCGACCGCCGCCTCGTCGCTCGCCACGCCGGTGCGGCGGATGCCCGGATCGATGTCCACATAGACGCAGAGCGGCGCATCGGCCGAGGCCGCCGCGGCCAGGGTGGCCACATTGTCGGGATGGTCGGCCACCACCGACAGGCCAGGGCTGCGGGCGTTGAGCGCGATCAGTCTGGCGATGGCCGGGGCCGAGACCACCGGCGAGGTGATGTGCAGGTTTTCGATATCCCCGGCCGCCAGGGCCTCGGCCTCGCCGAGCTTGGCGCAGCAGAGGCCAAACGCGCCGGCCGCCACCTGCCGGCGGGCGATGTCGACGCTCTTGTGCGTCTTGGCGTGGGGGCGCAGGCGAACCCCAGCCGTGGCCGCCAGCTGCGCCATGGCGGCGATGTTGCGGTCGAGGGCGTCCAGGTCGAGCACCAGGACCGGCGTATTGAGCGCGCGGCGCGAACCCTGCTGGCCGATCAGATGCCCGTGCAGGCGGCGGTCGTCGGAGAGGACGGACATGGGGGCTCTTTTCAGCTGAACAGGTCGGCGAGGTGGGGGTTGAGGAACTTGCCCGCGGGATCGGTCTGGCGGCGAACCTCCCGGAAGCGTCCGGCCATCGGATAGAGGGCGTCGACCTCATCGCGCGTCAGGAAGTGCCGCTTGCCCCAGTGAGGCCGGCCGCCATGGCCACGGAAGATGGGTTCGGCGGCGGCGAAGACCTCCCGCCAGGGCATCTTCGCGTACTGGTGCATGGAGATCGACGCGCCTGGCCCCTTGTTGAACGGGCTGATCCAGATGTCGTCAGCCGCCGCCCAGCGGAATTCGAAGGGGAAGGCCACAGGCCGGCGGCCCTTGCGGATCCAGGCGATGACCTCCTTCAGGGCCGGCAGACCGGCCGCGCGGGGCAGTTCGTACTCCATCTCCTCAAACCGGACGTTCCGGGTGGACGGGAAGATCCGGTAGGCCGGCCCCACCTTGTGCACATCGCCCGAGGACCGCGTCATGAACCGCTGGATCGGTCCGGCCAGGAAGGGGAAGGCCTTGGTCATGTCGCAGCAGAACCGGAAGATGTCCTCCTCGTTGCTGGGCTGGCCCCGCGGCGTGTCCTCGGCCTCGATGGGATGCAGGGTCTTGACGATGGCCTCATCGGCATAGGGGAAGACGAAGAACTCGGCGTGCCGGTGGCGTTGGGCGAGGTCATCGAAATTCTCATAGACCCAGGCCATGGGCTTCTTCTCGACCCGCTCCTCCAGCCTGTAGGCCGGCAGCACCTCGATGGTGGCCGCCGTGATCACGCCGAACAGGCCAAGCGACAGGCGCTGGCCTTCAAAAAGGTCCAGGTTCTGGGCGCGGCTGGTCTCCGCCACCGTCCCGTCGGCCATGACCGCACGGACCCCCTGGACCAGAGTCGACAGACTGCCCAGGTCGCGGCCGGTGCCGTGAGTGCCGGTGCCGATGGCGCCGGCCAGGGACTGGGGATTGACGTCCCCCTGATTGGGCAGGGAGAGCCCCTCGTCCCACATGGCCCGGGTGAGGCGCTTCAGGCTCCAGCCGGCCGGCGCTGTGACGGTCTTGCGATCCGGGGCGATGACCAGTTCGCCCTCCAGCTCAGACAGGTTCAGCAGCAGGCCGTCGGTTTCACAGAGCGGGGTGAAGGAGTGGCCCGCGCCGACCACCCGCACCTTGTCGGCCTCGCGCACCAGGGCCTGGAGCTCGGCCTCGGTGCGGGGCTGCTCGAATTTCGCCGGGGCGGCGCGCACGCTGCCTGACCAGTTGGACCAGTTCGCCATCGTCCCTCCCCTGCGCCAGCGTCGAGGCTGGCGACCTTGGCCTACTCAACCCGATTGCGTCGGGCGCCGTCCAGGCCAGAAAGCGCCCGCCCCGCGAACCGAATGCGCGATGCGCCCGTTAGCCTCCCTCATGGGCGGCCAAGGCGTCGGGCCGGCCAGGCGAATGGGGCGATATGCAGAAGATTGAGGACTACGGGTTGATCGGCGACGGCGAGAGCGCGGCGCTGGTCGGGCGAAACGGATCGGTGGACTGGCTGGCCTGGCCCCGTTTCGATTCCGAAGCCTGCTTCGCCGCCCTGCTGGGAGATGAGCGGCACGGTTTCTGGCGCATTGACGCCAAGGGCGCCAAGCCGCTCGCGCGGCGCTATCACGATGGCAGCCTCGTGCTTGAACAGGACTTTGAGGCCCCCGACGGGATTTCCTATCGCATCATCGACTTCATGGAGCCCCGCCAGGGGGACCCCAAGCTGATCCGGCAGGTGGTGGGCCTGAAGGGGCGCAGCCAGCTCCAACTGATGCTCCGTCCCAGGTTCGACTACGGGGCGGTCAAGCCGTGGCTGCACCAGATCGCGCCTGGGACGCTGCGGGCGGTGGCGGGGCCGCACTCGGTCATCCTGCGCGCGCCCTGCCCGTTGGACTACGGGGACGGCGATGTCCGCGGCGACTTCGCCCTGGAGGCCGGCGACAGCCTGAGCTTCATCCTGAGCTACGAACCATCGCACATCTATACGCCCGAGCCCTGTGAGCCGGGGGAGTCGCTGGAGCAGACCCTCGCCTTCTGGCGCGGCTGGTCGGCGCAGAACCACTATGAGGGTCCCTGGGCCGAGGCCGTGAACCGGTCCCTGATCACCATCAAGGCGCTGATCTACGCACCCACCGGCGGCATCATCGCGGCGCCGACCACCTCCCTGCCCGAACAGATCGGCGGCGAGCGAAACTGGGACTACCGGTTTTGCTGGCTGCGCGACGCCTCGTTCTCGGTGCTGTCGCTGATGAACGCCGGCTATCGCAAGGAGGCGGAGGCCTGGTGCGAATGGGTGCTGCGGGCGGTGGCGGGGGATGCGAAGGCCCTTCAGCCGGTCTACGGGCTGGCCGGCGAGCGGCGGCTGGAGGAGCGGGA
>NZ_JAUSBZ010000028.1 GCF_030651755.1 Phenylobacterium sp. | reverse complement strand
GGGTTCGCCCGCGGGCGCCCCTGGGCAAGGGCGGGTTTGGGGCCGTGGAGACGGCCCTGCGACTTGGCCACCTTGATCTGTCTGACGACGTCGAGGGTGGCGAGATGACCACCTATGGCGCAGTGGTCAACTGGCTGCCGGTCACGCACCTGCGGCTCTCCGCCAACCTTATTCAGGCCGAGATCAAGGGCGGGCGCGGCGGCGACATTGATGAAACGCTCCTGGCCCTGCGCGCCGCGTTCGACTGGTAGGCGATCAAGCGGAACCGCCCCATTGACCGGACCGTTGGTTCGGAAAGGAGACCGCCATGATCAATCTGAGCTGGGAGCTTATCTACCCCATCGCCGCCGCCGTTCTGGGGCTGGCGATCGCCTATGGCCTCTTCCGCTATTCCCGCCGGAACCGTCGAAACGACGCGATCACCGAACAGGCTACGCGGGAGGAGTATCACCATCCGAAGCGCTACGACCGGACGGAGGAGGAGTTCCGTGACAAGGTCCGGCCGTCCTGAGGACCGCAGACGTTAACCTTGACCATAAACCGCATCTCAAGTCCTCCGCTCCATTCTTGGGCGACGGGGGATGGGATGACGAGACGGCGACAACTGCCCAGCGCGAGCCTGACGGCCGACGATCTCTCAGGGCTCAAGGTCCTGGTGGTGGATGACCACGTCAACACGGTCCGCCTGATTGTCGATGTCCTTCGCGCCGCAGGCGTCGGCTCTGTATCCTCCGCCTTCGAGGGGCTCAGCGCCCGTCAGGCGTTGGCCCGCCAGGAACCCGATCTCATCTTCACCGACTGGCGCATGCCCGTCATGGATGGCCTGGAGCTAACCCGGTCGATCCGAATGGCCGCAGTGTCGCCTGACCGCAGCGTGCCGGACCCGGAAATCCCCATCATCATGGTCACCGGCCATCGTAGCGCCCGGGAGGTCGAGATCGCCCGCGAGGCGGGGGTGAATGAGTTCGTGATGAAGCCGTTCACGCCGGCCGCCCTGCTGTCGCGTATTCAGCTGGTTCTGGCCCAGCCGCGCCCCTTCATCGTCAGCAACGGCTATGTGGGTCCTGACCGCCGGCGAAAGGCGGAGCTGACCTATGCCGGCCCCCTGCGCCGAACCAGCGATCCCGAAGAGGTGGTCGACGTGGTGGAGCGCCATGCCGCCCGCCAGACGATCAGCGTCGAGTTGGAGGCCATGCGCCGACTGATCCAGGCCCGGGGCGGCGTAGACCGGACCACCCTGCAAATGACCTATCGGGTGATGCAGCACACCCGCTTCCGGGCCCGGCAGGTCCGCGACCGGATGCTGGAGCGCGCCACCGACGCGCTCCTGTCCTACGCCAGCAAAGTCGGCGGCATGGAGCATTGCGAAGCTGATGTCGTGGAGGCCCATCTCACGGTGCTGGGCCAGATCCTCGAGGGCGACGATCACGACGCTATCGGCGCCGCCAAGCTGGTGCGTGGACTTGAGGCCATGATCCGACGCAAGCGCGCCGGGCGCGAAGCTGTCGCCGCCTGATCTCGCCCTGGCGGCCGGCTTGGGTTAGAGCCTGACGGCATGGCTGAAGCATTCAACGACATCATCCTTCCCGCCGAAAAGGCTGAGCGATACGCCGTTCTGGCCGACGAGATCTGCGCCGTCCTGGAGGGTGAGCCCAATCTGACCGCCAGGATGGCCACCGTGGCCTCAATGCTCGCGGCGAGCTTCGACCATTTCTTCTGGACCGGTTTCTACGTGGTCGACCCGGACAAGCCCCGGGAATTGGTGGTTGGCCCCTATCAGGGGACCTTGGGTTGCCTGCGCATCGCCTTTGGTCGGGGAGTCTGTGGGGCGGCGGCCGAGACGGGACAGATCCAGGTGGTCGAAGACGTCCATGCCTTCCCCGGCCACATCGCCTGTGACGCCCGATCGGCCAGCGAGATCGTGGTTCCGGTTTTTGACGCCGCGGAGCGTTTGATCGCCGTTCTCGACGTCGACTCCGACCAGAGGTCGGCCTTCGACGAAGTGGACGCTTCCTGGTTGCAAGCCATTGTTAGAAAAGTATTTTCCATAACTGACGCGGCGTAGGTTTTGCAGCCGATCTGCTAGGCCGTCCCTATCCGAGACGGCGTTTGCGGATGATCCGATGTTGCAGCTTCAAACCCTCCATCCCCTCGACCTGGCCGACGCCGATGTCGCCGCCTGGCGCGAGATGACGGCGGGCGATGCGGCCTTCGCCTCACCCCTGCTGGGACCGGATTTCGCCCGCGCGGTCGGCCTTGTGCGCCCAGACGCCCGGGTGGCGATCTGGCGGCGTGAGGGAACAGCGGTGGGGTTTCTGCCCCACCACGTGAAGGGGGCCGGCCTTGCGCGGCCCATTGGCGCGCCCCTTTCCGACTATCACGCCCTCGTCAGCCACGGCGCCTTGGACGCCCAGGCCGCCCTGGCGGTCGCAGGCCTGGGCGCGTTCCGGTTTACCGGCCTGATCGATCCCAAGAACACCTTTGACAGCGCCGTGCGCGCAGTCCGGCCCGCCTACGTGATCCGGATCGAGGAATCCGCTGCCGCCTATCTCGAGGCCCTGCGCGCTCATAGTCCCAAGCGCTTCAAGAACTATCGCCGGCTGCAGAGCAAGGTGGCTCGGGAAGTCGGGGAGCTCAGCCTATGCGCGCCCGACAACGACCTGACGGCGTTTGAGCAGCTCATCGCCTGGAAGCGCGAGCAACTCGCCCGGACCGGAGCCCATGACTTCCTGGCGCAGGACTGGACGCGGCGCCTGATGGAGAATCTCTTTCGCACCATAGACGGCGATTTCCGCGGCCTCATGATCACCTTGCGGATCGACGGCCGCCTGGTGGCCGGGCACTTCGGCGTGCGCCTCGGGGACGTCTACCATCCCTGGATCGCTTCCACCGATCCGGAAATGGGCGTCTTCTCGGTGGGGCAGCTGTTCCTGCTCCAGGCGATCGCCGCCATGCCGGCCCTTGGCCTGAAGGTCTATGACCTGGGACCAGGCCACGACCACTACAAGGCGCCCTACGCGCTGGAGGTTCGGCAGATCGCCGAGGGGACTGCGCTGGCCGCGGGGAGCATCGGCTGGCGAGCGCGCCTGGGGGAGGGCGCCTGGCGTATGGCGGACGCAAGCTGCGGTCCCATCATTGGCCGGGTGCGGCGCCGTTTCGAAACCATCTCGGATGTAGAACTCACCATGGGCGGTCGATTGCGCGGCGTGGCGAGCGCGGTGGCCGCCAAGGCGCGCCGCAACGGTGCGGAGATCGAAGGGTGAGCCAGTCATGTCGCAAAGGGTCAGCGTGGTCATTCCAACCCAGCGGCGGCCAGCCGGTCTGAATGTTGCGGCGCGCTCCATCCTGACCCAGCAAGGGGTGGACGCCTCACGGCTTGAGTTGGTGATTGTGGACAATGACCAGCAGCCCTCGGCCCAGGCGGCGGTGGCGGCCCTGGCGGCCGGGGCGCCCTTTCCCGTGATCTATGTGCATGAGCCGGAGCCAGGCGTCGCCAACGCCCGAAATGCGGCGCTCGCCCAGGCCACAGGAGAGCTGATCGCCTTTCTGGATGATGACGAGGAGGCCCCGCCGGGGTGGCTCGCAATCCTGCTGGCGACGCAGTCGAATCTGAACGCCGATGTGGTGTTTGGGCCGGTACGCGGCCGGGCGCCGGCGGACGTTGTTCGCCACAGGGACTATCTGGAGACCTTCTTTTCCCGCCTGGGTCCGCAGGCGGCAGGCCTGATCGACCACTACTACGGGTGCGGCAACAGCCTGTTGCGCCGGGCCGCCCTGCCAGACGCCACCGCGCCGTTTTCAGCGCTGCGCAACCACGTCGGCGGCGAGGATGATCTGCTGTTTGGCCAGATGAAGGCCCGCGGCGCGCGCTTCGCCTGGGCGGCGGACGGGTTCGTCTGGGAAGACCCCGTGCCCACCCGCCTGTCCCTGGCCTACACCATCCGCCGCGCCTTCGCCTATGGCCAGGGGCCGTCTGCGGCCTGTGCGGCGGCCACGCCCCCCAACCACCTCGGCCTCGTCTTCTGGATGGCCCAGGGACTGATCCAGGCTGGAGTCTTCGGTCTCCTGGCGGCCTTCAAGTGGCTGGTCCGGGCCCCGGACTTCGCCTTCACCCTCGACCGCGCCGCCCGCGGCCTGGGCAAGACCTTCTGGTGGGGGCCTTTCAAGATCGAATTCTACGGCCGTAGCGCGGCCTGACCCGGTGAGACCTCAGATGATCATCCAAGACTGGACCGACGAGAAGGCCGCGGCCTTCGGCAAGCAGACGCTCAACTTCACCCACGACCTGCATCAGCGGCCCATGTTCACCGACGAGGGCCTCGCCGAGGCGCTTGAGGCCTATCCCCGGGCCAAGCTCGGCGTCTTCACCATGGGGGAGGATCCCCGGGCCTGGACCACCTGGCGCAAGGGCTCGGCGGACGGTCTGACAGGGGCGCAACTCCTGGAGGGGGCCCAAAGCGGACGCATCTGGCTGAACCTGCGAGAGGCCAATCTCTATCTGAAGCCCTATGCCGATCTGGCCGATGAGGTGTTCGCCGAGAAGGAGGCCATGGCGCCTGGCCTTCGCACCTTCAAGCGGGACCTCGGTGTGCTGATCTCCTCAGCCAACGCCCAGGTCTTCTATCATCTGGACGTGCCGCTCGTGTCTCTGTGGCAGATCCGCGGGACCAAGCGCGTCTGGGTATATCCGCCCAAGGCGCCGTTCGTGGGCGAGGAAGCCCTTGAGAAGATCGTCCTGCGGGAGAGCGCCGAGCAGTTCGCCTTCGATCCGGCCTGGGACGCCGGCGCCCAGGAGGTCGAGCTTACGCCTGGCCGCATGGTCACATGGGCCCAGAACGCCCCGCACCGGATCGAGAACGGGCCGATGCTCAATGTGTCGCTCTCCATGGAGTTCATGACGCCCCAGGCCCTGCTGCGGGCCAATGTGATTTACGCCAATGGCGTGATGCGCCGGCGCGCCGGCCTGCGGCCGCGCCTCAGCGACGGGGTCAGCGCCGCCAATCTGGGCAAGCTGGCCCTGGCCCGCGGCGCCAAGGCCCTGAAGCTGCAGAAGGCCCATGAGCGAGTCTTGCCGGCCACCTTCCGGCTGGATCCTGCCCAGCCCGGCGCCGTCCTGCCGATCTGAGCGCAAACCCTCCCAAAACGCCCGGTTGGCTTACCTCGCGGCGCCTGAATAGAGTTGTTTTCGACGCGCCAGAGGGCGCGCGGCAAGCATTCTAAGATGATCCTTCACGCCACCTCAGATGACGCCATCTGACGTCGGAAAGGATCCAGGCAAGGGAGCAGAACAATGGGCGAAGCCTATATCGTCGCGGCCACCCGCACGGCCGGCGGCCGCAAGGGCGGCAAGCTGAAGGACTGGCATCCGGTGGACCTGGGCGCCGTGGTGCTCAACGAACTGGTCGACCGCACGGGCATGGACCCGGCTCGCGTCGAGGACGTGATCATGGGCTGCGTCATGCAGGTGGGCGAGCAGGCCATCAATGTGGCGCGCAACGCCGTCATGGCCTCCAAGCTGCCGGAAAGCGTGCCGGGCACCAGCGTCGACCGCCAGTGCGGCTCCTCGCAGCAGGCCCTGCAGTTCGCCGCCCAGGCGGTGATGAGCGGCACCCAGGACGTGGTGATCGCCGCCGGCGTCGAGAGCATGACCCGCGTGCCCATGGGCTCCTCGGCTGCGCTCGCCGCCAAGGCTGGCATGGGCCAGTACAAGAGCCCGCGGATGGAGGAGCGCTATCCCAACATCCAGTTCTCCCAGTTCATGGGCGCCGAGATGATGGCCAAGAAGTACGGTCTCACCAAGGATCAGCTGGACGAGTACGCCTATCACAGCCACCAGCGGGCCATCGCCGCGACGCAAGCCGGCGCCTTCAAGGACGAGATCGTCGCCCTGACCATCAAGGACGAGGCCGGCGCCGAGAGCGACCATACCGTCGATGAGGGCATCCGCTTTGACGCCAGCCTCGACGGCATCCGCGGCGTGAAGCTGCTGGTCGAGGGCGGCGCGATCACGGCGGCCACCTCCAGCCAGATCTGCGATGGCGCCTCGGGTGTGATGATCGTGTCGGAAAAGGCGCTGAAGGAGTTCGGCCTGACGCCGCTCGCCCGCATCCACCACCTGTCGGTGATGGGTCATGACCCGGTGATCATGCTGGAAGCCCCGCTGCCCGCCACCCAGCGGGCCCTGGAAAAGGCCGGCATGAAGATCGACGACATCGATCTCTTCGAGGTCAACGAGGCCTTCGCCTCGGTCCCCGTGGCCTGGCTCAAGGCCACCGGGGCCAATCCCGAGAACATGAACGTCAATGGCGGCGCCATCGCGCTTGGTCACCCCCTGGGCGCCTCGGGCACCAAGCTGATGACCACGCTGGTCCATGGGCTGAAGGCGCGGAACAAGCGCTATGGCCTGCAGACCATGTGCGAAGGCGGCGGCATGGCCAATGTGACAATCATCGAGCGGCTCTGATAAGCTCGGGCCATGAGCCCGCGCATCGTAGCCGTCACCGGCGCCTTCGGCGTCTTGGGGGAAGTGGTCGCCACGGCCGCCGCCCTCCAGGGCGCCCGACTGGCCCTGATTGATCACAGTCCGGTCCCGCCCGACGGCCTTGCGGAGGCCTGTGGGATCGACGCCCTTGTGCTGACCGGCGTCGATCTTACCGATCCGGTGGCGGCCAATGCGGCGATCGCGGCGGTGGCGGCGCGGTTCGGCCGGCTGGACGCACTCTTGAATATCGCCGGCGGTTTCCGCTGGCAGACCCTGGAGCAGGGCGATCCGGCGGTCTGGGACCTGCTCTACGCTACAAACGTGAAGACCGCCGCCAACGCCAGCCGGGCGGCTCTGCCGTTGCTGAAGGCCAGTCCCGCGGGCCGCATCGTCAATGTCGGCGCAGCGGGCGCCGTCAAGGCCTCCTCAGGCATGGGCGCCTATGCCGCCGCCAAGGCTGGCGTTCACCGGCTGACCGAGAGTCTGGCCGACGAACTCAAGGCCGACGGCGTCACGGTCAACGCGGTCCTGCCCTCGATCATCGACACCCCCGCCAACCGCACGGATATGCCCGATGCGGACTTTTCGGCCTGGGTGGCGCCGGCTGATCTGGCCGAGGTGATCCTGTTCCTGGCCTCACCGGCGGCCCGGGCGGTGACCGGCGCCCTGATCCCTGTGACGGGTCAAACCTGAGGTCCAGTCGGAACTTTTCGCCGTCGCGGACGTTCCTTCTAGCTAACCTTTGCCGTCACCGAGCCTGGCGACGGCGCCGTTACGCTCCGGAGACTCCGTTCATATGAAGCTTTCCCGAACCAGCGCTGATGATGGCGTTCTGATGTACGCCGGTGTGATCGAGAAGGTGGGTTACGAGATCCAGAGCGACGAGAAGATGAAGATCGGCAAGGGCGAGCTCATCGGCTCTCCCGAATTGATGCGCGACGCCTTCCGCCATGGCCGCCTGACTCTCAAACTGGCCGAAGGCTCCGATCTGCGGATCCTGATGGTCGCCCACACTGAGGGCGGCGAGCGGGCCTATTTCGAGATCGAGAACTAAGGGGTCAGGTTTTGAGGCCCCTTCTGGCCTAAGCCCACTGGCCCCGCCGCCTGTTTCCCGCCAAGCTGTCA
>NZ_JAUSBZ010000027.1 GCF_030651755.1 Phenylobacterium sp. | reverse complement strand
ATCGAGGCGCCAGCCCAGACCCTGGCCCTGGCCGCGCCGCTGGCCCGCGCCTCGGCCCACCCCTTGGCCCGCGCCCTGGCGGCCGAGGCCGGCCCCGGACCTCGGGCGACCGACGTGGTCGAAACCGCCGGTCAAGGCGTCGAAGGCCTGATTGATGGTCGCCGCGCGCGGCTAGGCCGGGCGAGTTTCGTCGGGCTGGAGGGCGTCCGTGTCGGGGAGACCGAGCTGTGGTTCGCCTATGAGGGGGACACCTGCGTCCGCTTCCGGTTCTCCGATCAGCTACGTCCTGACGCCGCCCAGACCATCGCCGAGCTCCGCGCCCTGGGCTTGAGTGTCGAGATCCTGTCGGGCGACCTGGAAGGTCCGGTGGCGCGGGCCGCCCAGACCCTCGACATCAACCACTGGCGGTCGGGATTGACGCCGCAGGACAAGGCCGCAGCCATCGATGCGCTGACCGCCCAGGGGCGCAAGGTGCTGATGGTGGGCGACGGACTCAATGACACCGCCGCCCTGGCCAAGGCCCATGCGGCCATGGCCCCGGGCGCCGCCCTGGACGCCAGCCAGAACGCGGCGGATCTGGTCTTCTCTGGGGAGGCCCTCGGAGCCGTGGCCGACTCGATACGGGTGGCTCGCGCCGCCCGAAGCCGGGCGCTTGAGAATTTTGGTTTCTCGGCGGTCTACAATCTGGGCGCCATCCCGCTGGCCATGCTCGGCTTCGTCAATCCGCTGATCGCGGCCCTGGCCATGTCCGGGTCGTCCCTTGTGGTGACGCTGAACGCCCTGCGCATGCACGGAGCTGGTAAGGCCTGATGGGCATCATTCTGATCCTCGCCCCGATCTCTGTGGCTCTGGGCCTGGCGGGCCTGGGCGCCTTTTGGTGGACCCTGAGAAGCGGCCAATATGATGACCCTGCCGGGGACGCCGTCCGCATCCTCATGGACGACTCCGACAACAAGATCGGCTGACCGGCGGGCGCTGGGACAAAAGGCCGCTCATGGCCCCGCCGCCCAAGGTTCATCGATCGTCGGAATGGGCTCTGGACCCGGCCGAGCTCTAGGACCAAGGTTCGCTCAGCCCGCAAGCTGGAGCCTGCCATGCGCCCCTATCTCGTTTTCGCCATCGGAGCCGTGCTGCTCTCCAGCTGTACGGCGGGATCGGAAGAGCCGTTTGTCGGCTTCGGCGCCGATCCGACCATCCCCGCCCCGGAGAAGAGCCTGCTGCCACGGGTCAATCCAGCCAAGGCGGTCGGCTGGCCCACGGGCGCTGCGCCCGTGGCGCCTGATGGCTTCGTCGTGACCCGTTTCGCCGGAGATCTGATCCATCCCCGTTGGCTGCTGGTCCTGCCCAACGGGGACGTCCTGGTGTCCGAGGCCAGTTCAGAGCCCAAACCGCCAGAAGGACTCATGGACCGGATCGGCCAGCGGGTGCAGGCCTTCGCCGGCGCCCTGAAGCCAAGCCCCAACCGCATCATGCTGTTGCGAGACGCTGACGGCGATGGCGTCGCCGAAATCCGCGAAGTGTTCGCTTCAGGGCTGAACCGGCCCCAGGGCATGGCTCTGGTGGGGCAGACGCTCTACATCGCCAATACGGACGCCCTGGTCGCCACGCCCTATCGAGACGGCCAGCTCCGGATGGAGGGTATTCCCGAGACCGTCGTCGGTCTGCCGGCCGGCCCCCTGAACCATCACTGGGTCAAGAATGTCATTGCGCGTCCCGACGGGGGGCGGCTGTTCGTCACCTCCGGCTCCAACTCCAACATCGCCGAGAATGGTCTGGAGGCCGAGGAGAACCGGGCGGCGATCCTGGAGGTCGATCCGGTGGCCAGGACCTCGCGTCTCTATGCGTCTGGCCTCCGCAACCCCAATGGCATGGCCTATGAGCCGGTCACAGGCGCCCTTTGGACCGCGGTGAACGAGCGCGACATGCTGGGCGATGATCTCGTGCCCGACTACATGACCCGGGTGCAGGAGGGCGGCTTCTATGGCTGGCCCTATTCCTACTTCGGCGACACGGTCGATACCCGGGTTCAGCCTCAGAGGCCCGACCTGGTGGCCCAGGCCATCCGCCCGGACTACGCCCTGGGTCCCCACACCGCGTCCCTGGGCCTCACCTTCTATACGGGCCAGGCCTTCCCGACGCGCTATCAGGGCGGGGTCTTTGTCGGCCAGCATGGATCCTGGAACCGCAAGCCGCTGAGCGGGTACCGCGTGGTCTTCGTGCCGTTTGTCGGCGGCATGCCGCAGGGCGAGCCTGAGGCCTTCCTGACCGGCTTCCTGAATGACCGTGATCAGGCCATGGGGCGTCCGGTGGACGTCGCCGTCGACCTCCGCGGCGCCCTGCTGGTCACCGATGACGCTGGCGGCGCGGTGTGGCGGGTGGCCCCGACGGTTCAGGCCGCCGAGCGGTAACGCCCGGAACCGCCCGCGGTCTCGATCACGAAGCGCCCCACCAGACTGTTCAGCTGATCGGTCTCCCGACGCAAGGAGTGGGCCGCAGCGGTGGTTTCCTCGACCATGGCGGCGTTCTGCTGGGTCACATGGTCCATCTGGTTGACCGCGGCGTTCACCTCACCCAGCGCACGGGCCTGTTCCTCGGCTGAGCCGGCGATCTCGGCCACGCTGCGGTCGATCTCCACCACCCGCTCGACGATCCGGCGCAGGGCCTCACCTGTTTCAGCCACAAGGCTGACGCCGGACTCCACCTGGGTCGCGCTCTGGGTGATCAGGTTGCGGATCTGCTTGGCGGCCTCCGACGACCGCTGGGCCAACGCCCGGACCTCAGAGGCGACCACCGCGAAGCCGCGGCCCGCCTCACCGGCGCGGGCGGCCTCGACCCCGGCGTTCAGCGCCAGGAGGTTGGTCTGGAAGGCGATTTCGTCGATCACACCGATAATCTGGCCAATCTCCTTGGAGGAGACATCGATCTGGCCCATGGCCGCGACCGCACGGTCGACGACCTCGCCGGAGTGGACAGCCTCGCCCTTGGCGGCGCCGACCATGCCCGAGGCTTCCCGGGCGCCTGAGGCCGCCTTACGGACGCTCTCGGTCAATTCGTGCAGGGCTGCGGCGGTCTCTTCCAGGCTTGCAGCCTGCTGTTCGGTGCGACGGGACAGGTCGTCGGACGCCATGCCGATCTCGTCGGCCCCGGAACGAATGCCGCCGGAGGATTCTGCGACCTGCCCCATGGCCTCGGCCAGTTTGCTCACCGCAGCGTTGAAGTCGGCCTTCACACCATCGAACTGCGACGAGAGATCGGCATCGAGTCGGCCGGTCAGATCGCCGTCAGCCAGACGGCGCAGGGCGGCGGTAAGGGCGGCCATGGCCACGGCCTGTTGTTCCTCGACCTGCTGGCGGGCCGCCTCGGACTTCAGTCGTTCAGTCTCCAGAGCCTCAAGATAGATCGAGATCGCCAAGTCCATGTCCAGCAGGGTCGCCTTGACCAGGACAGAGACCGTCTCGGCCGTCTCCTGGGGGCGGGTGCGCCGGGTCAGGGTCGGCCAATGTTTGGCGACCGCGGCGTGGATCAGTTGCTCCAGGACCAGGGCGTAACCGCCAATGTACCATTGGGGCTCCAACCCCAGCCGGGCGTGGGTTTCACCAATGGTGCGAACGCCGGTGACGTAGTCTTCACCAAATTGCCCCTCGGCGATGATCCGCCAGTGGTCGGCCTGCCGGGACTGGGCGCCCGACATGTGGCTGTCACTCTTGAAGAACTTCTGGACCTGCGGGGTCTTGCGGATCTTGCCGTAGAAGATGTCCAGGGCTGGGCCGACAGCCTGAGCCACGAAGCCGCGGAGCCCTCGCAGCCGTTCGATGGACGATGCGTCCAGGCCGATAAAATCCAGCCGCTCTTGGATTTCAGTGGGCTTCTTCATGCTGAGCGTCCGGATTCCGCATATCACCGGTACACCTAGTCAGGTGGCCGGCCAGTTGGTCAGTAAATGCGCTGACACACCTAACGGCAGCTTAACCTTGCGGAGAAGCTGCGGCTCGCCCGGAGGCGGCGGATTGACGCAGTGTCAGACGCCCATCCCGAGCCGACAGGACGGGGCGTCAATCAGCTGGCGGCCTATCGGAAGCGATAGGTCAGACCGAGTCCCCACATGCGGGGCGCGCCCGTTATCCGAACGTCTTTCGCAGGCGCACAAAGATCGCCCGTCCGTACTCCAGATCGCGCACATCGACATAGGCCAGTTGCTCGTCAGACCGCGGCCCGACATAGACCTCGCGAATGCGCTGAACATTGCGCGCGCCGAGGTTCTGCAGTTCCACCCTCAGGATCAGATCGCGGCGGGGCTTGTACTCGCCGAACGCCACCACCCAGATGCCCGCCTTGCGGGTCTCCACCTCACTCAGCCGGAAATAACGCTCCCGGTAGCCCCCCAGAACATCCATCCCCAGATTGATCCGCAGGGCCGGCAGATCCTGCGTGAAATGGGCCTCCCATTCCACCGGCCGCTGCCCGGAGATTTCGCGGGTCTCGCCTGTCAGCGGATCAACGACCTCCGTCTCCCGCCACGTCCCCTGCCCTTTCAGCTGCCCCCCGCGCAGGCCCATCCGATCGAGCGGCAGGGTCAGGTTGACCACCGCCTCGCGCCGGGCGCCGTCGCCCAGATTGCCCGGAGCGTCCGCCACGGCGACCCCTTGGACAAAGATCGGCGCCCGGTCGATCACGTCAGCCAGATCCGACATCCGAAGCGTCGCCACCAGAACCACACCATTCGACCACCGCTGCTCAAACGCCGCCTCGCTCACCCAGGCCTGCTGGGGGCGAAGGTCGGGATTTCCCGCCAGCACCGCGCCGGTGCTGACCGCCGATGACGAGGCGACGAAGTCGTCGAAATTGAGCTGCCCCACCTCCCGCTCCACCCGCAGGCGCAGCTGCCGGCCGCCCCCGGCCGACCAGGCCAGGGACAGGCGCGGTTTGGTGAAGGCCAGGGACTTCTCCAGGTTCACATCACCGGTGGAGGAAATCGACGAGGTTTCGCGCCTGAGCCCGGCCTCCGCCGTCAGCCCAGGCCGCGCCCGCCAGGTGACGGCGCCAAAGACCTCGTTGCGGGTCTCCTCGACCACGACATCGGCGGCCGGCAGCGGAACAGCCCGACCGTTGAGGGTGAAGGCGGTACGGCTTTCGAGCCGATTGAGCGCCCCTTCACCGCCAAGCTCCAAGCTCAAGACGGGGCTCAGGGTCCGTCGCAGGGTCAGGCGGCCCACCGTTTCGGTGACCGCCTTGTCGAGGTCGAAGTCGCGACGCAGGCCAGGCGCTTCGAAGTCAGCGCGGGTCTCCACATCATTCCACTGCTGGAAGGCCACCGCCTCCAGCGTGGTGGCTGGACCCAGGTTGCGGCTGTAGCGTCCCCCCAGCTCCTTCTGGACCCGCACATTTGTGAAGTACTCGTACTCCCGGCCGCCGCCGCTCAGGCGATCGGTGATCTCGGCGCTGGCAGGGGTGCGCATATAGGCGCCATTCACCCGGAGCCGGCCCCCGGCCAGGGGGCTCTCCATCGCGCCCGTGGTCCAGGCCCGCAGGCCCCCGGCGTCGGCGTCCACCAAGGAGCGGATCAGCACCTCTCCATTGGGGCCAAACCGAACCCGCGGCCCGTCCCCGAGGGTGTCGTCGGGCCCCTTGCCGTAGACCAGGGACGCCTCGAACCGGCGGCCGAGCCACTCGGCCTGACTTTCGGCCCGGACACTGGTCAGCACCCGGCCGTCATTGATGAAATTGGCGGAAGCCATCACCGCGCCCTGGGCGCCGCTGGCCCGCGCGCGGACCACATTGGCGATCACGGAACGACCCTGCATGTCGATCCCCGGCGCGCCGCCGCGGATCAGTTCGATCCGAGCCACAGCCGAGGCCGGAATGCGCTTGAGGAGTTCGTCCAGGGCGTCGTTTTTGGAGACCGGCGGCTGTCCATCGATCAGCACATTGCCGCCGGATCCCGCCAGGCCGCGAACCGCGGCGCCCTTGTCGAAAGCGAAGCCCGGGAGGCGCAGCACCATGTCATAGGCGGTGTCGGGGGCGGCCTCGGCGAAGGCGCTGGGCGGATAGGCGATCACCCCGCGTTCGGCGCTCGGCGCTGCAAGCACGAGAGGGGGCGCCGGCGCAGGCGGGGCCTGCGCGACGGTGAAGCTGGCCGCACCGGCGGCCAGTACTGTGTGGATCATCCCTGCCCCTCCCCGGAGCTGTCTTATTCTCTTTTT
>NZ_JAUSBZ010000025.1 GCF_030651755.1 Phenylobacterium sp. | reverse complement strand
CCGCCGTCCGGAAGAAGAGGACGATCGTCGCGGCAAGCCCCCAGCGCCCGGCAAGGCCATCAGCCGTGGCAAGGGCGCGCCTCAGCGCCGCGAAGGCCGCCTGACCATCCAGGCCCTGGCGGCCGGGGATGAAGGCGCGGTCGAGCGCATGCGCTCCCTGGCCTCGGTTCGCCGGGCCCGTGAGCGTGAGCGTGAAAAGCGCAAGGGCGGCGGCCAGGAAGCGGCCCGCGTGGCCCGCGAGGTCGTCATTCCCGACGTGATCACAGTGGGCGAACTCGCCAACCGCATGACCACTCGCGGTGTCGAGGTCATCAAGTTCCTGATGCGTCAGGGCGTGATGATGAAGATCAACGACGTCATCGATTCCGACACCGCCGAGCTGGTGGCCACCGAATTTGGCCACACCGTCAAGCGGGTCTCGGAGTCCGACGTCGAGACCGGCTTCCTGTCCACCGACAATGACGACGCCGACGCGCCCCTGCGCTCGCCTGTCGTGGCGGTGATGGGCCACGTCGACCACGGCAAGACCTCTCTGCTGGACGCCCTGCGTTCGGCCGACGTCGCCTCGGGCGAACATGGCGGCATCACCCAGCATATCGGCGCCTATCAGGTGCGGCTGGAGGACGGCCATCGGGTGACCTTCCTGGACACCCCTGGCCATGCCGCCTTCTCGGCCATGCGGGCGCGCGGCGCCAATGTGACCGATATCGTCATCCTGGTGGTGGCGGCCGACGACGGGGTCATGCCCCAGACGGTCGAGGCCATTCAGCACGCCAAGGCGTCCGGCGCGCCGATCATCGTGGCCATCAACAAGATCGACAAGCCCGACGCCGATCCGACCCGGGTGATCAACGAGCTGCTGCAGCATGAGATCGTCGTCGAACGCCTGGGCGGCGAAACCCAGGTGGTCGAGGTCTCGGCCCTGGAAAAGCTCGGCCTGGACGACCTGCTCGAGGCCATCCTGGTGCAGGCCGAGGTCATGGACCTGCGAGCCGACCCCGACCGCACCGCCGAGGGCGTGGTCATCGAAGCCAAGCTCGATCGCGGGCGCGGCGCGGTGTCCACCGTTCTGGTCAAGCGCGGCAGCCTGAAGCGTGGCGACATCGTCGTGGCCGGCGCCAACTGGGGCCGGGTCCGCGCCCTGTTCAACGAACGCGACGAGCAGCTCGACGCCGCCGGTCCCTCGACTCCGGTCGAGGTCCTTGGTCTTGACGGCACGCCTGATCCAGGCGAGCCCCTGGCTGTGGTCGAGAACGAGGCCCGAGCTCGCGAGATCACCGAGTATCGTCAGCGGGTGAAGCGCGAAAAGTCCGGTTCGCCGGTGGCGGGCGCCTCGCTCGCCGACATGATGGCCAAGCTCGCCGACAAGAAGGTCTCCGAGCTTCCGGTCATCGTGAAGGCCGACGTGCAGGGTTCAGCCGAAGCCATTGTCGGATCTCTGGACAAGGTCTCCACCGACGAGGTGCGCGCACGCATCATCCTGTCGGGGGCCGGCGCGATCAGCGAAAGCGACGTCATGCTGGCCAAGGGGGCGGGTTCGCCGATCCTCGGCTTCAACGTCCGCGCCTCCAAGCAGGCCCGCGACCTCGCCGAGCGCGAAGGCGTGGAAATCCGCTACTATTCGATCATCTACGACCTGATCGACGACATCAAAGGCGTGCTCTCGGGCATGCTGACCCCGATCCAGCGGGAAACCTTCCTGGGCAACGCCGAGGTCCTTCAGGCCTTCGACATCACCAAGGTCGGCCGCGTCGCCGGTTGCCGCGTCACCGAAGGGGTGGTCCGCAAGGGCGCCCGGGTGCGGATCATCCGTCAGGACGTGGTGGTGCTGGAGCTGGGCGTCCTGCAGACGCTCAAGCGTTTCAAGGACGAGGTCAACGAAGTCCCCAACGGCCAGGAATGCGGCATGGCGTTCCAGGGCTTCCAGGACATCAAGGTCGGCGACACCATCGAGTGCTTCAACCTCGAAGAGGTCAAGCGCACCCTCTAGAAGGTGGCGACGCGACATCGAATTTGGGCCGGAACGCCAGACGTTCCGGCCCTTTTTCTTGCGTCCATCAACCCTCTACGGGCAGCCGGGCCTTCAGCTCATCAAGCCACACCCGGGCCGAGCCGTCAGATGGCGCGCGCCAGTCGCCCCGGGGCGACAGATTGCCCCCTGACACCACCTTGGGCCCATTGGGCATGGCCGAGCGCTTGAACTGGCTGAAGCCGAAGAAGCGGGTGAGGAACACCTCCAACCAGCGGGCGATGGTCGGCAGATCGTAGGCGTTGCGGGCCTCTGGCGGGAAATGGGGCGGCCAGGCGCCCTCAGCCGCATCGCGCCAGGCATGCCAGGCCAGAAAGGCCACCTTGGAGGGCCGCAGGCCGAAGCGGGTGATGTAGTAGAGGTGGAAGTCCTGCAGCTCGTAAGGCCCGACAATGGCCTGGGTCGACTGGATGGCGCCGGCCGCATCGGCCGGCACAAGCTCGGGCGAGATTTCCGTATCGAGGACCGACAGCAGGATGTCGTTGGTCTGCGTCTCGAACTGCCCGTGGGCGGCGACCCAGCGGATCAGGTGCTGGATCAGCGTCTTGGCCACCGAGCCGTTGACATTGTAGTGGCTCATCTGGTCGCCGACGCCATAGGTGCACCAGCCGAGCGCCAGTTCCGACAGGTCGCCGGTGCCCAGCACGATGGCCCCGCGCTGATTGGCCGCCCGGAACAGATAGTCGGTGCGCAGACCCGCCTGCACGTTCTCAAACGTCACGTCATAGACCGGCTCGCCATCGGCGAACGGGTGGTTGAGGTCGCCCAGCATCTGGCGGGCGGCCGGGGTGATGTCGATCTCTTCAGCCGTGGCCCCGATGGCCCGCATCAGGGCCCAGGCGTTGGACTTGGTGGAGGCCGACGTGGCGAAACCCGGCAGGGTGAAGGCCAGGATATTGGCCCGGGGCAGGCCGAGCTGGTCACAGGCCTTGGCGGCCACGATCAGGGCGTGGGTGGAATCCAGCCCGCCGGAGACGCCGATGACGATCTTCTCGGTGCGGCTGGCCTTCAGGCGCTGGGCCAGGCCCTCCACCTGGATGTTGAAGGCCTCATAGCAGTCCTGGTCCAGGCGAGCGGGATCGTCCGGCACAAACGGGAAGCGGTCCAGCCGGCGCATCAGGCCCCGGTCGGCGAACTCCGGCTGGTGGGAAAAGCCGATCCGCCGGAAATCGTACTCCGGATGGCCTTCGGCCACAGCGGCGTCATTGAAGGTCGGCGTGCGCATCCGCTCCAGCCGCAGGCGCTCGACGTCCACATCGGCGAGCGTCAGGCCGCCGTCGGTGGGAAACCGCGCGCTCTGCGCCAGCAGGCCGCCCAGCTCATAGATGTCGCCCTGCCCGTCCCAGGCGAGGTCCGTGGTGCTCTCGCCAGGGCCGGCGGCGGAATAGAGATAGGCCGCCTGGCAGCGGGCCGACTGGGCGGCGCTGAGGATGGCGCGGTCCCGAGCCTTGCCCACCACCACGTTGGAGGCCGAGAGATTGGCCAGGATCAGGGCGCCGGCCAGGGCGCCGCGGGTCGAGGGGGGCGTGGGCGCCCAGAAATCTTCACAGACCTCCAGGTGGAAGACGAAATCCGCCAGGTCCTCGGCCGCAAAGATGAGATCCACCCCGAACGGGGCGGTCTGGCCGGCCAGGGTCACGTCCAGATCGGTCAGGCCGACGCCAGGGGCAAACCAGCGCTTCTCGTAGTATTCCCGGTAGTTGGGCAGGAAGGACTTCGGAACCACCCCCAGGATGCGGCCCCGGGAAATCGCCAGGGCGCAGTTGTAGAGCCGCCCATTGCGCCGCACCGGCGCGCCGATAGCCAGCACCGGGCTGAGGGTCTCGCTGGCCTGGCAGATCTCCGCCACCGCGGCCTCGACGGCCTCCAGCAGGGCGTCCTGCAGATGCAGGTCATCGATCGCATAGGCCGAGACGCACAGCTCGGGAAAGACGATCAGGTCCGCGCCCTGCTCATGCCCCCGACGCGCCAGCTCCAGGATCGCCTGCGCATTGGCCGCCGGATCGCCCACGGCGACCTTGGGCGTGGCCACCCCGCAGCGGACAAATCCCTGGGCCTGACTGGAATAGAACCGATGCGCCATGCCGCTCCTCGACCTCTGAACCAACCCTGATTGCCATAGATGGGATCGCGGGGCGAGGTCGCCGAGGGTTCAGAGGGCGTTCGGACAAAGGGTAACCGCTTCTCGGCGCGATACGGGTTCTGGCCCCGGGAGTCCGGGCCGCCGGCGAGGGTGCCCAAGATTGTGGCCGTGGTCCTCGTACTCGCCGACGATCGGCGCCATATGCTGCTGGGCGGGCGTTCGGCGAATAGTGTTTCGGGAAGGCCGCCAGGGAGACCAAGACCCTTGGATCAGACGAGCCTTTCCGCCGGTTCCGACGCCGCTGATCTTCACGACCTCGCCCTGCAGCGCTACGCCATGCGGCTGGGGTCGGACTATTTCATCCATATGGCCGGCGCCCTGGGGGACCTGTTCGACGGCAACCTGCTGACCGGCCTCGTCTTCCTGACCATCGCCCAGGGGTCGGTCCAGCACCTGAACCGCCGCGCCCAGTTCAACGCCATGGCCGTCGACGGCGTCTTCCCCGACGAGCTGCGCCGCCCGGTCAGCGTGCTGGGGGTCTCGCAGTTTCTCGGCCTGCCCTATGAGACGGCGCGCCGCCACACCGGGCGGCTGGAAAAGATGGGGTTCTGCCAGAGGGCGGGCGGCAAGGGCATGGTCATCCCCGCCGAAATCCTGCGCGGGCCTGCGGTCCAGGCCCTGGTGCGGGCCAACTACGGCCATCTGCGCACCTTGCTGCAGGGTCTGCGCCGCGGCGGCGAGGCCCTGCTGCCGCCCCAGGACCCCCGCTGGACGCGTCCTGGCGATCTGGGGCCAATCTAGAAGCGGCCGCCCATGGCCGCGGCCGCCACCCGCTGACGCAGGGCCAGGGCTGGAGACGCCGCCTGAGCCGCGGCCGCCACCCGGAATTTGGCCACCAGCGCCAGCAGGTCGGACGTCTCGCCCTTGAGGGTCTGGGTCGCTGCGGTCGACTCTTCCACCATGGCCGCGTTCTGCTGCACCACCCGGTCCATCTGGTTCACCGCCACATTCACCTGGGCAAGCCCTGTGGCCTGCTCCTGGGCGCTGTGGGCGATGTCCGCCATGACCGTATCTATCTCCTCGACCCGTTGCATGATGGCGTGAAGGGCGTGCCCGGTCTGTCCAACGAGCTCCACCCCCTGCGCCACTTGCTCGGTGGAGGCGCTGATGAGAGCTTTGATCTCCTTCGCCGCCTCAGCCGAGCGCTGGGCCAGAGCCCTGACTTCGGAGGCGACTACCGCAAAGCCGCGGCCGGCGTCGCCGGCGCGGGCGGCCTCAACCCCGGCGTTCAGGGCGAGCAGGTTGGTCTGGAAGGCGATCTCGTCGATCACCCCGATAATCTGGCCGATCTGGGTGGAGGACTGCTCGATCTGGCCCATGGCCGAGACCGCCCGTCCCACCACGGCGCCAGACTCCTGAGACTCCCGCTTGGCGTCGGCGATGGCGGAGTTCGCCCGACGCGCGCCCTCGGCGGTCTGGCGCACCGTCGCGGTGATCTGATCCAGCGCGGCTGCCGTCTCCTCCAGCCCCGCCGCCTGTTGTTCGGTGCGACGGGAGAGATCATCAGAGGCCTGGGCGATCTCGTCCACGCCTCCGCCAATGCCACGGGCGGCGGTGGCCACGGCGCTGATGGCCCTGCTCAGGGTGGTCACCGAGGCGTTGAAGTCGTCCCGCAGACGATCATATTCGGCGGCGAACGGGCTGTTGATATGTACAGCAAGGTCTCCGGCGGCAAGGCGCTTTAGCCCTGCTCCAAGGGCCTCGACCACCTCTGCCAGCCGTGCGGCCGCTTCAGCGCGTTCGGCCTCACTGCGCTGCAGGTCGGCCAGGCGCGTGGCCTCGGCGGCGGCGGCTTCGCCCTCCAGGCGGAGCCGCTCGATGGCGTTGGACTTGAACTGGCTCACAGCCTGCGCCATCGCCCCGATCTCGTCGGCCCGATTGTGGCCCGGGGTCTCGACCTCATGATCGCCTTCAGCAAGTCGCCGCATAGCGTGAACAATGCCGCCTAGGGGCCGCGCAACGCCAAAAATCGTGATGTACAGCGACATGATCAGCCCCATCACGCCGCCGAGGCCGGCCAGGACGATGAGCATCAGATAGCGGTTTGAGGCGTCATGCGCGGCGCGGCCCTCCTCGAGCGACGCCTCGATCTGTAGGGAGGTCAGGTCGCTGATGGCGCCGCTCACCCGGTCGATCGGGACATAGAGGCTGTTGGCGGTAAACGCTTCAAGGGCCGCCTGATCGCGGCGCGTCATGATCACCTCCAGGGCGTCGAGGACCGCATGAGCGTCGCTCATCGCCGCCTCGGCCCTGTCCTTCAGGACGACCTCGTCGGCCGTCATGGTCGTGGCGCTGTACGCCGCCCACTCCTGTTTGATCGTCGCGCGGGCCTCGACGACGCCCTGCGCGCCCTCTTCCCAGCTGAGCTGTCCGGTCTGCACCTTCCAGCCGGCGTCGACCACGGCGACAGCGAAGGCGTCGGCCACCGCCTTCAGCTGCGCCATGGGCACGACCCGATCGGCGATCACCCGGTCGATGCGGGCCTCTCCGTTCCGCAGGCCGATGAAGGCGACGACCCCCATGATGACAAGGCCGATAGCCAGGATGGAGATGACCGCCAGGAGCTTGGCGCGGATCGAACGGAGCATGCGACGATGTGTCCCAAATTTGAGACCCGCATGACGCGCCGAAGCCATTAACGAGGGATGAGATTCACCACACCTCAACCGCCCTTCGCCGAACCTCGTTACTCGGTTTGAGTATTAATGATGTCGGAATGCAACCCAGCCGCGCTCGCCGATGGGTTTGCAAGAAGAGGGTGGTGCCGCCTAGGTGAGGCGGTCGGCGAACACCCTAAGCCCCAATACCCGTTGTGTTTTCATGGCTTTCAGCTGTAAGTGACACCCACTATCCCCGAAAAGTGTCACCCAGCAGTTCCAGTCGTGTCCCGCGTGAACCCTCCCTATCTCTGGCGTCACCCCAGATCGACCGTCTATCAGGCGCGCGTCCGCGTCCCGCCTGGAGCCGGCCTCCGCAGCAGTCACATCGTCCGCAGCCTCAAAACACGAGATCGCGCGGAAGCCATCCGCAGGCTCCCAGTGGTAGTTGCGGAGATCAGGCTAGAGATCGAGGCTGCCCGTCGCGCCGACCCGGCGAAGCGGCCGAAGCCCGCCGTATCGAAGGAAGCCGAGCGCGAACTGCAGACCGCCCTGTGGTGGCGACAGCGCATCATCAAAGCCGGTGGCGACCCAGATCGCGAGAACGTCCCCGACGAGCTGTGGCCTGAGTGGGATCGCGAACTGGAGACCCGCTATGGCGAGCCTGTGGACGACGACGTCGCTCCGAACGGCGAGCTTGTGCCCGTTTACGACCTCTTGCGGGAGCGGCGCGGAAACAACTTCCGGGCCTGGGTGCGCGGCGCGCTTCCGATCAGCAGCAGCCTCGATCGCTACTTCGGCGAGGAGGACTTTGGAGACAGCTATCGCTCACGGGTGAAGCTGGCGACATCGAGGGCTGCAAAGTGGATGCGCAACCGCCCGGAAGGGGACAACGTCCGCGCCATCACGACCCCCATCGCTGCCGAGTATGTCGATGCCCTGGCGAGCGGGGACATCACGGTCGAAACGGTCAACAGTCACGTCTCGGCACTCCACGCCTACTGGAAATGGATGATCAGGCGCGGCCTTGCCGACCAGAACCCCTGGCGCGATCAGCAGCGCAGCGTGAAGCGAGGCGAGAAGAACGCCCGCAAGCGGCCCTTCACCGATGACGAGGTCATCAAGCTCCTCAAGGGGGAGACCTACCGGACCCTTCACGACCTCATGCGCCTCGCGATCCTATCCGGCATGCGGCAGGACGAGATCGCCAGCCTGCGGGTCCGCAACGTGGACCTCGTGTTCTTCACTATCGAAGACGCGAAGACCCCCGCAGGCGTCCGCAAGGTGCCCGTTCACCCGCTGCTAAAGCCGCTCGTCGAGCGCCGCCTCGCTGGCAAATCGCCTGATAGCTTCCTGATCGAGGAGTTGAAGGCCCCGCCGAGCCGCGAGAGCCGGCGTGGCGCGAAGGCTGGCGAGAGGTTCACGGCCTACCAGCGCGACATAGGCGTCTATGACCGTCTGGAAGGCCGCCGGCAGGCAAACGCCGACTTCCACAGCTTCCGCCGCTGGTTCATCACAAAACTGGAGCAGGCGGGCGTCGCTCCGCAGATCATCGCCGCCATCGTCGGCCACGAAGAGGGCCGCGACTTCCTGGCGCTCGTCAGATACAGCGGCGGGCCTTCCGAAACTCAGCTCCATGACGCCGTCGAGCGAGTGCTTCTCCCTTCCGATGCGCCATCCGCCAGCCCGGACGGACCCCTCATGGGGGCCGGGTCTCGCGCATCCACGAAGCAAGGCGTTCTGAGGCTCACCAAATAGCTGAGCGACGACCCGAGGAACGACACCTCGCGGTCGCTCGCGGGCACGCTGGAGAACCAAGCGATTACGGAAAGGTCCATACAATCAAGCGCTTGATTCATAACGGAGAATCTTGCAGCCGTTAGTTAGCGGTGGTATGATTAGTCGTCCCTGGCGTGAAGATTCAGGCGATGGCTCGAACTGACCCCGCAAGGGGCACTAGCGCCAGGGGCCGCGCTCCGAAGGCCATTTCGGAGTCACATTCCACACATTGAACGTCATGACCTTGGGGTTGCTATTACCCCTCATGTTTTTGCCAGGAAAAGCTGCCGTTAGGCGCTCAGCAAGGTCGGTCTTGACCTCTCCCAGGCCCCCGATGTGCCGATCGTTTCTGATCGCTGTAAAGCCGCCTAACGGAACATCTAAAAGTTGGAGCAAAAGCTCGCGCTTTGAGTCCATGCACTGGACGTCTTGAATACAATCGTCTGCGGCTCTGTATTTATGCTGCCCCCACGTGTGGAGGTTCCCAACTTGCGCAGCGAGGGCGCTGGTGCAATCGCCACCATCCGGTCGGATGCGGAGTCGGTAGTGCGGCCCGTAGAAGTGCACTGCACGGTGCAATAGAAGTTGATAGTGCATCTTGCTCACCGTGTCGGCTCGCCGTTTCGGCCCGCTTAGCTTGTGGTCGTATTTTCCGAAAGGCGCGAACCGAATATGGAAATGGGCTCGCTTCGTCTCAATAAGCTCCTGAAAGTAATCTATGAAGGCGGCGTGGACGTTGTCTTTTCGCTTCTTGGCAGTCGACCATTTTACCTCATGCAGGGCTCCGGCTTGCTGCTTGATGGCTGCCAGCTCCGCCGTGATCGGCTCTAGCTCTCGGTCGGGCACGGCAAGGCCGGCAACGGCCATGAAGTCATCATCAACATATGAGCTTTCGTCGCAGAAGTAGTAGACCGCGCGGATGGGAGGCTTTGCCATGGGTAAACCTAAGCATGAGTCTGCTCAGGCACACAGTTTCTGGGGGCTTGCCTTCGAACCGGAATGCGACAAGGACGATGTCGCGCGTGCAGATAGGGTGTTAGGGTTGGCTGAGATGAAACGGCCAACTCAAACCCCGAAAGAAAATGTTTGAGCGGATGTTCTACGACCCTCAGGCCCGCGCCGACGCACGAGAAGGACTCGGCGAGATGGCGCGCGGCATTGTCTCTCTAGCCAAGTGGGCGGCCATCATCGGTCTTGGTCTTGTGATCCTTGCGATCTTTGTGGCCGGGGTGGTTATCTTTAGCGACCTTGCGAAGGCTCACGAGACGACCATTCGATGGACTCTTGCGAGCGGAATGGGTGCCTATGGGCTGTGGTTGCTGGCCCAAATCCGCGACCATCTTGCAAAGCTCGTGGCCATCCTGACTCAACGCCCCGAACGCCCTAGTCTGTAATCGCCGTAGCGGTGGTTACCTGTGTCGCAGCCCCCGGCTAGATTAAGCCTCCAGGCCGATCCGAATGTGAGGCGCGAAGACATCTGGCAGTTCACGCAGCAGGGTGGCGATCTCAGCAAAGAGATCGCCCTCGTTTTCCATCGTGTCGCCAAACTCCTCACCACGGCGCTCCCGCCGTTCCACTAAGGCGTGAGCCCGCTGGTAGACGTCCAACCGCCGGTCGATGTGGCGCACATGCTCGTAAAGCGCCGCCGGAAAGAGGAACCGGCACCGCTCTACGGCCCTCGCGAAGGCTGCATTTTGATCGGCATCGAGCCGGGATGAGTGCGCCACCACCCAGCTCAGATGACTCCGGACATCGTAGTAGGCCGCTGATCTCAACTCGAAGAGCTTAGCGATCAGGTCATAGCGCTGCACGGCGGCCTGTGAGGCGAGGATGACCGTTTGTCGCCGCCCCACCCAAGCCGCCGCCGTCACAGCCGCCAGTCCCGTTACAAGCGTCGCCAAGGCCTCCCAGCTGAAGCTGGCTAGGTCTATGGGCGGAAAATTGATCATGCCCCACCTCTCCCCACCATAGTCGATTGAGAGCGCCCCCGGTTAACCCCAAGGCCGCCAAACGCACGCCGCTGAGGCCCGCAGCGTCGATCCAGCTTGCCGCACCGTCGGGCGGCTCCCGCAAAATCTAGTGAGGAAGCGCTGTCCAAGCCACCGCGCCCTCCTCTTCCGACACCTTTTGCCACTTATCCCAGGACAGCCCCATGACCCCAACCACCATAGACTTCGAGCTGAAGGCTCGGAAGACTGCAGCGCCACCGCCATCGGTTCGCGCCCAGACAAACAAGCCCCAGCCGCAGGCGCTAGCGCGCGTCGTCGAGAAGGACTTCGTCCAGGCCGTCGCCGCTTGGCTCGAGGGCCGAGACTGGCCTTACGATGCCGCTTCGTTCCGCCCCTACCATGGCATCAACGTCCGCCTTCGAGAGCGCGGCGACCGCCTGGTCTGTGGGGACGTGCCCGTCGTCCAGAGGAGCCCCGCGGCCCTCTTGGAGCTGCCGGCAGGCACCTTGACCAGCAACCGAAAGGAGGCCCGAGGCCTTTGCGCGGTAGCGATCCGGGGAGATGCGGGGCGCTACCGGTAGACGTTCACAGCATCCCCCAGTCGGTGCCGGCGGCGTGAGCAGGCAGATCGAAGCCAATCGCCATTGCAAGGGGGCTCGACTCCGCAGGTAGACATTGCTCGATTGTCTCCTGCGGCCGTCCTGTGATGTTGATGGGGATATCGATGTCTGACCTGGGCTCTGTCGAGCGACTAGAAGGCGCCGCGCGGCCCTCTTGGCGGAGGCAAGCGAACTCCGGGGCCGGGTGACCAAGCCCCTCACAGGATATCAGTTCGCAACACGGCTCGACGAAGTGGAGGCCGAGCTTGACCGCCTAGATGCTGCGCTCGTGCAGGTTCAGCACACGCGTGCTATCGAGTCCGATCTCCGCGCGCGCGACAGAGAACGGGCTGAGGCCGAGAACGCTACATTCTGGTTTCGCCGCTTCATGCTGTCCCTGCAGATTGGCAACGGCGCTGGCTTTCTGGCGGCAGCCTCAATCGTGTCTCAGGTTGACTCCGAGGCGATCTATATGGCGGCCGTCCTGGCCTGGGCACCGGCCACCTACTTTGCCCTCGGAACCGGCGCGGCGGGCCTTCTTCCGCTCATTATGGCGGCTCATGCATGGGCGAACGGTCACCCAGTCGGGAAACGCGCGGCTAACCTCGCCAGTTTGGCTCTGACGACGTTCGCAGTGCTCTTTTTTGTCTGCGGCATGGCCAGCGTTGTGGTTGAGCTTCGCCAGATCGGCGATGCTCCGCAACACTCGACGGCCGAGCCCTAGCGTGGCGACCCCAATTCAACGCCCATACTGCCCGAAAGCGGCGACGCCGCAGGCTAGTTCGCCTACAAATGGTCTGAGGATCTCGGGGTCAATCGCCTGGGATCCCCGTCGCCGTAAAGACGAGTTGGCCGTTACCCCATAGTGAGGATTGCGCCCAGCCAAGCTCGTGGCTGCTCAGGAACTGCTGGGGCACCATACGGCGCTTGCCAAGTGCGCCCACCGGCGTCGGTAGGGGTGCTAGGCTAACTCAGGGGGCGCAGATGCGAAATCCAATCTCAGCGGTGCGCGATGAACTAGCAGCAGCTCTGCAGTGGCAGCAGGGTTTCTATCTCGCTCTGAGCGGCCGGCCTGAAGGCATGTTCGCTCGGGAGTTCCTAGAGTGGTTTGTGGCGGCCGGGAATCGGCTAGGCGACCGGGTTCCCGACCTCAACAGCCGCGAAGATGACAAAACGATGCGAAGGGTGATGCGGCATCACGCTGGGCTCGGCGTGAAATGGCGGCTCCTGACCTCGACATGGGAGTATCCGGATCGACTTTTCGGCAACGGCAGTCTTGGGTTCCGGCCGCACGAAGAGCCATGCCTCCGGGTGACAGATAGGGGGCGGCGCGTCGCCTCCCTCGGGCCACGGCGTAAGGTGCTTTTCTATCTGCCCCGAGTTCTGCTGTTAGCCTTTGAGGTCTACCGAAAGAGGTGGGCGGGCATGATATCCTTAGTGGTGGGCCTCGCCGGCTTCTTGCGCTTCTTTCTGATGTGGGAGCCCACCCGAGCCGTTTTGGGTGCCGCCTCTGCCGGCGCTGTCGCATATGGCCTTCGGTGGCTGATATCCGCCCGTCGCGCGCTCGATTGACTCCGAAACCAAGCGTCTGTCGCTCCGACACCAAAATGTCCGACTACACGCAGCCACCTTTGCCGCCCCCGTGCGGTCTCCAGGCCCTCGCAGAGGCAGGGGGTCAGCCAGCCTCCCGCCCGATTGAACCGCCGCCCTCACGTCCGCCAGGGCTTTAACAAGCTGGGTAAATGATTATGCCTGGAGGTGGCCATGCTGGCCTCCCTCTTCGGAGACACCTTTGACTCAGATCGAGATCATCAAGTTCCTGACTGCGCTCCTGGTCTTCGCCACCGCCTTGGTGGCCTTCATGGGAGCCGTGGTGGCCTTCGCGGCCTGATGGTTTTGGGGTCACTCATCTGAAACCCCTTATACGTATGGGCGAGCTGGTCATCCCCCCCTGGGGGGTAGGGGTGCCCGGCCGCCCGAAAGGCCACGCCGCGGGCCGTCTAGGGGTCTCCCCTGGCACACTGGCGGGCGGTCCCGATGCCGGGTTGCTTTGTCCACAGTCTTCGCAGGGCTCCGGCCGCGCCGGGTCTCCCGTTCGGCTATCCTGCCGGCATGCCTGTCCGGTCATCGCCTCCCCTCACACTCAACGCCGTGGCGCGCCTTGGAGGCCGCCTCCTGATCGGCTGCGGATGCGGCACGAACGTCTGGCAATCGGCCGCCGACTACTGCCCACCTCTGCGGGCCTGGACGGTCGAGGAGATGGAGCGTGCCGGCATCTGGTCCTGCGGGTGCGGCCAACGTCCAGCCGTCATGGTCTACGCACCGCACGGGACAGGACAGTATCAGCTGGAACGCTGGCGCGGGCCGGAAGGCTGGACACGCCCCGCGTGATCCGTCCGGCATGGGTATACCCACAGCGGTCGGAGCCATCGGACACATTTTCTGTCCGATATGGGTTGACCCAGCATTTATCGGTCGATATTGCTTGGAACTCTTAGACCCATAAAGGACACTCCGATGACCGACCGCACTGTCTCTGACGCCGCCCATGCCTTCCGCCAGCGCCTCGCCGCCTGGGGAACGACCATGGCTCCCGCCGTCCCCGCTGAGGTGCCCACCGCGCTCCCCGTGGGCGGTCTGCTAGCTGGCGTTCACCCCCTCGATGTCGAGGGCGGCCTCGCGCTCTCCTCGGCAATGTTCAAGCGGCGGCTGAAGGCCATGGGTGAGGGGCGCGATGTTGCGCTCTATCGTTCGCCCTTCGATCCGGCTTGAGGTCGCCCCATGGCGCTCATCGGATACGCCCGCGTCAGTTCCTCGGGGCAGAGCCTCGACGTGCAGATCGAACAGCTCCACGCGGCCGGCTGCGACAAGGTGTTCGCGGAGAAGCAGTCCGGCCGCTCTCAAGAAGGGCGGGAGCAGCTAGCCCACGTCCTCGACAATTACCTCAGGGACGGTGACGTCCTGATGGTGACTCGTCTGGACCGCCTTGCGCGCTCGGTCGTGGATCTTCGGAGCATCGTTGACCGTCTCACGGCCATGGGGGTGGGCTTCAAGGTCTTGCACCAGCAGGGCCTGGACACAACGGGCGGGGAGGGGCGACTCTTCCTCACCATCCTGGCCGGCTTCGCGGAGTTTGAGGCGGACTTGCGGAGGTCCCGGCAGATGGAGGGGATCGCCAAGGCGAAGGAGCGGGGCGTCTACCGGGGGCGGCCCGCGAAGCTGGACCCGCGGGACGTGCTGCGGATGAAAGCAGAGGGGGTGCGGCCAGCCGAGATCGCCCGCCGCCTGGGGATCGCTCGGTCGAGTGTCTACCGGCTGCTGGGGGAAGGGGCAGACGGGCTGGGATAGGGTTGGACGCGCCCCGCCGATGTGGCCGTGCCGCCCCTGTCTTCCGAGCGAAAACAGGCTTCAATTGGCCGGCGCGTGGGAGGGCTCCCTTGACCAGTTCAAGGGTGCTGCGCCCCCACCGGCCACGCCATCCGCACCACCCTGATTGATGGGGAGCCCTGGTTCGTGGCGCACGACATCTGCACCGCCCTCGGCATGGACACCTGGGGCGGCACCGCCCAGTGGGTCCGCGGCTTGGCTGCGGACGAGAAGTTCCGCGCCTACCGGCGGGACCACCAGGAGATTTTCTCAGGGACCGTCGCCGGCTCCCTGACGATCATCTCTGAGAGTGGCCTCTACAAACTCGTGTTGAAGTCCACCAAACCGGAGGCCCTGGCCTTCCAAGACTGGGTGACCCGCGAGGTTCTCCCGTCCATCCGCAAGACCGGCAGCTACAACATGGCCGATCATGGCCGCACCGAGATGCCCCTGCCTATGGAGTTCCTGCAGGTCATCCGCGAGGCCGCGTTGCCGCCCCATTTTACCGCGGCAGAACGCCAGCGAAGTGGGTGCTTGGCGGGTGCGTAGCTGGGGCGGCACGTTCGCTGGAAACGGCCCGAAGACGGCGGCGCACCGGGCAATCGCAAATAATCCCTCACCCTTGGAGACGACGCGCCGCGGGAACGCCGGGGAGACATCCCGGTGGGCAGTCGCGGGGCGGTGCGATTTACTACGCCCCCTTGGAGACCGCGCCGGGTGGGAACTCGCCCACCGACACCGAACCGCCATTTCTCCCCCACCCTTGGACACCACGCCGGGTGGGAACTATGTCCGCTGCGGTCCCTATAAGAGAGCCTAAAGGTAACCCTTAAGAGGAACCGCAGAGGGAGATGACGTAGTCATCCCCACTGAAGGTAGACCTCTAGGTCCCCTAGAGACTCCCCTGTCCGCCCTCTGGGGATGGTCTTATCCCACGAAGAACACCCGCAGCATCGGCGCGCTGGCGTCTGAGCGCAGTCGCGCTCTGCCCCGCTTTTGATTTTCCATCCTTGACGTTCACCCGCGGTTTTCCTGCGGGCCAACCTTGTCCGCTCCTTGAGGCTCTCTCAGGGGCGGGCCTCAACGTAAGCAGCCACATGACCAGCACACAAACTCCGCGGGCGTTGATCGCAACCCCCGCCCATGACGACCGCGGCGGTCCCTGCCTCGCGGTCCCCTTGTGGGGTGCCCTCGGCGAGGGAAAGGCCGCCCTTCTCGACGACGACGGCCTGGCCAAGCTCCGCGCGGCCGGCGCTCATTCATTGTCCCTCACCGGCGACGGCCAAGGCCGCCAATACGTGGTCTTCCGCCGCCCCGCCGATGGCCGCCTGACGGCTGCCGCGCGGGTGATCTTGGACGCCCCCATCGGCAGCCGCGTCGAGTATCAGAACGGCGACCGCCTGGACCTGCGGGCGCGGTCCCTGACCCTCCGCAAGTATGCGAAGGCCGGGGCTGGGCGGGGTGCGCGCCGTGTCCGCTGACGGAAGCCCCCAGGGCAACCCACAGGCGGCCGAACAGGACCCGCGGGTCGTGGCCGCATACGAAGAGATCGCCGCCGCCCACGGCCCCGAGATCGCCGCTGTCGTCGCGCGCCGGTTCGCGGCGGTCGTCGCTGAGGGCTCCCCAGGCATGGTTCGCTATCTCGATGGTCTGCCCGACTACTTCGCGAGGCAGGCGGTGTGGCGGCGCGAGTTTGATCGCTCTAACGCCCAACGCGCGGCCACGTCGCCCACCGCAGCGAAAGCCCGAACCCGCAAGCCTAAGCCGGCGGCAACCACCACCGAGGCCCCGTTTAGCGACAAGACGAGCCCTCGCGCTCGCGTCTCGCCGGATCAGGTCCGCGCAATCCGCCGCCGCCGTGCCGCCGGGGAGACGAGCCTCGCCCTGGCAGCAGAGTTCGGCCTCACCAAACGGAACATCAACCTGATCGTAAGCCGCCAACGGTGGGCGCACGTCGCCGACTAGGCGCGCCGCCCCCCAACCACCTTCACAACCCCAGGACAACCATGACCGACAACACCGGAACCGAGGCCGCCCAGGCCGACACCTTCTTCGACATCAGCGAGGTCCATCAGGCGATTGCCGACCCGCTCTACAAGACCAGCGAACGCTATCGCAGTGAGGTGGCGTCGAAGCTGACCCGCTCTCAAGCCGCCGGCACGGTCGGTCGCATGGGCGAACAGATCACCCACGCCCAACGGACCCACACCGTCAACGCCGTGAACCTCGCAGAGGGCACCTACGGCGGCGCACAGCCGATGCCCAAGCCGGCCCCTCCGCTCGCAAGCATCCACACGTTCTCCAGCCTGGATCAGATCAACGCCGTGATGTCGTCGGACAGCTACCGCGACCCGACCTACCGCCAAGGGGTCGTCGAGCGCATCGAACGGTCGATCCGGGCCGGCACCCTGGACGAGCGCGCTCTGGCCCAGGTCAACGCTTGGCAGGCGGCCGCGCAAGGGGGCCGCTGATATGGCGATGATCAATCCCCGCTATCGCTCCAAGCGAGCCCCCGACGACCACCGGCTGCTTGACCTCCCCCGAGCCGCCGCCGTGTGCGGCTTCAAGCCGGCCACCCTCCTGGCCCTGGTGGAGTGCCGACGCGGCCCCATCCCCTACCTGATCGAAGATGACGGCATGCCGGTCGCTTGGACCACGGAAGGGATCTACTTCTGGCGGCAAGCCCGCAAGGCGCGGGACCAGCAGGCCCAGACGGCTGCCGTCTGATGGCTGACGAGCCCGAACGCCACCGCCGCGAGGTGGCCGACGTCATCGGCGCGGGCGTCGTCCGCCGGACTTATGTCCACCTCGACGCCCCGCCTCCGGTCGAGCGGCCCTATCGTCCGTCAGCGTTGGGCGCGGTGCAATCCAAGCAACGGCGGCGCGACCGCGCCTAACGCATCAAGGAGCCAGCATGACACCGAACCCAAAAGACGACCCGCTCGGTTGGCTCCGCGTGACTAGCGACCGCTCATGGCTGTCCACTGCCGAGGCCGCAGAGCAGCTTGGGATCACCCCAGGCCGACTCTGCCGGCTTCGGCGGCTGGGCCACACGCCCCCTGGCGCGTCCATGCGGGTGAGCCGGAAGGTGATTTTGTGGGCGGCCTTGGATCAGCCGATCCGCTCTGCGCCGGAGGAGCCGCCTGTCTCAGCCCCAGGGCCAGCCCAGCTACGCGAAGGGTCTTCAAGCGAATCTGCGAGCGATATGCAGGAAGCGCCCCACGTGGCAGGCGCGAGGATACTGCCGTAGCCAAACATGATTGCGGCCCAGCCTTAAATGTAATAAGGGTGGGTTAAATCAGAAATGGAGGCTTGGATGCGCATTGCGTTAGAGGGTTGGGGCAGAAACCATGGCGAGAAGGTTTTGTTCGCGAAATCGATAGATCCGTCCAACTATAAGGCGGAACCGGGAACGATAAACCTTAATCAATACGAAGTGACCACGCACAGTGTCCGCGTAAACGGGGTCGATAAAACGAGGGTGGGCGTCCGCTTCGGCATCAGCAACCTGCGAACCGGGGGGGACTACCAGGGAAGCGTGCGGTTTAGCCCTGAAGATGCGGCGTTGATTTTCGCGCTCGCTTTCCGAGACAAGCCCTTGGAGACTGTTCTTGCCGCCCTTGCAGACGCTCGCGATGGACTGGCGGTTGACGAGAGTGAGGAGCAAGCAGCCTGAGCCTTCTTGCAGTCCCTTGTGTAGATCGCCCCCTCCCAGCCACCTGTATGCGTGGCGGCGTAGGCTCCTGTGCGAGCTACCCAACCTCCGGTATGGCGGAATCGAAGCCATCTAAGAGGCTGCAAACATCCACGCTGCGCGACCCTACCCGCCGCCTATTCATCAGTAGAGCCCTAGACTGACCGCTGAACCCTCGTCGGGAAGTCCAAAGCTCGTTCGGCCCAAAGCTCAGCTCTAGACCATCGCGAAGAGAATGGTGTGCCCGCCCGACGCGCCAGTGAAGGGCGCAATGGAATACGCCAGCGATCATCACGCGGTTAGAGATATCGGAAGGGGGCGACCGCTCTGGCACAAAGGGCAGGTATCCCGGCGCTGGATAGACGAACGCGGCCGAGATGCGCCTGTCTGTGAGGTTATGGCGCTCATCCCGGACGCGCCCGAACACGTAGTCTGACGCCTGCTTAGCCGCGGCGGACCACTTGGCGTATCCAGCAGTCTCTGGGTGATTCTTGACTTCGAAGGCCAGCGCATGACCCCAAAGATCATCTTCGATTGGGAGGGCGACTACGTCGGCACGGAGACTCACTGCCGCTAAAAGTGGATGCTCGATCTCCACCTCTTCGAAGCAAAGAAACGAGGGGCCGAGCGCGTCTATCAGCTTGCGACGCAGAGGTGCCTCAATGTCTGCCACACCGGCCTCCTAAGCAGGAGCCGCCCCGCACACTGGTCGCATGCGTGGCGGCGGCCCAAAAGCTACCCCTTACGGGAGGGTGGCGGTGGAGGGGGCGGCGGGGGCGGCGGGCGGTGGTCCGGGGTATAAGTGCCCGGCGAGTCGCGGCGAACAGGCGCTGGCGGCGGGGGTGCTGGAGGCGGTTCCTTGGACATGTCCACTCCGAAAGAGAAAGAGGCGCTGGCCACTAAGCGCCGCCAAATCCTGATCGCGCGGAAGGCAGCTTACAAAGCCCCTCCCGAGTCGTCGCGGATGATTGTGGCGCTAGCGCAGGACCGGCTCAAGGCCCTGCAATCAGGCGGCATTGCGTTGGACACGCGAACTACTCAAGTCGCGGCCTTTCAATTGGCCGCGGCGGCATTCGCAGCCGGCCTTACAGGCGCAAATGCGGCCAGTTTGCTCGCCGCTTCCCTGGGGGCTTTTGCCTGTTTGGCCTTCGTCGTGGGCAGCGGTCTGGCGTTCTGGGGGATGAAGAGCTGCGACACACAAGTGGCAGGCTTAGACGCCTCATTCTGGACGGGCGTAGTCGAAGCGCCCTGGGTCACCGACAGGCTAGTGCGTAGCTGGGCTGCAGAGACCACTGAAGCATGCACATTGGAGGCCCGCCGCGTCGATGCCGAACGAGGGCGCTGGCTGAATCGCAGCCTCCTCGCCGGTGCTGCAGGTGCATTGGCGATTGTAGGAGCCACCGGAGCCAACCTCTACGCGGGCTTCTCCGCAGAGTTCGGTAAGGAAGGTGCTTCAGAATCTACGCCGCGCCGAACGACGACGAGCCAGACGGCTCAGACGAAAGTGTCACCCATTGCCAGCGAAAATGTGTCACCCATCAACGCGGCGCTGCCGGCGCAAGCGATTGATAACACTGATAAAATGGCCCAACCCGAAGGAGTGGTGCCGCCTAGGTGACTCGAACACCTGACCTACGCATTACGAATGCGCCGCTCTACCGGCTGAGCTAAGGCGGCCCGTGACGACGTGGCCGCGCCGGGGGCGGGGCTTACGTCCGGGCGCGCTATTTAGCGGCTCTTGGCCCGCTCGCCAAGCGCCTGCGTGGCTCACGGCGCGGGGAACAGGCCGGGCCCCAGGCGGGCCACCGCCAGGCCGGCGGCGATGCAGACGACCGTGAAGGCGATGAGCAGCCAGAACCGCAGGCCAAGCAGCGGTCCTGGGGGGCGAGCGCCGGGGTCGTCCTCGTCTGGATCGCCAGGCGGCGGCGGGACGCTCACGAGGCCTCGGCCACCGGCGGGGCGGCCCGGTCGATCAGATTCAGAAGGGCTGACTCCAGAGGCACTGGCGCATAGGCCCGCGGGCCGATCCGCGCCCGGGCCAGGGGCCTGGCGACGGCCTTGGAGAGGCAGAGCGCCCGCAGGTCCGGCGCCTGGCGCCCGCGCATCAGCATGGCCAGCTGGCGCGCGGCCTTCGGGGAGTAGACCAGGGCCGCCTCGGCCCGCAGCGCCTGGTCGAGGGCCGCGGCGGGGGGCGTCACCGGAACGGTCGCATAGATGGGCGCCGTGCGGCACGCGACCCCTGTCCTGGCCAGCGCCCCGGCAAGATCTCCGGCCGGCTCGGTGGCGGCCGGATGCAACACCGCCCCGCGGAACTCCTCGGCCCGGCTGGCGATGCCGGCGGCGAGCGCGGCCACATCCCCGTCGGCCGAGAGGACCTGGCGAAAGCCCGCGGCCCGGGCGGCCTGGGCGCAGGCTGCACCGACGGCGAAGACCGGCAGGGCGCGGACCTCCGAGAGCTGGGCGAAGACCCGCACCCCATTGGCGCTGGTGAAGGCGAGCGCCCCCACCCCGGCCAGGTCGGGCGCGGTCTCGGTGACCGGACGGACCTCGAGCAGGGGCAGGACCAGCGGCATATGCCCCAGGGCCCGCAGCCGGGCCGCGGTGGCGGTGGCGCCGGGCTCGGCCCGCGTGATCCAGATGAGGCGCCGGGGGGGTGCGGTCATGGCGCCAGCAAAGCTTGAGCGCTGCTGGCGATGCAACCCCGCACAGACCTATTCCGGCAGGATGATGGCGTCGCCGGCCTCGTCGCGGAGCTCAGCGCCCAGCTTCAGGCCAAGCTCCCGGGCCGCGACGGTGGCGTCAGCCACAGCGGTCAGGTCGAGCCCCTCCTGCCGGCGGAAGCGCAGGCGGCCATCCGGCGACAGGGCCTCGACAATGAGGAACAGCTGGCCGTCCTTCAGGGTCGCATAGGCGCCGATGGGGGTGCGGCAGGAGCTTTCCAGGGCCGCCATGGCGCCCCGTTCGGCCGCCACGGTGGTGGTGGTGTTGAGGTCGCGCAGGGCCTCCAGCCAGGGCTGGCCCTGATCAGCCTCCCGGGTCTCGATGGCCAGCGCCCCCTGGCCCGGGGCCGGCGGGCGCTCGACCGGATCGATGAAGCTCTTGGCCGCCCCGTCCAGACCCAGGCGCCTGAGGCCCGAGAGCGCCAGGATGATGGCGTCGTATTCGCCGGCCTCCAGCTTGGCCATGCGGGTGCCCACATTGCCCCGCAGCAGCTGGACGTCCAGGTCCGGGCGGGCGTGCAGGCTCTGGGCCTGGCGGCGCAGGCTGGCGGTGCCGAGCTTGGCGCCCTTGGGCAGGTCTTCCAGGGTGCGAGCCTCGCGGCTGAGGAAGGCGTCCCGGGGGTCTTCCCGCTCGGGAATGGCGGCGATGACCAGGCCCGGCGGCAGGACGGCCGGCATGTCCTTCATGGAATGGACCGCGCAGTCGATGCGGCCGTCCAGCATCGCCTCCTCGATCTCCTTGGTGAACAGGGCCTTGCCGCCCACCTCCAGCAGGCGCCGGTCCTGGATCTGATCGCCAGAGGTGCGGATCACGATCAGGGGGGCGACCTTCTCGGCGTCCTCCGGCGCTGCGCCCAGGGCCGCAGCGATACGACGCTGCATCTGGCCGGCCTGAGCCAGGGAGAGCTGGGACCCACGAGCCCCGATGCGGACGACGGGCGGTTGCGAAGACACGGTGAGCGGTCTACCTGCGATGCGATGACTGACAGCCCGCTGCTACAGGACAGGCGCCTTGGCCGCAACCAGATGACCGGACTCACGGTCCTGGGCCTGGAGACCAGCTGCGACGAAACCGCCGCGGCCGTGGTGCGCCGGAGCGCCGATGGCGCGGTGCGCGTCCTGTCCTCGGTGGTCGCCAGCCAGATCGCCCAGCACGCCCCTTATGGCGGGGTGGTCCCCGAAATCGCCGCCCGCTCGCACGTGGAGGCCATCGACGCCATCGCCGCCCAGGCCATGGACGAGGCGGGCCTGTCCTATGAGGATCTGGACGGGGTGGCGGCCACCGCCGGGCCGGGCCTGGTGGGCGGGGTTATGGTGGGGCTGGCCTTCGGCAAGGCCGTGGCGCTGGCCCGCTCCCTGCCGCTGGTGGCGGTCAACCACCTGGAAGGCCATGCGGTCTCCGCCAGGCTGGGGGCCGAGGTGGCCTATCCCTTCCTGCTGCTGCTGGTGTCCGGCGGCCATTGCCAGCTGCTGGAGGTGGGCGGGGTGGGCGCCTGCCGCCGCCTGGGGACCACCATGGACGACGCGGCCGGCGAGGCCTTCGACAAGATCGCCAAGACGCTGGGCCTGCCCTATCCCGGGGGGCCGGCCCTGGAGAGGCTCGCCGTGGGCGGCGATCCCGAACGCTACCCCCTGCCCCGGGCGCGCCTGGGCCACAAGGACTGTGACTTCTCGTTTTCCGGTCTGAAGACCGCCGCGGCGCGGATCGCCGAGGGCCTGACCATGGAGCCTGAGCGCCGGGACCTGGCCGCCGCGGTCCAGACCGCCATCGCCCGCCAGCTGCGCGAACGCACCGAGCGGGCCATGGACCTCTACGCGCAAGCCCACGAGGGCGAGGCTCTGCGCTTCGTGGTGGCCGGCGGGGTGGCCGCCAACAGCGCGGTGCGCGCGACTCTGGAGCAGGCCGCTGGCGCGCGGGGCTTCTCCTTCACCGCCCCGCCGCTGGCCTATTGCACCGACAATGCGGCGATGATCGCGCTGGCCGGCGTCGAGCGGCTGGCCCTGGGGATCAGCGATCCCCTGGACGCCCCGGCCCGGCCCCGCTGGCCGCTCGACGCGGCCGCCGCAGCCGCCAATCCCAGTCACCTCGCCGGCCGAAAGGGCGCCAAGGCATGAGCCAGTCCATGAAACGCGCCGGGGTCATCGGCGCCGGCGCCTGGGGCACGGCCCTGGCCCAGGTCTGTGTCCGGGCGGGACTTGAGACGACCCTGTGGGCCCGGGAGCCGGAGGTGGTCGCCGCCATCGCAGAGACCGGTGAGAACAGTCTCTTCCTGCCGGGCGTCCCCCTCGAT
>NZ_JAUSBZ010000022.1 GCF_030651755.1 Phenylobacterium sp. | reverse complement strand
CGCCAGAACAACGCCGCCTGCGTTTCTCTTTCCAATTCAACAATGTCAAAGACCAAACCGGATTCCGCCAGCCCCGCCAACCAGTCCGTCGGCGGCGAGGAGCGGCGTATCTAGTCGCCACCCCCGAGAGTGTCAATCGATCCTGTCGGACTTTCTTTGCGTCATCTTCCGACTGGAATTTGGCGCAAAGATCACTTCGGGCCGCCGAGGGGCTGCCCTCATTTGTCCGCAGCGATTCGATTGAAGGACCGGAAGCTAACCACCGATGAAGAAAAGGTCAAGAGCCTTTCGGCTATCAACTGTTTCCGCCCGGCGTTGCGTCCAGGAGGAGGGATTTAGGGAGCGACGCCTGCCGAGTCAATAGGCGCCGCCGTGGTCTTAGCTCCCACGGGCGCGCCGCTTGCCCCAGGCGCGGTGAACTCCCTATGAGTGTCCTGCGCGAAGGAGGCGCAGAACCCCATGCTCTCGCAGAAGACCAGATACGCCCTGCGGGCGCTTGTGGAACTGGCCCGGGTGGAGGGCGGCCAGCTGACCTCCGGCGAACTCGCCCTGCGCGCGGACGCCCCGCGCAAGTTTCTCGAAGCCATCCTCCTGGAGCTGTCCCGCCACCGCCTCGTGGTCAGCCGTCGGGGCAAGTTCGGGGGCTACACCCTGGCCAAACCGGCGACGGACATCGCCTTCGCCGAAGTCATTCGGGTGATGGAGGGGCCGCTGGCCCTGGCCCCATGCGTCAGCCGGACAGCGTTTCGAAAGTGCGATGACTGCACCGATCTGGCGACCTGCACCCTGCGTGAAGCGCTGCTGCGGGCGCGGGACGCCACCGCCCAGGTCCTGGAAGCCTACAGCCTGGCCGACGCCGCCGCCGGGACCGGCGGGGAAATTCTCCCGTCCCCGCCTCAAGGCCCGCTCCAGATCTGAAGACCGCTTCGGCAGACCCGGCCCTATGAGGGGGCCTCAAGGAGCCCGGTGACCTGCAACCAGGGCGGGTCGGGATCTGGGTTGAACACGATCCGCATGCCCAGCCGGCGCATCACCCCGATGGAGGCGAGGTTGTCTCGCTCGGTCCCGGCCAGGATCCGCTCAAGACCCAGGGCCGCAAACATCCAGTCGCTGAGCAGCCGCGCTGCGCCGGTAGCCAGGCCGCGTCCCTGCCAGGCGGGATGGACAGCCCAGAACAGTCCGATCTCCGGCCGGTTGCGAGCCCCTGGGTCATCCCCTAGTCCGGGCAGGCGGCCAAAAGGCTCCAGCCGCGGGACGATACCTATGAGGCCCGCGAACCGCCCTGCCCCGTCGCAGATCACCCGGTCCCCATAGGGCGGCTGATGAAGCGCCGCCAGCTGCCGCTCATTGCTGATCGCCCAGTCCAGCCAGCCCCTCCGCCGGGCGAGGTTCTCGGCCTCGCTCAAAGTCGCGTCATTCCAGCCGATGTCTTGATAGAGGGCGTGACAGGCCTCCAGGTCGCCCGGCGTAAGGGCGCGCAGGCTCACGCCTTTTCCGATCAGAGGTGGAACGGTCACTCGGTCAGCCGGCGGCGATATAGGCTTTCAGCCCATCGGCCTCGGCGACCACTTCGGAAATCTTGTGCTTCACGAGGTCGCCGATCGAGACGATACCGAGCAACTTGTCATCCTGGCAGACCGGCAGGTGCCGCACCCGGCGATCGGTCATTCGCTCCAGCAGGGTGTCGACGGTCTCCCCTGGCGCGGCGAACAGAACATCACTGGTCATGCAGCCCGAGATCGGACGGTCCAGGGCCGAGGCTCCCAGTTCCGCCAGAATGCGCACCACGTCGCGCTCGGAGACGATCCCAGCCACCCGACCGCCATCGACGACCACCAGGGCGCCGACCCGACGGGCATGCAGAAGGGCCGACACCGCGCTCACCGTGTCATTGGGGGTGACGGTGAAGACCAGGTCCCCCTTGGTCTTCAGGATCTGGGACACAAGCATAGGTCGTTATTCTCCCTTATCCCCTAGGCCGCCAGCCTGTCGCATAACGACGGTCCTGGCAATCGCTCAGATATCTTGCGACTCGACCGGACGCGCAGGGGCCGGGGGGCGCACGCCCGCCAGCCATGCGGCCGGCCCGGCCAGGAGAAGCCCCGCCAAAAAGCCTGCAATATGGGCCTCCCAGGCCACGGCGCCCTCCAGTCCCGGCGCAAAGCCCAAAACCGCGACCACCAGGTTCAGGCCGATCCAGGCTGCGCTCATGAACAGGACGCGGGGGTTGAACAGGGGCGCCAGACGGCCGCCGCCGGCCAGGATACGGGTCGCCGCCCCTATGAGGCCGAACACCGCCCCGGAGGCGCCGACCAGCAGGATATCCTCCCCAGGATGCAACCGGGCGAAGGCGAGATTGGCCAGGACGCCACAGGCCAGATAGTAGGCTAGGAAGACAGCCGCGCCCCGGGGCGCCAGACCAAACAAACGTGCGACCGGGCTGCCGAAGGCCAAGGCGCCCGCCGCGTTCATCGCCGCATGAACAAAGCCGCCATGTATAAAGAGCGCGCTGACCAGGCCAATCCGCCCCCCGGCCTCATAGCCGGCCGGGGAGAAGCCGAACCGACGATAGGCGTCATCCCCCAGTACAAAGACCTGCAGGGCATAGGCGCCCAGTATGGCGCCGACCATCATCATGGCCGGCCACGGCGCCTTGAAGATCGGCTCACGGGGTTCGGGCAATCGTCGTCCTCCTGGGGCGTTTAGTGTGTTGCGGCTTCAGCCTTAACGAAATCGCGAGGGTTAGGCCCCCTAGATGCAGGCCAGTGTCCAAGTCTGGCACGTGGTTTGCTTAACAGGCCATGCGCCCTGTCCCCGGAGTCCGCCAAGTCATGGCCCTCGTCATCCCCGCAAAGCCCGCCGCCTGGCTCGCAGCGACCCTCGCCATCGCCGCCTACGCCAGCGCCGCCCAGGCGCAGCAAATGACCACCAACTCCGCCGATTTCAACGCCGGTTGGGGACGCTATGCGGGCAGTGAGAACCGTCCAGTGGACGTCTCCACCCGCGACGCCAACGGAAACCGCATCATCGTCGATGGGCTGATCCTGACCGGTCAGGATCAATCCTCCTTCAGCCGCTCCTGGGGATCTGGGGACGCCTATGCGGGCGTGGGCGCCAGCACAGGCGGGTCGAGCGCCATCGGCAACAACCTCGTGGTGGTCACCCAGGGCAATTACAACACGGTGATCGTCAACTCGAACCAGGTGAACAACGGGAACATATCGGCCGGCACGCAGATGAACTCGGGGGGCGTCGGCGATGCGCAATAGGTCTCAACTTCGCCTGGGCGGCGCATTGAGCGCCGCGGCCATGGCCCTCGCCGCCTGCGCGACTCCGGTGGCTGGGCCGGGCGGCAACTATAGCCGTCCCATCGGCAGCGCCCCGGTGACCGCCAACCCGACCCCCTACTCCACCGCCCTGGTGTGCATGGCCGGCTACGCCCGCACCCACAATCTGACGGCCCCGCGGATCGCGATCGGCCGCATCGCCGACTATACGGGCAAGACCGAATCCGACGGCAGCGGCCGCAAGATCACCCAGGGCGCCTCGCTCATGGCCATGTCGGCCTTCGCCAAGGCGGGCATGCCGCTGGTCGAGCGATTCGACACCTCGGTGTCGGAGCTGGAGCTGAAATACGCCAACAACAAGCTGATCTCCGACCAGCCCAATCCGGCCCCCAACATGCCGGCCGAATATCGGCGAATCCTGGCGGGCCAGGTGCCCGGTTCGGACTTCTATGTGGCCGGCGGCCTGACCGAGCTGAATTTCAACATCCGCTCCTCAGGCTTCGACATCGGCGCCGGCGATCCGGACCCCCGGGACCTGAAGGGCAATATCCGCGGCCGGCTGTTCATCATGAACATCGGCCTGGACCTGCGCCTGATCAACACCCGGACCCTGGAGGTGGTTGATGTCATCTCCTACCAGAAGCAGGTGATCGGCCGGGAAGTGGGCGTGGGCCTGTTCGATTTCCTGGGCGGCAACGTCTTCGACGTCTCGGCGGGTACGGGCGCCCTTGAGCCCATGCAACTGGCGGTGCGCTCCCTGGTGGAGCGGGCCGTGATCGAGATGAGCGCCAACCTCTATGGCATGCCAGGTCCTCAGGCGTGCCTGTCGTCCGACCCCCTGGGCGGCGGCACGGTGGGAACCACCGGCGCCTACGTCCCGGCCTACAACAATCTGGGGACCAACAATGCGCAGACTCGCCAAGACCCTAATCGCTGGAACGTCAATCGCGATCCTGACGTCCGCGGTCGCTACTAGCCAGACCTACGACAGCGTCATTGTCAGCGACCAGGTCCAGACCGGCGACATCTTCGCTGGCCAAACCCTGAATGTGGTCGAGATCACCGAGACAACCACGGCGGTCACCACGGCGACCGGCGCGGCCTTCAACGGCTCAGGCGAGGACGTCACCCTGGACATCCGCGCCAACCAGAACCTGCAGGCCAATGTCACCGCCGACACCCGGCTGGATGCGGCGGTGAGTTCCGGCGCCACCACAGCCCTGACCACGGCGGCGACGGGCGTCACCTCGGAGTCGAACATTTACGGAGGCACGCTGACCGGGGTCTACAACCAGCGGACCGGGCCTGGCCTGATCTATGGCCACAGCCATGTGGAGGCCCCCGACGCCGAGGTGGGCGATGTCACAGCCTCAACCCAGGCCGTGGGCGTCAGCCAGGGCTTTGGCGTCAGTTACAGCGTGGTCGGCGCGCGGGTCAACCAGACCAACCAGGCCGATGTGGTCGCCGACGGCGGCGGGACCTATCGCTATGTCGAGGGTTCGGCCACCTTCGTGGGCGCGGCGACGGGGACGAATGTCACCAGCTCCGGGGCCGGCGGCTCAGGCGAACGCTACATCATCAATCAGACCAATTCGGCGGCCCTGACCCAGGCCAGCCAGTTCACCGCCCACGGCTCCGCCTATCTCAGCACCACCAGCGCCACGGCCAGCGGCGACAATATCAACCTCTATAACGAGGGCGGCCTGCTGGACGTGACCAGCAATCAGCACAACCAGGCCTATATCCGCGCCCAGACGGGGGCTTCGGCCTACCAGTTCGGTTCGGCCTCCAGCATCTCCTATGGGGTGGGCAATTCTTTCCTGGCGGGCAATTTCGGCTCCGAAACCATCATTGACGCCGTCCAGCTGAATGACGGCGGCGGCGTCGAGGTCATCGCCGACTTCACCGGCGCCGAAGGGTACGACGCCTCCGCCCATGCCACAGCCATCGGCAACGCCGCCACGGGCTATGTCTGCAGCGACTGCGACGGACGCCTGATCGCCACCAGCCAGCAGGTCAACAACACGGACGTAACCGCCGCCACCTCGGTGCATGTGACCGGCTACGCCCGCTCGGCCACCGGCGTGGCCACGGCGGTGGGCAATACGGCCACCTACTATGTGAGCCGTCCGACCGGCCACTGAGGCGATACAGGTCGCCGCTGCGACAGCCGCCGCCATCACGCCTTGCCCTCGCCCCATCTCACAGCGATGGTGGCGGCTGTCTTGGTGAACTGCGGACGTCTCAATGATCGGTTTCCTGCGAGGGGCGCTTGCGCTTTCCGCCGCCCTCGCCCTCTTCGGCCACGCCAGCGCGGCTGAACCCTATCCCGCTTCGTTCGTCGGCATCGGCCTCACAACGACTGACACGACGGCCAGCGGGACCGCGGCCACCCTGGCAGCCGCGCCCCTGGCGCCCGGCCAATGGCCTCAGGCCAGGGCCGACATCGCGCCTGATCCCGATATCCGCTTCGGCGCCCTGGCCAATGGGATGCGCTATGCGATCCGGCGCCAGACGATTCCCGAGGGTCAGGCCGCCCTGCGCCTGCGCATCGACGCCGGCTCGCTGATGGAGTCTGACGACCAGAAGGGTCTGGCCCACTTCCTGGAGCACATGGCCTTCAACGGATCGGAGGCGGTGCCTGAAGGCGAGATGATCAAGATTCTGGAGCGGCTGGGCCTGGCGTTTGGCGCCGACACCAACGCGTCCACCGGCTTTGACGAGACCATCTACAAGCTCGACCTGCCACGCACCGACGCCGAAACCGTGTCCACCAGCCTGATGCTGCTGCGCGAAACGGCGATGAACCTGCTGATCGCCCAGGACGCCGTCGACCGCGAACGGGGCATTGTCCTGTCGGAGGAGCGGGCCAGGGACACCCCGCCCTACCGGATCTACAAGAGCCGCCTGGCCTTCCTGCTCAAGGATCAGCGGCTGAACGACCGCTATCCCATCGGCGACGTGGACATCCTGCGCCAGGCGCCGGCGTCGCGGATACGGGACTTCTACCAGGCCTATTACCGCCCCGAGCGCACCCTGCTGGTGGCCGCCGGCGATTTCGATGTCGACGCCATGGAGGCCCAGATCATTGAGGCCTTCGACGGCTGGCGCGTCGAGGGCGCCGCCGGCGCCGACCCCGATCTTGGTCCGGTGCGCCCTCGCGGTCTGGAAGCCAAGGTGGCCGTAGAGCCGGGGGTGCAGGCGGCCCTGCAGATGGCCTGGGTCCGCGATCCGGACCTGAGCGCCGATTCCAGCGCCCGCCGGCGATCAGACCTGATCAAACAGCTGGGCTTCTCGGTGTTGAACCGTCGCCTGTCGGTGTTGTCGCGGGCCTCCGATCCCCCCTTCCTGGGCGCAGCCGCCTTCGTAAATGACGAGTTCGGCGCCGCCGAGACCACCAGCATCCTGGCCAATGCGCAGCAGGGCCGCTGGCGTGAGGCGCTCACCGCCATTGAGACCGAGCAACGCCGCGCGGTGCAACATGGGGTGCGGCAGGACGAGCTGGACCGGGAGATCGCCGAGTTTCGCGCCCGTTATCGGGCCAACGCCGCTGGCGCGGCCACCCGGCGCCCCTCGACCCTGGCCCAGCAGATCCTCGGCGCCACCGGACGCGACCGCGTCGTGACCAGCCCCGCCCAGGACCTCGCCCACTTCGAAGCCGCAGTGGAGAACCTGGAGCCGGCCACGGTCACCCGAGCCCTTCAGGACGCCTTCCAGGGACAGGGGCCGCTGATCTTCCTGGCGAGCCCTGTTCCGGTGGAGGGCGGCGAGTCCGCCGTGATCGCCGCTTACGAAACCTCGCGAAACGCCCCCGTCAGCGAGCCCCTGGCCCTGTCCCAGCTGGAATGGCCCTACACCGCCTTCGGTCCCCCCGGAAAGGTGGCCGAGAGCCGTGAGGTCACGGACTTGGATACGGTCTTCGTCCGCTTCGAGAACGGTGTCCGGCTGACGATCAAGCCCACCCGGTTCCAGGACGATGAAATCCTCGTGGCGGTCAATGTGGGGAGTGGTCGACAGAGCCTGCCGAAGGACGCGCAGAGCCTGGCGTGGGCCACGCAGGCCTTCACCGAAGGGGGGCTGAGTCAGATCACCGCCGAAGACATGGAGCGTGTTCTGGCCTCGCGGGTCTATGGGGCGCGCCTGCAGGTCAGCGATGAGGCCTTCACCCTCTCAGGCTCCACCCGGCCTGAGGACCTGGACATCCAGATGCAGGTGCTGGGCGCCTATCTGGCGGAACCGGCTTGGCGTGGCGAGGCCTTCGCCCGCATCCAGGCGGCAGGCGCCACCATCCACGAACAGTATGAGGCCACCGCCAGCGGGGTCCTGTCCCGGGACCTGGCCGGCCTGCTGCACTCCGGCGACCGCCGCTGGACCTTCCCGTCCAAGGAGGAGATCGCGCAGGCGGGCCTGGAGGATCTGAAGGCGCAGCTCGCCCCACCCTTGAGCAGTGCGCCCATTGAGGTGGTGATCGTGGGCGACACCACTGTGGAAAAGGCGACCGACGCCGTGGCCCGCACCCTGGGCGCCCTTCCCCCACGCGCTGAGCCGGCAGGGCCGTCCAGCGCCGCCGGGGTCGCCTTCCCCGAACCGACAGCCCAGCCCCTGCGCCGCACACACAAGGGGCGCGCCGATCAGTCCATCGGCTATGTCGCCTGGCCCAGCACCGACTTCTTCGCAGATCCGCAGGGGGCCCGGGAGGCCGCCATTCTGGGCGAGATTCTGCGGCTGCGGCTGGTGGAGGAACTGCGGGAGAGCCAGGGCGCGACCTACTCCCCGTCGGTCAACTACAACCATTCCTTCGTCTGGGCGGGCTGGGGTTACATGTCAGCCAGCGTCGAGATTCCCCCCGAGGGGCTTGAAGCCTTCTTCCGTGACGTGGCGGAGATCACGGATGACCTGCGCGAGAAACTGGTGGAGCGCGATGAGCTGGAACGTGCGCGCCAGCCCCGACTGGAGCGCATTGCGCGGGCCCGGGTCACCAACGACTATTGGCTGAGTGAACTCGCTGGCGGCCAGGTCGATCCTAGACGCCTTGACGCCATTCGCTCGGTGATCCCAGGGGCGGAACGGGTGACCGCCGAAGATGTCCAGAAGGCGGCCCAGCGCATACTGCGTCCGGACGCAGCCTGGAAGATCGAGGTCGTGCCGGAGGACTAGGCGGTGTTTTCGTGGCGTCCGCCCATCGGATGAGAACGATCAGACCGCCCCCTAGGCGCTGTGTCCACAGCGCCTAGTAGACCGTACCGCCCACCCCGCCGTCCAGGCTGAGCGCCATGGAGGAGGAGGATTCGGTGTATTCCTCTTCTTCGCGATAGGCGGTGTAGGTCTCGGTCGAGACCATGGTCAGGATCTTCACCCCGGCGCCGAAGCGACGCAGCAGAGACCGCTCATTGCAGTCGCGCGCGCCCTTCTGCGGCCGGCAGGTCACCTGGCCGCCCGGGGCGTGATAGAGGGCCTCGCCCTTGGCGCAGACCAGGGTCTGGCCGCCGGAGAAGTCCACCTGGCCGGAGAATTCGGCGATGGTCACCTGCAGCCGGGCGCCGGCCAGGCAGCGATAGAGTTCGCCGTCATAGATGTCGCGGACATCCCGCTCGGGAAACAGCTGGGCGGCGGGATGGGGGGTCTGGCGATCGTCGATGCAGACGGCCTGGATGACCACACGGCGGGTGGCCGAGCGAGTGGCCTGATAGGCGGTGCGCTTCATCCGACGCGCGCCTTCCACATTGAGGCCCTGGATGAGACCGGTGGCCACGGGGGGCGAATAGCCGCCGCCACCGCCGCCGCCGCCATAATAGACGACCGAGCCGCCGCCGGCTCCGGCGCGCGCTGAGGCGTTGACTGTGGCGCTGGCGCTGGCGTTGACCACCACTGTAGGGGCGACCACCACATTGACGCCCGGGACCTTCACCCCATGGCCCGGCGGCGCGCAGCAGGGCGGATTGGACGGCGGCGGAGGCGGCGGGGGCGGCTTGCAGCAGGGCGGGGGCGGCGGTTCGCAGCAGGGTGGCGGAGGGGGCGCGCAGCAGCCATGGCCGCCGCCTCCGCCCCCAGCCTCGGCGCGTTCGGGGACAGCCCCTGCAAGCAGGAACAGGCCAAGCCCGAGGGTCAAGCCAAGCAGGGTCTTATGCGGCGCCATTCCGGCCTCCAACTCTCTACTGACGAGCCCTGCAAATTTCAGGCCGCAAATCCCCGTCTCGAGGGGTCTGCGGCCAGGATGTCCCGGATGGGGACAACGGCGGCCTGGCCCGAATCCTTCTGCAAGCCCCATGCGGTCAATCTCGGCCGCGATGGGAGCCGCGCAGCGATGTCGATGTGCCATCCAAACACGGAACGGTTGATAGACTATTGGCGAACGCGCGCCCGGCCCGGCGCGCCGCCGCCGCGCACCTCCATCAGTCCTGCCGATTTCGCTGACCTCCTGCCCCAGGTCGTCATGCTGGGCCGGGTGTGTTCGGGTATCTATCCGATCCGTCTGGCCGGCGGTCTTGTCACCGAGCTGCACCAGCGCGACCTGCGCCAGCAGAACGCGCTGTCGCTGTTTGGCGCCAAGGACCGCATGGATCTGCAGACCGCCCTGGAGATGGCGCGACGTCGACCCGAGCCCATCGTCGTGACGGCCAAGGCCCATGCGGAGGGCGTGGCCATCGGCATGGAGATGCTGTTCGCGCCCCTGGCCGGACCGGAGAATGGACCCGACCGGTTCCTGGGCCTCTATCAGCCGCTCGCCATGGTGGCCCGCCTCCGTGAGAAGCCCGTCCTGAGCTTTTCACTCGAAGACATACGTAAGGGCGGCCCCGCCAACGAGGAGGCCCCTCGCCTGCGGCTGGCGGCCATCGACGGCCGCCGGATCGCCTGAGCGCGCCTCAGCCCGCCAGGGCCTTCCACAGCAGTTGGGCGCCCACCAGGATCATCAGGACATAGATGGCGGTGTAGAACTGCTCGGCCTTGATCCGCCGCACCAGCCAGACGCCGGCGAAGGTCGAGACGATGGCCAGCGGCGCGAGCACCGCCGCCGTCATCAGGTTCTGGGCCGTGAACTGGCCGAGCGCCAGATAGGCCGGGACCTTGATCCAGTTGATCACCGCAAAGAAGATCGCGGTCGTCCCCACCAGAACCGGCGGCGGCAGGTTCTTCGGCAAAACCCACATCTGGAACGGCGGCTGACCGGCATGGGCGATCTGGCTGGTGAAGCCCGACGCCGCCCCCAGCAGGGCGCCCAGCGCCAGGGGCGCATTCTTGGGCGCCTGCACCCCGCCGCCCCGGACCAGCCACAGCCGGTGCAAAGCGAAGACGATGCTGATGGCCCCCAGGACCGCCAGCACGGCGGTGGCCGAGACCCGGGCGGCCAGCAGATAGCCCAGGCCGATCCCCACCGCCGCCGAGGGGATCATCAACATCAGGATGCTGCGGTCCCAGCTGCGCCGGAAGGCCCAGACGCCAACCACATCCTGCAGGATCAGCACCGGCAACAGGATGGCGGCGGCCTGCACCGGCGAGATGGCCAGGGCGAGCAGCGGCAGGGAGATGGCGCCCACGCCGGCGAACCCGCCCTTGGCCAGGCCCAGCAGGATCACGGCCGGAATGGCCAGGGCGTAGAAAAGCGGATCGGTCAGCACCGGCGGTTCAGCTCATGTCTGGGACGTCATGGGACCGGCCCGTCGTACGCTCACGACCCGCAGTTCCCGCTCGTGTCCGTCCCGGTCCGGCCACTGGATCGCCTGGCCAGGCCGAAGGCCCAGCAGCCCCGCGCCCACGGGGGTGAGGATCGAGATCCGCCCCGCAGCGATGTCGGCCTCGGCCGGGTAGACCAGGGTCACGGCGCGGGCCTCCCCGTGGGTCTGATCGACGAATTCGACCCGCGCGCCCATGCCGGCGATATCGGCCGGCGTCTCGGCGTCCGGGCGCACCTCGGCGCGCTCGACCTCTTCCAGCAGCAGGCGGGCGACGTCGGGCGCCCTCTGCCGGGCGCCCAGCGCCAGGTCGGTGATGCGGTCCGCATCGGTTTCACTGAGGATGATATTGGGCCGCGCGGCGGCCAGAGACGAAGCCGGCATTGAGAACGTCCAGAACAACAAAGGGAGCAGGCGGCCGAAACGGCCTGACGCTCGTTCCGGATTTCAGCGGTGCGGAAATGTCCCCGGACTCGGCTGGCGCACAGCACAGGCCCGGGGCGGGAAGCCTGCCGCGAGGTCCTTCCCCCGGATCCGGATCCGATTTGCGCGTGCGCTCAGCATAGGCCAGCAAGCCCATCAAGCCCCGATGAAGTCAACCGAGGCTCAGTCCGGCGCGCTCGCGGCGTCCAGCGCCTTGAGGTCCTCGGCGCTCAACGAGAGCTCGGCCGCACCCATCAGCTCCTGCAGTTGGGCCACGCTGGTGGCGCTGGCGATGGTGGCGGTGAGGCCCGGCTGCGCCATGACCCAGGCCAGGGCCACCTGGGCCGGCGTCGCCCCATGACCGCCGGCCACCTCGTCCAGGGCGCCCAGGATCTGCATGCCGCGCGGGGTCATGTACTTCTTGGCCCCGCCGCCCCGGGGGCTTTTTCCGAGATCGGCCTCCGTGCGGTACTTGCCCGTCAGGAAGCCGCTGGCCAGCCCGTAGAAGGGGATGACGCCGATCTCTTCGTCGAGGCAGAGCTGCTGCAGCGCCCCCTCGAACCCCGCCCGGTCATAGAGGTTGTAGAGGGGCTGCTCGCTCTCATAGCGCGGCGCGCCAACGCCTGCTGCGGCCTCGACCGCCGACTTCAGCCGCTCGGCTGAGAAGTTGGACGAGCCCACCGCCCGGACCTTGCCGGCCTTGATCAGCCGGGCATAGGCTTCAGCGGTTTCATCCTGGGGGGTGTTCGGATCGTCCCGATGGGACTGATAAAGGTCGATGACGTCGGTCTTCAGCCGCTTGAGCGAGGCCTCCACCGCCTGTTCGATATAGGCGGCCGAGAGGCCCTTCATCCCCTCGCCCATCTCGGAGCCGACCTTGGTGGCCAGCACGATCCTGTCGCGCCGGCCGCCCTGGGCCAGCCAGTTTCCGATGACCGTCTCCGAGGCTCCGGCGCCGGCCGGAGACCAGCGGGAATAGACATCAGCGGTGTCGACGGCGTTGAAGCCCGCGTCCACAAAGGCGTCGAGGATCGAGAAGGAGGTCTTCTCATCGGCCGTCCAGCCAAAGACGTTGGTCCCCAGCATCAGCGGGGCGATCTTCAGGTCCGAGCGTCCCAGTCTGCGCAGCTCCATGAGCGGCCTCCCTCTCGTTTCCCGTGATCAGGCGGCCTGCTGACCGTCCGCATAGACCGGCGCCTCGTCGGCCGGCAGGGCCGGACGCCCGAGGATCATATCCGAAGCCTTCTCCGCGATCATGATGGTGGGCGCATTGGTGTTGCCCCCCACCAGGGTCGGCATCACCGAGGCGTCGATGACCCGCAGTCCACTCAAGCCCCGGACCTTCAGCTCGGCGTCGACCACGGCCATGGCGTCCCCATCGGCGCCCATCTTACAGGTGCCCACCGGGTGGTAGATGGTTTCGGACGTCCGACGGATCCAGGCGTCGATCTCCTCATCGGTCTGCACCGCCTCGCCTGGCGAGAATTCCGGACCGCGATAGGGATCGAGGGCGCTCTGGCGGGCGACCTCGCGCATCATCTTGACCCCCTCGCGAATGGCGCGGCGGTCCTCCTCGGTGGCCAGGTAGTTGGCGAAGATGGCCGGATGGTCCATCGGATCGGCCGAGCGCAGCCCCACCCGCCCACGGCTTTCCGGACGCAGCTGGCAGACATGGAAGGTGAAGCCGTCCTTGGCCACCGCCACCTTGCCATGGTCCTGCATGATGGCCAGGACGCAGTGGATCTGCAGGTCGGGCCGGTCGAGGTCCGGGCGCGAGCGCAGAAAGGCGCCCGATTCCAGGAACTGCTGGCGGCCAGGCCCCTTGTTGAAGAACACATAGTTCATGCCCACGCCCAGGGTCTTGATCAGACCCTTGCGCATGGAGAAGGCGGTGATCGGCAGGGGGCATTCCCAGGACAGGGTCACGTCCAGGTGGTCCTGCAGATTGGCGCCGACCCCTTTCAGCTCATGTACGGTGGCGATGCCATGGGCGGCCAGTTCCTCGGAATCGCCGATGCCCGACAGCTGCAGGATCTGCGGCGACTGCACGGCGCCGGCGCAGAGCAGAACCTCGGCGTCAGCGTGGACGATGGTCTTGGCCTTGGTCTTGTCGTCCATGTACTCGACGCCGACCGCGCGACCGTTCTCGATGACGATGCGGGTGGTGCGCGCGCCGGTCAGGCAGGTCAGGTTCGGCCGCTTCAGGGCCGGGTGCAGGTAACCCCGCGCGGCGCTCCAGCGCTGGCCGTCATGGATCGTCAGCTGATAGGGACCCCAGCCTTCCTGCTGGAAGCCATTGAAATCCTTGGTGATCGGGTGGCCCGCCTGACGGCCCGCCTCGATGGTCGCCGCATAGATCGGATTGGGCGAGGACGCCTTGGACACCTTCAGCGGGCCATCGCCCCCGTGCCAGGCGTCGCCGCCGCCCTCCAGGGCCTCGGAGCGTTTGAAGTAGGGCAGAACCTCGGCATAGGACCAGCCGGCCAGGCCCATCTGGCGCCACTGGTCATAGTCCCGCGCATGGCCGCGGATATAGATCATGCCGTTGATCGAGGACGAGCCGCCCCAGCCACGGCCCCGGGGCCACCAGAGCTTGCGGTCATTCAGGTTCGGCTCGGCTTCGGTCCAGAAGCCCCAGTTGTGCGGCCCCTCCTTGCCGATCAGCCCGCCGACACCGGCCGGCATCTTGACCATGATGGAGTTGTCGCGGCCGCCAGCCTCAAGCAACAGGACCTTGGTGGCCGGGTTCTCGCTGAGCCGGTTGGCGAGCACGCAGCCCGCCGAGCCTGCGCCGATGATGATGTAGTCGTACCGGTCCATGACCGCCCTCCCCAAAACGCGTCTTCTTCGGGCTTACGCCCTGACTTGAAATCTCGGACCTAGCGGCCCTTCCATTGCGGCGGACGTTTCTGGGCGAAGGCCATCGGCCCCTCCTTGAAGTCCTCGGACCGCAACATGGCTGAAATCGCCGGATAGCGCATCTGCGCGGCCATGGCCGCCTGCAGACTCGGCTCATCCAGCCCCTTGAACACCGCCTCCTTGGAGGCGCGGATCGACATGGGCGACAGCTCGCAGATCTGTGTGGCCCAGCGTCTGGCCGCGGTCATCAGCTCGGCGGCCGGGACCACCTCGTTGACGAAGCCCAGTTCGCGGCCCTCCGCGGCGCTGACCCGCCGACCGGTGAGGATCATGCCCATGGCCTGCTTCTCGCCGATCTGGCGCGGCAGGCGGTGCAGGCCTCCGGCCAGGGCGGCCAGGCCGACGCGGGGCTCGGGCAGGGCGAAAGTGGCGGTCTCGGCGGCGATGATCAGGTCACAGGCCAGCGCAATCTCGAAGCCGCCGCCCATGGCCACGCCATTGACTGCGGCGATCAGCGGCTTGGTCAGGTCGAACCGCTCGGTGAGGCCCGCAAATCCTGAGGCCGGCAGGCCCATGCCCCCGCCGGTGGCCTGATGCTTGAGATCGTTGCCGGCCGAAAAGGCCCGCTCGCCCGCCCCGGTGACAATGGCCACCCACTGGTCAGGATCGGCGGCGAAGGCGTCAAAGGCCGCATGCAACTCGTGGTGGGCCGGCGAATGCAGGGCGTTCATCACCTCGGGCCGGTTCAGCGTGACCACCGTCACCGGCCCGTCCCGCTCTACGGAGATGAAGTCGTAGGCCATGGCGTCCTCCCGTCGTCTTTGGAAGAACCTTCCCCAGGGCGCCCCTGCGTCCGTCAAGCCATTCGACAGAAACGCCGGACGTTCAGGGGGCGACAAAGCTCCGCACCGCCGCGCTCAGCCGCGTCAGGCCCTTGGGATCGACGAAGACGGAGTGGCCGCTGGCGAACAGGGCCGCGGTCAGCCGCTCGGCCGGCACGCCGGCCTGATCGAGCATGTAGCGGCCCGCATAGGCGGGCGTGCTGAGATCAAACAGCCCTGCGGCCCAGAAGACCCGCAGTCTGGGGTTTGCGGCCATGGCCTCGGCCAGCCGCTGATTGGCCTCGTCCTCCCCCTGCCCCCAGGTCCAGGCGGCGTTAACCTCCAGGTTCAGGGACTCGTAGATCTCGGCCGTGGCGAAGCCCAGGTGCTCTTTGAAATAGGACTCCACCGCGCTCAGGCCGGCGGCCGAAACTGGCAGCGCGCCCGTAACCTCGCCAGGCGGGCGCGGCGGCGTATAGCTGAGGCCCGGATCATCATAGGGCGGCCGCTGAGCCGGGGCGTCCAGGGGCCGGGTGGCACGGGCGTCCAACTGGCCGGTGCGCAGGCCCTGATCCTTCAGCAGGTTGAGATAGAAGTCGGCGCGGCCGAGCCGGAGGTTCTTCTCCAGGATCAGGTCCGTGGGCAGGCCGATCAGGGCCGACATGGCCTGGGCCACCGCCGCCATCTCCGCCGGGGGCAGGCTCGCCCCGGCGATCAGCGCGCTGACATAGTCGGTGCGGGCGAACTGGACGGCCTGGTCATAGACGTCCTGGGCCGAGCGTCCCTCTCGCGGGATGCGGCCGTGGCTCCAGGCGCTGGCGGCGAAGCTGGGCAGGCTGGTGACATAGGGCATCTCGAAGCCCGGCGGCCGGGCCACCAGGGCGAACAGCAGCACCCCGTCCAGGTTCAGGTCCGCGCCATGATGAGCGATCAGGGCCGCCCGGGTGGTGCCATAGCTCTGGCCCAGCACGTAGCGCGGCGAGGTCTCGCGGCCGTGGGCGCTAAGCCAGTCGGCGATCACCGCCTTGACCGAAAGGGCGTCGCCGGTGGGCGTCCAGAAGGCCTGGCCGTCATCCGGGTTAAGCGGACGGCTGTAGCCCGTCCCCACCGGATCGATGAACACGAGGTCCGCGGCGTCCAGCGGGCTGTCGGGATTGTCGACCATCTGCTGGGCCGCCCCCTCACCCAGCCGTCGTTTGGGCCCGAACGCCCCGAAGTGGAGGGGCGTGGTCGAGGCGCCCGGGCCGCCATTGAACAGGAAGATGACCGGCCGCGGGCCCGCCGGCGGATCCGTCCGCACATAGCTGGTGGTGATGATCTGGCCGCTGGCCGCCCCCTCGCCTGGACTGACGCGCCAGGCCTCCACGGCCGCGCGGTAGGTGACAGGCTGACCATTGAAGAGGCCGCTATGGGTGGTGATCGCCGCAGCGGGAGGGGCCGCCGGCGCCTGCGCCTGAGCTGCGCTCGCCAGGCTGGCTGCGAGGGCGAGGGTGACCAGGAGATGTCGCAGCATGCGGGCCTCGCGCGATGGGTGATCTAAGAACGGACGCTATGGGGATCAGCCTATGCGTCGCCCTGGAGAAAAGCATTTCGTTGTGCGGATGATCGGGCGTCAATCCGCGGCAGTCCGTCGGGGGCCAGCGCTTGCGGCGCATGAACTATGCGCTGGCTGCCGGGCGCGGGGGGACAACGCAAGCACTATGCGACGACTTGCGGCTAGAGTTCACCCCTGAGGACCCTGGGCTGGCGATGGAGGGGCGAATGAACAGCATGCAAGTCTGGCGGCGCTGTGGCGCCACCGCCCTGGCGATCCTGACCCTGGCCGCCTGCGCCAAACCCGTCACGGCGGCGGAGCCCGCCACGTTCCAGATCCACATCAAGCCCGTGACCGGGAGCAAACCGCAGGCGGACGCACTGGAGGTCCGTTGGACCCTAGACCTGCCGGCCGGATCAGACTTCGACCTCACCGCCCCCATCACCTACGCCGGGGTCGAGGGCGTGGCTGACCGCATCGAGAGCCTGTCGGCCCGCGACGGGTCCGGCCCCATCACCTTCACCCTCAGAGATGACCCGCCGCATCCTGGCGGCTTTCCCCATTTCCGCCACTGGACGGCCGAGCGGCCCGTCAGTGGCGAGGTTGAGGTGGCCTATGTGGCCCGGGCGCGAAGCCCAGGCGGCCGGGGCGGCCCGCCCTTCGACCTGCGGGCCTCGGGTGGCGGCCTCAGCGGGGCCGGCTCAGGCTTCCTCCTGCTGCCCAGGGGCGCGGCGACAAGCCGCTCACATCTGAGCTGGGACCTCGCCGACCTGCCCGGTGGATCGGGCGCACGCACCACCTTCGGCGATGGCGATGTGCAGATCGACGGCCCGCCGTCGCGGCTGATGCAGGGCTGGTACATGGCCGGCCCCTTTGGACACTACGAAGGCGCCGGAGACAGCGCCGGCTTCAACGCCGCCTGGCTCGGCCGGGCGCCCTTCGACGCCGCGGCGGAAATGGCCTGGGCGGCGGACGCCTACGCCTATCTGGGCAAGGCCTTCGGCTATCTCGATCCCGTGCCGCCCTATCGGGTCTTCATGCGCTTTGTCGACGGCGCGCCCTGCGGCGGCGGCACGGCGCTCGGCGCCTCCTTCATGTACGCCCGCTGCGCCCTGGCGGAGGGTGAGACCGCGCCCTCGCCGCGCGAGACCCTGATTCACGAGATGGTCCATATGTGGGTCGGCGGGATCGTGGGGCCGCAGGGGGTGACCAGCTGGTTCACCGAAGGCCTGACCACCCACTATACCCGCCTGATGATGCTGCGCGGCGGGCTGGACTCCGTGGACGCCTATGGGGCGCACATCAACAACTCGGCGCAAGCCCTGTATGGCCTGGCGGCCCAGGACATGACCGCACAGGAGATCGTCGCGGTGGGTTTCGCCGATGGGGATATCCGGCACATCCCCTATCACCGCGGCGCCTTCTATTTCGCAGACCTGGACGCCCGCATCCGCGAGCAGTCTGGCGGGACCCGCACCCTCGACACCGTGCTGCGCCCGATGTTTGAAGCCCGCCAGGCCGGCGAGATCTTCGACCACGCCGCCTGGATCACCCTGGTCAGCGCCGAAATCGGTCCGGCCGCTCAAGCCGAGTTCGAGGCGCGTATCCTGCGCGGCGAAGCCTTCGCCCCCCATCCCAACGCATTCGGGCCCTGCTTCGCCCGTCGCGACAAGACCTATGAGATCGAGGGCCGCGGCCCCGTCGATCGCTATGAATGGGTGCGTTTGACCAACGTCCCCGACGACCTCTGCCGCAACTGGTAGGACTTTAAAGATGATGCTTGTTCGCCCCCTCCTCCTGGCCGCCCTGATGGCCTTCGCCGGCGCCGCGGAAGCCGCGACTCACCGGTACGTCGCCATGGCCGGCGGGGAAAAGGTCGGCCACCTGGTCGCCGAGGTGGAGGGCCGCACCGCGTCGGTCGACTTCGCCATCGACAACAACGGCCGGGGCCCCAAGGCCCGCGAACAGATCACGGTCGACGCATCCGGCGCCCCGGTGACCTGGACCATCGAAGGCTCCTCCCTGTTCGGCAGCCCGGTGCAGGAGAGCTTCAGCCGCCAGGGCGACGCCGCCCGGTGGGTCAGCCAGGCCGATGAGGGCCAGGCGACGGTCTCTGGTCCCACCCTCTATGTGCCCAATGACGGCAGCCCCTGGATCCTCGGTCAATACGTCAAGGCCCTGCTCAAGGCGCCGGGCCAGACCCTGCCGGCCCTGCCGTCGGGAACCATGCGCCTGCAGGAGGTCCGCAAGATCACCCTGGGCGAAGGCGGCCGGGCGGTGAAGCTGACGGTCTATGAGCTGTCGGGCGTCGATCTCACCCCCAGCTATGTGATGGTCGACGCCCGCGGCGACATGTTCGGGATTCTGGGCGGCGGCCTGATCCGCGAGGGCTATGAGGGCCACCTTGAAGCCCTGGGCGCCCTGGCCCAGGATATCACTCTGGAGCGGGCCAAGGCCGCCCAGGCCAAGCTCGCCCACCGTTTCGACACGCCCGTGCGCATCCGCAATGTCCGGGTGTTCGATCCGGAGACCATGACCCGCAGCGGCCCTTCAACCGTGGTCGTCTTCCGCGATCGGATCACCAGCATCCAGCCCGAGACCGACGCCCCGGCGCCGGAAGGTCAGGTGGTGATCGACGGACAGGGCGGGACCCTGATGCCGGGCCTGCACGACATGCACTCCCACACCTCGCTCTCCTCCAACCTCTTCTACCTGGCCGCCGGCGTCACCGGGACGCGGGACCAGGGCAATGACAATGACCGGCTGATGGGCATGGTGGAGGGGCTGGAGACCGGCGAACTGGCCGGTCCGCGCATCGTGCGCAATGGCTTCCTGGAAGGCCGCAGCCCCTATTCCGCTCGCCACGGCTTCATCCCGGAAACCCTGGAAGAGGGCCTGGAAAACGTCCGCTGGTACGCCGAGCGCGGCTACTGGCAGATCAAGATCTATAACTCCATGAACCCCGACTGGGTGGCCCCCCTGGCCGCCGAGGCCCGGCGCCTGGGCATGGGCGTTACGGGGCATGTGCCGGCCTTTTCCAGCCCCGACCGGGTCCTGCTGGACGGCTATGACGACATCGCCCACATCAATCAGCTGATGCTGGGCTGGATCCTCGATCCGGAAGAAGACACCCGCACGCCCCTTCGCCTGACGGGCATGGCGCGGGCCGCCGACCTCGACCTGACCTCGGAGCGGGTCGCCTCTACGGTCCGCCACATGCGCGAGAACGGCAAGGCGCTGGACACCACCGCCATGATCCTGGAGCGGCTGATGCTCAGCCGCTCAGGCCAGGTCCATCCCGCCGACGCCCCCTATTTCGACCATGTGCCGGTGGCCTATCAGCGCTATCGCAAGCGCTCCTTCGTCACCCTGGGCGAGGGCCAGTACGAGACCGACGCGGCCTATCAGGCCGGCTTCGGCAAGGTGCTGGAGGTGCTCAAGCTGCTGGATGACAACAATATCCAGCTGCTGCCCGGCACCGACGACGGCACGGGGTTCTCGGTGCACCGGGAGCTGGAAGTCTATGTGATGGCGGGGATTTCGCCGGCCAAGACCCTGCGTCTGGCCACCCTGGACGCCGAGCGCTATTTCGGCCGCGATCACGAGCTGGGCTCCATCGCCCGGGGCAAGCTCGCCGACCTGATCCTGGTGGACGGCGACCCCACCACCAATATCAGCGACATCCGCAAGGTGCGCATGACCATGGTCGGCGGGGTGGTCTACTACCCGGCCGAAATCTACGACCACCTCAATGTGAAGCCGTTCGCAGCCCCGCCACCGGTCACGCCGGCGCCTTAGCCGGCAGACGCCCGGCCGCCCTTGGTGGGACGGCCGGGCTGCGTCCTTTAGGAAGCGGCCAGTTCGAAGGCCGCGGTGATCTTCAGCTTCACTTCGTCAGAGACGACGGGGGCGGCGTAGCCCAGGCCGAAGTCGCTGCGCTTGAGCGTCGAGGTGGCCGTGAAGCCCACGGTCTGGGCCTTGCTCATCGGATTGGCGCCGGCCCCCATCAGCTTGGCGTCCAGCACCACCGGCTTGGTGACGCCGTGCAGGGTGAGGTCGCCGGTGATCTTCGCTTCATTGCCGTTGGCGACCACCGAGGTCGACACGAACTTGGCGGTGGGGAACGTCTCCACCTCGAAGAAGTCGGCCGAGGCCAGGTGCTTCGCAAAGCCTTCCGAGGTGACGGTCAGGCCCGACAGGGGAATGTCGATCGACAGGCTGGCGGCCGCCAGGTTGGCGGGATCCAGGTTCAGGGTCCCGGTCATCTCACCGACCATGCCGTAGAGGGTGGAGAAGCCCATATGATCCACCGACCAGACCACCTGGGTGTGGTTGGTGTCGACCTTGTAGCTGCCAGCCACGACGCGGGAGGCTTCCGGCTGGCCCGGCATGGCCGGCGCCTGAGCCATGACAGGCGAGGCCAGGACAATCGCCGCCACGGCGGCCAACAGGTGGGATTTCATGATCGACCTCTCAATGTTGCTTGGCCGGCGCCTTCGGCGGCCAGCTTGCGGAGGTAAGCATAGAGGTCGCCCGCGCCAAGGTCGAAGCCTGTGGCGCCATGGGTCCCTCACGGCCGACAGGCGTCAAGGCCAGGCGCCCCGCGCCTTGACCAGGTAAGGCATATTCCTTACTTATATTGCCGATTGAGGAGCCCCACCATGTCCACACTGCTCGAAGAAGTCAGCACCATCACCGCCAAGGGTCAGACGACCATTCCGAAGTCCGTTCGCCAAGCGCTCGGCGTAGACTACGGCGACAAGATTTCCTTTCGTGTGGATGAGCGGGGGGTTTCAGTGCATCGGGTTGATGTCGAACATGACGACGAAGCGATCAGCGGCTTTCTGACCTTCCTGGCCGAAGACATCGTCCATCGGCCCGAGCGACTCTCCGAACTCTCTCCGGAACTCGCCGCACGGCTCACTGCGCTGGCGGGGGATACTGAGGTCGATCTTGATGCGCCGATCGACGGCGCGGTCGATCTCTAGAATGGTCGTCAACGGGTGGCAGTTGGTGACTCACCCGCTGTTTCTCGATCAGTTCGAGAGGCTCGCGAACGCCGTCGAACGCCAACGAGAAACAGATCCTGAGGGCTGGCGCGGGTCAGCCAATGCGAAGCTGCTCGCGGCCCTGCGTCACCTTGTATTCGAAGTCATCCCACAGGACCCAACCCGACCTGAATATCGGCAGGGCGGAACCCGGGGCCGTGACCGGAAGAACTGGTTCAGAGCGAAGTTCGGCGCGGGTCGGTTCCGCCTCTTCTTCCGCTACAGCACGCGTTCGAAGATCATCCTCTATGTCTGGGTGAACGACGAGACCACGCTGCGCACCTATGGTTCAAAGTCGGACGCCTATGCGGTGTTCCGCAAGATGCTCGACAAGGGCGATCCGCCAGATGACTGGGCGGCGCTCCTTGCAGCCGCGAGCGAACCGGAAGCCCAGAAGCGTCTGGGCGCAGCATCAGTCAGACCAGCTTAGCCCAGGTCGGCGGCCGTCCCTCACGGCCGACAGGCGGCCTCGGGAACCTCGGGTTTGCGGACCCACTGGTAGGCCTCCACCCAGTCGCCGCGGGGCAGATAGGTGATGGGAAAGGTCTCGCCGTCCCGGGTCACCTGCAGGGTCAGGGTGCGGTCGGGATCGCCCTGCACCGAATCCATAGCCACCGCATAGGTCACCACATCGCCGTTTCTCAGGCCGGCCTTCTCGGCCTCTGAGCCCGGCATAAGACCGGCGATGGTCTTGACGTGACCGACCAGGGACCGGGGTTCAAACCCCAGCTCAAAGCGGCGAAAAGGGCGGGTTATGCGCGCAAAACAGGGGCTAAATGCGTCCGATTCCGGCAGCATCAGACCGCCCGCCAACATGTCGGCGGTGAGCTGGCCGCCCGCCTCCCCCAGCTCGGCGACCACCAGGTCCTGCCAGTCAGCCTCGCTCACCGGCAGGCCCGCCCGGCGCCGCGCGATCATGGCCAGGATCAGGTCATCCACCGATCGCTGACCGGCGGAGGCTTTGCGGATGCGATCGTTCAGCACCGCGAAGTACAGGCCGCCCCGGTCGTAAGGCAGGGTCCGGACCCGGGTGTCCTCCCAGAAGCGGGCGGCGATCTGGTCGTTGGGCGTGTCGTTGAGGGCGTTGGTGTAATAGCGCCGGGCGGTGTCGTTGATGTCCTGCAGATAGTCTTCGGTGGAGATCAGCCCCGCCCGCCAGGGCAGCTGGGCCTGATAGAAGACCGCATTACCCTCGGAGTACCATTGGCCAGGACCCAGCGAGGTCCAGGTGTGGATCATCTCGTGGGCGAGCGTGCCCTTGATGCTCTCGGCCGTCGTGGCCTGGCCGTAGGTGGTGAGGAAGGAGTTGGTCAGGGCCGCCCCGCCGCCGGCGTTGATCGGGTTGAACCGCAGGAGGACCCGGTAGGGCGGCTCCTCGGTCTCCTGGAAGAAACCGCTCATCCAGGTGTGAAGGGTCTCGGTCCATGCCATGAGCGGCGCCGGATCAAAGGGCGGCTCGCCCAGCCAGGCGGCGGAGAAGCCGTTGTTCTGGGGCTCGGCCGGATAGCGCTTCATGGGCCCCGCCATGAAGACCCCCGACCACAGGCGTTCAGCCGGGCCGGCCCCGGGCAGGACCGCATCGCCCTCCCCCCAGCTGGAGGTGGCCGAGGCGCCTGGCCCCATGGCGCTGAGATCCCAGTCGATGGCGACGCGATAGTCACGGCCGCCCTGGGGCGTCAGGAGGAAGGTGTTGCCCACGGCCGAGAAGCCCCCGCCCTCTGTCCGCAGCTGATAGGGCGGACCTGATCCCCGCCGCGGCGGGGTGTTGTCGATGGGGGCGCGATAGCTGACCACCAGTTCGCCCTTCACCGGTCGGCCGGCCAGCCAGTGGCGCGAATAGACCAGGGCCTCGGGATCATCGCGCACCTGCAGGGGAACGCGCCCCTGATCGTCCCGGGCGGTCAGCCCGATCAGATGTTCGGCTGCGGTCTCGGTATTGGCGATGACGATGGGCAGGCTGACCAGAACCTCGCCCGCCGCGGCGTCGACGTCCGACAGCGTCAAGGTGATGTCCACATGACCGAGGCCCCGGGCCTCATCCATCTGGCCCGGCGCGATGCGGACGGTGAGCGCCGCTGGCTCGGCTGCGGCGGCGGGAAGGCCGCCCAGGCACAGGGCGGCGGCAAGGATCAGGGACTTGGCGTTCATGAGGGGGGTCTAGAGCTCCATCAGGGCCTGGGCGCTGGCCAGGTCCTGTACGATGTGTCCCAGGGACTTGTAGGCGGTGACCTGGTCGGGGGACTGCCGGCCGGCCAGGCGGCCATCGAGCACCTCGCCGATCTCGCCGACCACGTGGCTGTCATCGATCAGCCCGGCGGCCTTGGCGGCCAGCACCTCGGCGCCCTGGGCCAGGACTCCCTCGCGGCTGTCGGCGATCAGGCGGGCGCGGACCACCAGATCGTGATCAACCTCCACAGGGCCGGCATAGCTCGACCCGACCAGATTGACGTGGGCGCCGGCCTCCACCCAGGCGCCGTGCAGCACGGGGGTCTTCGAACTGGTGAGGGTGCAGATGATGTCGGCGTCCTGCACCGCCGCTCGCGCCCCGGCCAAGGCCCGCACGGCCAGGCCGGTCTCGGCGGACATCGCCTCGGCGAAGGCGTCCGCGCGGGCGAGGTCCCTGCCCCAGACCCGGACGTCGGTCAGTCGCCGCACTCTGGAAATGGCCCGGAGATGGGTTCTGGCCTGTTCGCCATAGCCCAGAATAGCCAGCCGATGAGCCTCGGGACGGGCCAGGGCGTCAGTGGCCACGGCGCTGGCCGCCGCCGTACGGATGGCGGTGATCTCGCCGGCATGGGCGACGCAGATCGAGGCGCCGCTCTCCCCGTCGAACAGCACCACCACACCCTGGTGGGACTGGCGGCCCTGGGCGAAGTTCTCCGGAAACACACTGACCAGCTTTGCCCCGAAACAGGCCCGTTCCCCCAGCGCGCCGGGCATGACCCCGAACATGTGTCCCTGGGCCAGGGGGATGATCGAGCGCAGCAGCTGGCGGGTCTCGCCACGAGAGAGCGCAATCATGGCCGCTCGCACGATAGGGATGCAGACCTCGTAGGTCAGACGCGCGCGGACCTCCTCCTGGCCGATGACCCGCATCAGGCGACCTCGCGCTTGCGGACGAAGGCCACGTAGTAGCCGGTCCCCAACACCGCCCAGACGCCCAGGGCCGCATACGGAGTCCAGTCGGCGCCCAGGCCCAACAGGGCGACAATCACCGCCATCACCGTGCCGGCATAGGCCCAGAACAGGGTGGCCCGCTTGGACAGGCGGAAGGTGGCCGCCTCATAGATCTCCGGGTGCCGGCGCACCACCACGGCGGCGGCGAAGTTGACCCCGGCGTACTTGATCAGGGTCGGGATATTCACCGCCAGGAACAGGGCGGTCAGGTTCATCGGCGCGGCCAGGCCCAGGGTCGCGCCGACCAGGATGACGGTCAGGGCGACATAGGGCGCGCCGGTGCGGGCGTGCACCTTCATCATCGCCGCTGGCAGCATGCCGGCCCGGGCCATGGCGAAGAGGTTGCGCGAAAACCCGAGGAACAGCGAATTGATCGAGGTGCCGATGGCCACGACGGCGGCGGTGACGATCAGCGGCTTGGCCAGCGGCCCCATGAAGACCTCCGCGGCGTCCAGCAGCGGGGTGTCGCTGGCCCCCAGGGCGCTTGCCCCCAAGACCCCCATCGTCACCCCGGCCACCATCAGATAGAGGGCGACTGCGGTCAGGATCGACAGGGCGAGGCCCAGCGGGATGGTGCGACGGGGGTTCTTCACCTCATCGCCGATCTCGGTGGAAGATTCGATGCCGAAGAACAGGCCGATCAGCAGCGGGATGGCGGCGAAGACCCCGGCCCAGCCCTGGGGCAGCAGCGGCTCATAGGCCTGCGGGGCGATTGACGGCGCCCCCCAGGCGGCGAACAGGACGAACAGGCCGATCATGGCCGCGATCATCAAGACCTGCAGGCGGCCGGCCACGCCGACCCCGATCATATTCACCGCCCAGAAGATGACGAAGACCACGAACATGGCCGGCTTGGTGGGCAGCGGGACCACCATGTTCAGATAGCGGATCAGCACCAGGGCCAGGACCAGGATGGCGCCGAGATTGGAGACGATGCGCAGCCAGGCGATCATGAAGCCGAGGAAGGGGCTGACGAACCGCCGCGACCACTCGAACGAGGCGCCCGAGGTCGGCAGGGCTGAGCCCATGAAGGCGTAGGTGACGGCGATGACGAACATCGGCACGGCGGCGATCAGCACCGCCAGCAGCATGCCGGGTCCCGCCAGCGCCGTGGCCGGGGCGATCACCGAGAAGATGGCCACCCCCACCGCCGTCCCCAGGCCAAGCGAGATCACCGCCCAGAGATCGACGCCCCTGTGGAGCATTCCGGTCGTATCGGAGGCAGGCGGCGCAGGCTCGCTCATGGTCGCTTGTCCTTCTGGCGATAGAGCCAGTCTGTGACCGCCAGGTCCTGGGCCGCATGACCCAGGGACTTGTAGATGGTGATCTGGTCGGCGGCGGTGCGGCCAGGCCTTGCGCCCGCCAGCACCTCGCCGATCTCGGCGGCGATGTGATCGGCGGGAAGACCCGAACGCAGGAACTCGCCCCCATGGGCCAGCACATGCTCGCGGTGGTCGACGATGAAGCGGGACCGGGTCACCAGGTCGGTGTCGATCTCCGCCTGTCCAGGCCCGCTGGAGCCGACGGCGTTGACGTGGGCGCCGGGCGAGACCAGACGCCCCTCCAGGATCGGATCGACCGCCCCGGTCACCGTGCAGATGATCTCTGCGCCGTCCACCGCCTCGCCCACCGTCGCGCAGGCGCGCAGGCCATGGCGCTCGGCGAAACCCCGGGCGCGGGCATAGTCCCGGCCCCAGACCCGGATGTCGTCCAGCGGGCGAACGAGCCTCAGGGCCTCCAGATGCGCCAGGGCCTGCTTGCCCAGGCCCAGTATGGCCAGGCTGCGCGCGCCCGGGGCGGCCAGGGCGTCGGTGGCCACGGCGCTGGCGGCGGCGGTGCGGATGGCGGTGACCTCGGCCGCATCGGCCAGGCAGACCGGCGACCCGGTGGCGCCGTCAAAGATCACCACCAGGCCCTCATGGGCTTTGCGGCCGGTTCCGTCATGAAAGACGCTGACCAGCTTGGCGCCAAAGACGCCGTCAGCCGACAGGGCCGCGGGCATGATGGCGAAGGTGCGGCCCTCCCCCAGGCCGATGAAACTGCGCAGATGCTGGCGCACCCGGCCATCGGAGAGCGCGACCATCGCCTCGCGCACCACGGGGATCGCCGCGGCGTAGGTCAGGCTCTCGCGCACACCGGCGGCGTCGATGACGATGGGATCGGCGGCCTGCGTGGCCATGCGGCGAGCCTCCCTCGAAGATGGAGACGGGGGCGGGCGATGGTGGGGTCACCGCGCCGCCCCCGCAGGTCGGCCGGGCTGCTGAGCGCAGCCCGGCGCTTTCCTGGTCCGCCCTAGAAGCGGGCGTTCAGGCCGACATAGTACTGGCGACCCAGGATGTCGCCATAGTTCCGGGTCGGATAGGACGGCTCTTCGTCCGTCAGGTTGATGACGCCGGCCCGCACCGTGTACTTGCCGAAATCATATTGGCCCGAGACGCTGTGGCGGATGTTGCGCTCGATGATCGGGTTGGGGTTGTTCTCGATGGTCGCCGTCGGGGTCGCCTTCACCTCCGGCAGGTAGATCATCGAGTAGGTCAGGCGGACGGGCCCGCGAACGTGGCGGGCGTCGAAGCGCGTGGTCCAGTCGGGATTGGCCACCGTGCCTTCCAGCCGGCTGCGGTCGAAACCGGTGACCGAGGTCTCCAGCTTGGCGGTGTGAGTGGCCTCGATGGACAGGTCGAGATTGCCCCAGTCGGCGTCGCCGAAGAAGCGACCCGGCGCAAAGGTGTAGCCGACGAAATAGGTCTCGCCGCGATAGGTGACCTCACCGGCGTTGAAGGTGGTCGTCTGGGCCGTCGCCGTGGCGCCGGTGGCGTCGCGGGTGAAGCGGCTGCAGATGTCGGCCGGCTGCGGACTGGAGTCGTAGCAGGTCTCCATGAAGTTCTGCGGCGTGAAGGGCGACAGACCATCGGTCAGGTCCACCTCGATCCGGTCGACCACGATGGTCAGGCCCGGCGCGAAGGTCGGCTGGAAGATGAAGCCGATGGTGGTGGTGTCGGAGATTTCGTTGCGCAGGTCGGGGTTGCCGCCGGTGGTCACCAGGGCCGCGGCGAAATTCTCCGCGGGGTTCTGGAAGGTGGCCAGTGGGCCGTAGCTGGGATTGGCGGCGAACAGGGCCTGGCAGTTGGCCAGGCGCGTGGCCGGGGCCGGACCGCCGCTGATGCGGTCTGCGTCACAGGGGTCCTGGCCGACGCTGGCCAGGGCGGTGCGGGACGGCGCCAGCAGCTGCTCCAGGGTCGGCGCGCGGAAGTTGCGGCTGCGCGATCCGCGCAGGGTCAGGCCATCGAAGACCTCCCAGCGAAGTCCAGCGCCCCAGACGTCCTCGCTGCCGGCCAGGGAGTTCTTCACCCGCCGGAAGGCGCCTTCGAACTCGACCGACCGGGCGAAGGGCAGAGTCACATCGCCGCCAAGGATGGGGACCAGCAGTTCGGCCGAGTATTCGTTGGTGTCGTACTCGCCGCGGGTGGCCACGGTGGGCACCCGCGAGCCGGTCAGACCCCGCTGGGAGGCCTCAAGGGGTACGAACTTGGCGCTTTCGCGACGATATTCGTAGGCCAGGGAGAACTTGGCCGGGCCGGCCGGCAGGGTGAACAGGTCCCCGCCGACTGTGGCCAGGAAGTTGTCCTGAACATTGTAGAATTCCTGGCCCGTCTGGACGGTGGCGTAGGCACGGGCCTCCGGCGAGACATTGCCATTGCCGAAGGGATTGATCGGCGCGCAGGCGGCGTCGTCATTGGCGGTGCTGGCGTCGGCGTTGATGGCGCAGACGATGGTCCCGGCGCTGTTGCGCACAGCGTTGATGGCGTTGTTGAAGCGCGCGGTGTCGACGCCCCAGGCTTCCTGGCGGCCTTCGGTCACGCCACGGCTCGCCGTCGCGCTCCAGTAGAAGTTCCGCTCGGCGAAGTCGAAGTCGCCTTCCAGGCCGGCCAGGGCGCGGTAGCTCTCGGTCACCTGGCTGCCTTCGCGGGTCGGCAGGAGGTCGTCGAACCACTTGGACAGGAACAGCGGCGCGCCCGCCCCGAACGCCGGACGCAGCGCGGTGAGCTGGGCCACCGTCGCCGGGGACAGGAAGGGATTGGTGCGGGTGAAAGTGATGACGCCGGCGCCTGAGGCGGCGTTGTTCAGGACCGTGTAGCTCGACTGCGCCGCATAGGGGTCGGTCCCCTCAGTGCGGCCATAGAGCAGTTCGCCAGTCAGGCGGACCCGGTCGGTCAGGTCGAAATGGCCGATGGCGTTGGCGCTGAAGCGCTCGACGCCGGTGCGCAGGGCGGCCAGCTCGCGATAGGTCTGGCCCTCGCCGCCGCTGGCGAAGGGGACGCCCTGGATCGAGCCGGGATTATAGGCTGCGATCCCTCCGGCCGAGGTGAACTGCTGGCCGAGCAGGAAGCCAGGCACGGGCGCAGGCGTGGTGAAGATGACGCCATTGGGATTGAACTCCCAGAACCGGGCGTCGAAGATTTCCTTCACCGAGGGAATGCCGTCGGTGTTGGAGGTGTTGGCCGGGTTCGGCACGGTGATCCGGCCCAGATTGCTGCGCGGACGGTCATAGTCGAGCAGGGAGTCGTTCTGCGACCATTCCAGGTTCAGGGCCACATTGCCCCGGGCGTCCAGGAAGTTCTTGCCGAAGGTCCCGCGCAGGGCGTGGACCGGATAGTCGCTCCGCGAGGAAATGCCGGTCTGGGCGTCGAGCTCGATCCCCTCGAAATTGGTCTTCAGCACATAGTTGATCACCCCGGCGATGGCGTCGGAGCCATAGACGGCCGCGCCGCCGCCCTGCACCACCTCGACCCGGTCCAGCAGGCCGAGCGGGATCATGTTGGTGTCCACCGAGGAGCCCGCGAGACCGTTGGACGAGGCCACGAAGCGTCGGCCATTGACCAGGGTCAGGGTGCGGCCGGGGCCGAGGCCAAACAGGTTCGGAAATTGCTGGCCGGCGCCGGCGGCTGTACCGGAGCCCGCGGCGATCGGATAGTTGGGGATGTTGGAGCTGATCTGGTTCATCAGATCGCCCACCTGGACCACGCCGCGGTCGGTGAAGGACTGCTGATCCACGGTCAGGACGGGGGCGGCCGTTTCGGTGTCGACCCGCCGGATCCGCGATCCGGTCACGATGATTTCCTGGATCTGCGTCGCGTCGGTCGCCTGCGCCACGGCGGGCGCCGCTGACAGGGCGGCGGCCATGGCCGCCCCTAGCATGGTGGTGGCGAGCAGGCGCCCCCGGATCGTCTGATAGCTCATAGCATCCCCCAACGGCCGGAACGGCCCCCAAAATCCCCAGAACTCCAGCCGAAACGCCCCATATTTCTCAGTTTGGGTGCGCTCGCCGAAGCTGAAGACAAGCGATTGCAGTCAATTCAAAGCTAGCCCGCGAAACGCGGTTTTTCTTTTCGAAAGCTCCAGCGTCATGGCCCCGTCGCAAATCGTTTATGCAACGAACCAAGTCACTCTGCATGCTGAATGCCGAGGCCTGCGAAAGGCGGAATGTCGCATCTAAGCAGACGCGCCAGGACGTGGGTCGACGGCTCTTCAAGTCACACTCCGGCGGCGCAAGGCGGCGTGCAGCCGGCTCAGGCCCACATCGAGGCCCTCGGCGTCGCCGCCAAAGCCGATGCGGATATGGCCAGACTGACCAAAGAATTCGCCTGGGGCGACCACGATCTGGTCGGCCTCCCATAGCCAGGAGGCCAGTTGGAGGGTGTCGCTCACACCCACGACCTTTGGAAAATACATGCAGCCCACGGCCGGCGGCCCCCCCTCAATCAAGCCATCGGCGATCATGGCGGCGGCATGGGACTGTAGAACCGGTCGGGCGGCCGCCAGAACGCCACGCCAATGGGCGTCAAAGGGCGCCATGTCCTCCAGGGCCAGGGCGCCGATGGCGTGGGACAATTTGGAGACCCCGAGATCGCCCTGGGGATTGGCGGCCTGCATGGCGGCGATATTGGCCTTGGAGCCCACCGCCCAGCCGCACTTCAATGCAAACAGGCCTTGCACCTTGGTGAGGCTTCCGGCGCTGACAAAGGCGTCAGACAGGCCCACGGCTGATCCCAGCCCGGCGAAGTCGGCATAGACTTCGTCGATCAGCACCCGGGCCCCCACCCGCTCGGCGATCGCGCCAATGGCGCGCAGCGCCGAGGGGTCCAGCACCGCTCCGGAAGGATTATGCACCTGGGTCAGGAGGATCAGTTTGGTGTCGGGCCGGACCAGTCCGGCCAGCTCGTCGAGGTCGATGGCGAAATCCGGCGCGCGGCGCGGCAGCGGGGTGATCTGCGCCTTCGCCTCCTGCGCCAGGGCCGGAAGCAGGTCGAAGGCGGGCGCCTCGACAATCACATGGTCCCCCGGCCTCACAAAGGCGCGCATGGCCATGGCCATGGCGCTGGTGGCGCCGGTGGTGCAGATCACCTGGTCGAGGTCGACCCCATGGCGCGCCGCCACCGCGGCCGACACGAAGCGATTGCCCCCGGCGAAGGTGCTTTCATAGCGGTCGGTCACACCATCCTGGAAGGCGCGGCGCACAAGACCGGCCAGGAGATCGGTGGGCTCGCGGATGGTTGAGTCAAAAAGAACCACGGCCCGCGGCTCGGCGGCCACGGCGCGCATCACCTCGCGCACCCAGGCGGTGTAACCGCCCACGGCTCCCGACTTCAGCCCCTGCTCGAGGGCGAGGCTCAGTCGCACGCTCGATGAATTCAAGGCCGCATCCCCATGGCCCGCACTCCTTGCCCCGCCACACAAGCGACGGGCGCCCACGAAGTGATCCTAGTTACGGACTGTGGTTTTTCTTGCCTTTGTGTTCCTTGACAGCGGCCATGTCCGCATCCGCTATGCTCACTGAGAGATACGGAGACATAAGATATGCCGTCGGCTCTGGACGCGATCGACATCAAGATTCTCGACCTGATGCAGAAGGACGCCTCGCTCTCCACGGCGGAGATGGCCGAACGGGTGGGCCTGTCCCAGTCGCCCTGCTGGCGGCGCATCCAGCGCCTCAAGGACGAAGGCTATATCAAGGGCACCGTGGCGATCCTCGATCGTGAGATGCTGGGGTTCAAGATGCAGGTCTTCGCGCAGGTGAAGATGAACACCCTGACCGACCAGGAGCGCGAAGGCTTCTTCAAGGCGATCCACGAGATCCCGGAAATCCTCGAATGCTACGCGGTGTTCGGCGAGATGGACTGCATGATGAAGGTTCTGGCGCCTGACGTGAACTGGTACCAGGACTTCATCTTCTCCACGATCCTCAAGCTGCCCGGCGTGGTGGACGTGCGCTCCATCGTCACCCTGTCGGAGTCCAAAGCCACCACTGCGGTGCCCCTGCGCCATCGCCAGTTCCGATAGGCGGGAGACGGCTGCCGGGAGAAACACGCGCAAATCCGGGAGACCAGCAAGACGCATAGCCTATCCAAGCCGGCCGCGGGCTGTTGCGCACAATGGGAAGAAAATCCCGCCATCCGCAGCTAGGCTCACCTCAAACTCAGGAGGAACCGGGCCATGGGGTTTGTCGGAAGAGGTCTAGGTCTGATCGGCGTCTGCGCGACGCTGGCCCTGGGCCAGGCCCACGCACAGTCCGCCCCTTCGCCGAGCCTCAGGCCCGTGGCCCTGAGCGCCCCGGTGGTCACGACTCATCAGGGGGTCTTCAACAATCAGCCGGTGACCTATCGCGCTAAGGTCGAGGCCCTGGACCTGCCTGGCCAAGATGGCGCGCCCGGCGTGCGCCTGATCACCACCGCCTATCTGGCGACCGGGGACCTGGCCCGCGTTGAGCGGCCCGTGATCTTCGTGTTCAACGGCGGCCCGATCTCGCCCTCGCCCTATCTGCACATGGGCGCATTTGGGCCTCGCCGCCTGGCGGTTCCCGACGATCTCAGCGCCGATCCGGCCAGCTTCGCTATCGTCGACAATCCCTACACCGTCCTCGATGTCGCCGACCTGGTGTTCTTCGATCCCGCCGGGACGGGGTTCAGCCGCTTCGCCGAGGGCGTCGATCCCGAGGCCTATTTCTCCGTCGAGGCCGACGCCCGACAGTTCACCGACTTCGTGGTCGCCTGGTCTGCGGCCAATGGCCGGACCGCCTCGCCCAAGCACCTGTTTGGCGAGAGCTATGGCACCATCCGCGCGGCGGTGGCCGCCCGCCAGATTCAGGATTTGCCGCAGGACCAGAACCTGCGCGGCGCAATCTTCATGGGCCAGGCCATGAACATCGTCGAGTACGTCCAGCGCCCGCAGAACATCATCAGCTATGTGGTGTCTTTGCCGACCCTGGCGGCCACCGCCTGGTGGCATGGCAAGGCCGACCTGAAGGGCCAGGACTTCGAGCCCTGGATGGCCGAGATGCGTGTCTTTGCGCGCACCGAATACCTGACCGCCCTGGCCCAGGGCGATGATCTGGACCCCGCGGCCCGGGCCGCCATCGCCCAGAAGCTTGAAGCCTATAGCGGCATCCCGGCGGCCTTCTACGTCGAGAACAACCTGCGGATCACCAAGGAGCGCTTCCGGGTCGAGCTGCTGAAAGATCAGGGCCTGACCCTAGGCATGGCCGACGCCCGCTATACGGGTCCGTCCGCCCCCCCTGGCCAACGGGCGGCGGATCCCTCGCGGGTCCTGCCCGAGGCGCTGATCGCCGCCTTCGAGGTTTATGCCCGTGACACCCTGAAGGTGGGGGACCTGGGCGACTACAGCACTCGAAGCCCGGTGACCGCCGGCTGGCGCTATGCCGAGGGCCCGGCCTCGCCCTTCTCGGACTATCCCTTCATGAGCGCGGTCAGCGAGGTGTTCGCCCGCAACCCCAACTTCCG
>NZ_JAUSBZ010000019.1 GCF_030651755.1 Phenylobacterium sp. | reverse complement strand
GCTCCTGCTGGCCGATCAGGCGACCGCCACCGACTTCGACTATGAGCGGATCGAGAGCGTCGTCGCCCACGAGTACTTCCACAACTGGACCGGCGATCGCATCACCTGCCGCGACTGGTTCCAGCTGTGCCTGAAGGAAGGCCTGACCGTCTTCCGAGACCAGAGCTTCTCGGCCGACATGCGCGGCGCCGCCGTCCAGCGGATCAAGGACGTGAAGGCCCTGCGCGCCCGCCAGTTCTCCGAGGACCAGGGTCCGTTGGCCCATCCGGTGCGGCCGTCGAGCTATCTGAAGATCGACAACTTCTACACCGCGACCATCTACGAGAAGGGCTCCGAGGTCATCGGCATGCTCAAGACCCTGATCGGGGCCGAGGCTTTCCGGAAGGGCATGGACCTCTATTTCGACCGGTGGGACGGCCACGCCACAACGGTGGAGGCCTTCATCACGTGCTTTGCCGAGGCGTCTGGCCAGGATCTGACCAACTTCTTTGACTGGTACGAACAGGCCGGCACGCCGCGGGTCGATATCCGCCGCACCTATGACCCCGCCGCCCAGACCCTGAAGCTCGACCTCACCCAGACCACCCCGCCGACGCCTGGCCAGGCCAGCAAGAAGCCCCTGCCCATCCCGGTCCGTCTGGGCCTGCTGGACTCCGAGGGGCGCACCCTGGCCTTCGAACGGGAGGGCCAGGCGGTGGACGAAACGATTGTCGTTCTGGACGAGGCCAAGGTCAGTCTGACCCTCACCGGGATCGAGAGCGAGCCTGTGCTTTCGGCCCTGCGCGGCTTTTCCGCCCCGGTGGTCCTGACCACGGACGCTGCGCCCAAGGACCGCTATGTCCAGCTCGCCGCCGATCCGGACCTGTTCAACCGCTGGGAGGCCGGCCAGGACCTGGCCCGGGACCTGATGCTGGCCCGCAGCGCCGGCGCACCGGATGAGGTGGGCGAGGAACGCTATGCCGAGGCCGTCGGCCGGGCCCTGTCCGACCAGGCGGCCGATCCGGCCTTCAAGGCCTTGCTGCTCTCCCTGCCCAGCGAGGCTGAGCTGGCGCTCGCCCAGCAGCCGGCCGACCCGGGCGCCATTCACCTGGCCCGCAACATCCTGCGCGCCCGGCTGGCCATTCATCTGGCTGAAGACCTCGGTCGGCTCCACACCGGCCTGCAGGACCTGGGCGAGTTCACCACCGACGCGGCGGGCGCCGGCCGTCGAGCCCTGCGCAATATGGCGCTCGATATTCTTGCCGCCGATCCCCACGCGGAGAACGCCGAGCGGGCCTTTGGCCACTATGAGGCCGCCGGCAATATGACCGACGCCATGGGCGGCCTGTCGGCCCTGATGCAGATCGGCGGCGAGCCGTTCGAAAAGGCCCTGGCCGATTTCTATGAGCGCTGGAAGTCTGAGCCCCTGGTCATCGACAAGTGGTTCGCTCTGCAGGCCCGAGCGCCGGACGAAGGCGCCCTTGGGCGGGTTCTCGGCCTGACCGCCCATCCGGCCTTTGACGCGAAGAACCCCAACCGACTACGAGCCCTGGTGGGCACATTCGCAGCGGGCAATCCGGTGCGGTTCCATGACCCCAGCGGCGCCGGTTACCGGTTCCTGGCCGATCAGATCCTGTCGGTGGACGGCTACAACCCGATGACCGCGGCCCGTCTGCTCGAACCCCTGGGCGGCTGGCGGCGCTACCGGTCCGAACTGGGCGCCCAGATGCGCGACGAACTGGAACGGATCGTCAGCCACGAGGGGCTGTCCAAGAACGTCTATGAGCTCGCCTCGCGGGCCCTGGCTGAGGACTGAGGTCGGCGTTTGTCCATGGGGGCGGGCGGCCGACCACATGATCGCGACAGGCGCGACCGTATGACTCGTGACGCGGCGACTCCGCCCGCCTAGACTCCGGTTGGCGGGTGACTCGGTTTTGAGGGCAAGGAGCGGCGGGCTTGGCCGGACGCGGACGTAGAAGCGCGGCTCAGACCCAGGGTCGGCGGCGCGGTGGGGAGGAGAGTCCAGGCTCCCGGCCGCCGCCGACCTTCGCCTTCGCACGGCTGGCCATCCTGACCACCTTGCTGCTGATGGCCGTCTACACCGCCTTCGCCGTGGCCCGCATCCAGAGCGAACCGACCAGCGCGAGCCAGCCTGGAATCGTCCTGCCGGGACAAGCCCAAGCCCTGGCGGCCCGCCTCGAGGCCGAAACCGCCACCCTGCGCGGCGGTCTTCTCGCCGCCCGCGAACGACTTGAGGCACGACCCGACAGCCCCCTCGAGGCGGCCGAAACGGGCCTGAAGGTGGCGGCCGGCGCGGCCAGCGCCGTTGTCGTGCTTGGTGGCTCAGAGGTGCTGGCCGTCACAGGCGAGGCCGCAAGTCTGGACTGGAACGCCCTGGCCGCCCAAGCCGAACGGGATCAGAGCAACATCTGGTACGGGGTGGGCGTCGACGCCCAGGCCGCCCCGTTGCGGCTGATCACGGCGACGACGGCCTCCACCTCCGCAGGACGGCGCACCATCCTGGTGGTCGCCGACCCGACTCGGCTGTCCGCTCTGCTGGGCGACGCGCGGCCCGCGGCCATCGCTTCGGCCCGCGGTCAGATCATCTCGGCCACAGGCGCGGGCGGCGTCGCCGAGGCCGACAGCTTGAGCGCAGCCTTTGAATTAACCCCCGGGGAACTGCGGCCGGGACGGCTGACCCGGGCCAGGAGTCCCGATGGGGCCAGCCTGCAGGTCGCCAGCCATCCGGCGGCCGACGGCGCTCTACTGGTGTTGGTCGGCGCCGACGCCGATCCGCTGGAGATGCTCGCAGCCCAGGAGCAATTGGGCTGGGTGCTCATCCCCCTCGGGGTCGCCTTCCTCCTGGGACTGCTGCTCTTCACTCAGAGCCGCAAGGTCGAGGCCGCCCAGCAGGCCTTCTATGACAGTGAGCAGCGCTTCCGCATGGCGGTGGAGGCCGCGCGGTGCGGCATCTGGGAATGGGACCTGACCACCGACGAGGTGTTTCTGTCCGATGTCACCGGCGGCATGCTCGGCTGGGGGGGCGGCGGTGTCGTCGGTGGCCAGGATGTGTTGGACCGGGTGTCCCCCGAACATCGCGAGCGGGTGCGCCAGGCCCTGTCGTCGGCCGCCCTCTATGGCGCCTTCGACGTCTCCTTTCGGGCGCCCGGGGAGGCCGGGGAGCGGCCCCTGTGGATCGACGCCCGGGGCCAGGCCTTTGGCCGCGCCCCTGAGGGTGGATTCGCCCGGATCATCGGGGTCGCCCTGGACGTCACCGAGGAGCGCATCGCCCAGGCGCGCGCCCAGGCCGCCGAAAACCGCCTTCGGGACGCCATCGAGAGCGTCTCGGAAGCCTTCGTGCTGTGGGATCGTCACGGTCGGCTTCTGATGTGCAACCGCAACTATCGCAGCGTCTTCTCCCTGGAAGCCCGCCTGCTCAAGCCCGGCGCCGCCCGCGACCAGGTCAATCGCTTCGCCCGCCTGGCCATCAAGCGCGAAGCCCCGGCTGCCGACGGACAGCGCGGAGTCCGGGAGGCCGAGCTCAACGACGGCCGGTGGATCCAGATCTCCGAGCGTCGCACCGCCGAAGGCGGGCTGGTCATGACCGCAGCCGACATCACCGCCATCAAGACCCAGGAAGAGGCCCGGCGGGTCAACGAAGAGGCGCTCCAGAAAGCCGTCGTCAGCCTCGAGCGCAGCCAGGAGCAGTTGTCAGAGCTGGCCCGCAAGTACGAGGCCGAGAAGGTTCGCGCTGAAAGCGCCAACACCGCCAAGAGCGAATTCCTCGCCAATATGAGCCACGAACTGCGAACCCCGCTGAACGCCATCAACGGGTTCTCAGAGATCATGGTCGGGGAAATGTTCGGCCCCCTTGGAGACCCTCGCTACAAAGAATATTGCGGCGACATTCTCTCCTCGGGCCAGCATCTGCTGGCCCTGATCAACGACATTCTCGACATGTCGAAGATCGAAGCCGGCAAGATGAACCTGAAGTTCGAGCCCCTGACCCTGGAGGACGTGGTCGAGGACGCCGCCCGGTTGATCCGCAATCGCGCCGACAGCGCCGGCCTGGCGCTGGAGCTGGAATTCCCCCGGGATTTGCCGGAAGTCGAGGCGGACTATCGGGCGATCAAGCAGGTGCTGCTCAACCTGCTCTCCAACGCCATCAAATTCACCCCCCGCGGCGGCCGGGTCACCGTCAGGGCCGATGCGCGTCCCGATCCCCTGGGCGAACGGGTCCGTATCAGCGTCAAGGACACCGGGATTGGCATCGCGCCGGATGATCTGGCGAGGCTCGCCCGTCCCTTCGAGCAGATCGAGAGTCAGCACTCCAAGACCCAACAAGGCACGGGCCTGGGTCTGGCCCTCACCAAATCTCTTGTGGAGATGCACGGCGGGGCTCTGGACATCCAGAGCGCGCCTGGCGAGGGCACAACGGTGGGCTTCTCCCTCCCGGTCCGGCAAAGCGAGCCCCAGCAAGCCCCCGTCCGGCGCACGGGGGCCGCGGCCTGAGGCGCTGCGAACGGCAGGGTTATCGTCATCGGCCAGAATTGATCCGGCGCATAGGCCTCGCACAGTATCCCGCTAGGGTGGTGGGATGCTTGAATACGCCATCACGGCCCGCCGGATCGACGCCCACGGGAGCCTTGCCTCAGTCAAGGACGCCACCCTGGTTCTGGACACAGACCTCAAGGGACGTCCGGACGCCTTCAACCCCGTCGAGCTTCTGCTGGCCGCCGTCGCAGCCTGCATGATCAAGGGGATCGAGCGCGTCACCCCGCTTCTGAATTTTGAGCTCCAGGGCGTCGAAGTCAGGTTGAAGGCCGCGCGCCAGGACAATCCGCCTATGATCAGGTCCATCGACTATGAGCTGATCGTGGACACCGCCGAGAGCGACCAGCGCCTTGAATTGCTGCACAAGAACGTCCGCAAGTACGGGACGATCTCAAACACCGTGGCCCGGGCCACCGCCCTGGAAGGGCGGGTCAGCCGGCGGACGTCGGCTTGAGCCGGCAAGGCTCAGCGGGCAGATCTATAACTATCGCGGCGGCCTTCGCCGTCGCCTC
>NZ_JAUSBZ010000018.1 GCF_030651755.1 Phenylobacterium sp. | reverse complement strand
ACCCGGTCGGGGCGCTTGAAGTCCTCGATGGCCGCGCCCTCGCGCAGGAACTCCGGATTGGACACCACCGCGAACTGGGCGTCAGGGCGCTTGGCCTTGATGATCTTCTCGATCTCATCACCGGTGCCCACCGGCACGGTGGACTTGGTCACCACCACGGTGAAGCCGTCCATGAGGCCCGCGATCTCCTCGGCGGCGGCATAGACGTAGGACAGGTCCGCATGGCCATCGCCCCGGCGCGAGGGCGTGCCGACCGCAATGAACACCGCATCGGCCTTGGCCACCGCCGCGGCGGCCTCAGTCTCGAAGAACAGCCGGCCGGCCGCCACATTTCGCGCCACCAGGCCCTCAAGACCCGGCTCGAAGATCGGGATACCCCCCTCGCGCAGACGGGTGATCTTGCCCGCGTCCTTGTCGATGCAGGTCACCACATGACCGAAGTCGGCGAAGCACGCCCCGCTCACCAGGCCCACATAGCCTGTTCCGATCATCGCCACTTGCATGCGCTGGTCCTAGATTTGCAGGTATTGAGAGAGACTATCAGACGAACAGCCTGACCAGTTTCGAACAACTAACTCCCGAATTATTAGCCTTCAGCCTACGCTTTAGACAAGAGACCCCGCCCGACTGTGACAAATGTCGACACCATATGATCAATATCCAGGTTATCGTCGACAAACTGGCGGATCGTGCCTGAAAGCATTTCCCTTGGCGATCCGCGCCCAAATATTTTCTGAATCAAAGAAATCATAGAATCATAACTATTTTCTTCTACGATCCACCCAGTCACATCGTCTTTTATGTACGCAATCTCTGGGTGATGAAATGGCCCATCAGGCGGCCCGCCTTTGAAGGCTAATACCGGTATGCCATATGCTAAGGCATGATTGATTGACAACCCGGCCGACCCCGTCAGCAAAAATAAGTCTTGGCTTGAGAATATTTCAGCCAGACGTTCTTCATCGTAAATCTCGCCTAACAACATTACATTTCTGTTTATCATCTCACCAACGGCAGCCCTAACGGCGGGCATGTCAGGTCCGTCTCCCACAATAGTCAATATCGCTTCTGGATAATCCCTGAGGAGCCGACGGAACGTCTCCACGAGTACAGGGTAATTCTTGTCGGGCACCGCACGACCAACTGCTATGAGATTTGGGCCACGAGCGGTCTTCCTAAAGGGAAATCGCTTGGCTAGCTCTCTCATTGGCTGGATATCAAGTGTATTGTTCGCCACTGAGATACGCTCAGGCCTCACATAATCCCTGAGGAATCGGTCCCCATCGGCGGTGTACAGTATGACATGATCCGCAATGCCAAGAATTGGAATTCTCGCGCGTTGAAGTATTGCATTCCCGAAACCCGCGGCTTGGCGATGCGGGTTGTAACCATGCGTATAGTAAGCTAGCTTTGGCGATCGCCCTGAAAACAAACGCCGCGCCGCGAGTTCGTACGTCGAGCTCATGTTGAGAGAAAACTCGGATATGACCGCAGCGGGTCGCATTTCTTTCAATATCCGACCCACCGGGGGCATGACAATGGTGCGTCCGGATTGCTTAATATACGTCGATGGATACTCTACGATGTAATCCTTGTTTGTAACCCTATTCGTATTATCGCTTGGGTATGTCGAGTCACAAACTACCTTCCACCCCGTCTGGCTGAAAAGCTTCTCAAAAAACGATGCTCTATAGTGAGGCACAATCCTCTGAAGAACTATGAGTTCGCATGAATTATTCATTTTTCGCAAGAGCCTTCGTTGATTATCGCCTCGTTAGGATCATTAACATCGAGACCAAAATCAAATATCGATTTCACTGACACTATCTCAGCGAGGGGCGCGGATCTTAACCAGCCATCGAGCATGCTCGGATTCTTTCGACCTGCTCTGATCCGATCCGCGGCCCACGCCGCGAAACCGTCAGCGTCTGCCCAAACGCATTCAGCTGCCAGCTGGCTGGGCACACAGCCTCGCGCAGTCGCCAGAACAGCGACGTTTCGGCTTAGCGCCTCATAGATCGTGACCGGTTCGGCTTCATTCTTGTAGCGGCTTGGGAAAAGGAGCAGGTCAATGTTGTCGAAGAATTTCTCCTTCTCTGACGCGTATACAGGACCGAGATAGACCCTGTTCGCCGGTGACCGCGACACAAAACCGGTGATGAGGGCTGATAGTTGCTCGTTGGGCACGGGCCCCGCGATGCTGAACTTTACAGCGGAGTCCTGCGACTGGACGATTTCCGCAACTTGAATGAAGTCTGCAATGCCCTTCTCCAACGTTATATTTCCCAAGAAGCCAACAGAGTTGAGTTCATGTCGGCTGCTTGGTTTCACCGGAGGTGGTGATACTAGGTTAGCGTTACTTAATATCCGGACCTTGATGTCTCGCCCATATACCAGCACCAGCTTCTCAGCCATGCCTTTACACAGGACGATGTGGGTAGCGTCAGCACCACAAATCTTAAAAAATAGCCTAGCGATATCTGTTGGATTGTCGACGTAGGAAAACACGTGATGGTGGACGTAAATTCGCATCCTCGCGATCCGCGCGAATATCACCATCACGCAGGATCCTAGTTGGCCCCACCTTGAGTCTGAACAGATATAGAACCGATCATTTGCCCGCGCTCGTAGCGCTGCTCGTAGAGCGTTTATGATTAGATGCATTTGGCGATAGATCGGCCATACTGTTCTGGAGAAACCCCCTCGATGAACCCCTAGTCGGTGGATGTCCGCCGCAGGCTCCAGCTCATTGAGGACCCATTCGGAGACGTTGGCCATTCCGTTAACCGGGGGAGGAAGGACACCCACAAACCAAATCCGTTCGGTTCTCACAGCTCTGTGGTCCCATATCCAAACAGCTTTACCAGGACTTCGGATGTGGTGGCGAAGAGATGCCTGTTCTGACCACTCATTTCGTTTCGCCATTTCTCG
>NZ_JAUSBZ010000010.1 GCF_030651755.1 Phenylobacterium sp. | reverse complement strand
CCCAGCGGGCCGCCGCCGCCGCCCCGTCGGCGCCGCGCCGCATCGCCGAACCGGTGGAGGCCGAGGCCGCCGCCCCGGCGCCCGTTCCGGTGCGCTATGTGGACGAGGCCCCGGGCTCGGCCACCGTGCTGACGCTGGGCGCCCACATGTGCAAGTGGCCCATCGGCGATCCGTCCAGCGACGGCTTCACCTTCTGCGGCCGCCGCTCCAGCGACGGTCCCTATTGCAACGAACACGCCCGGGTGGCCTATCAGCCGGCCCAGTCCAAGAAGCGCGCCGGCGGCTCCGACCTCGCCCGCTCCCTGCGGCGGTATATCTGACCACGCCCTGAGATCGGCCCGGCGCTCAAGGGGGTCCCAGACCCGCTTGGGGGCCGGGCGCTCAGAGAACGACGACCGCGCTCAGCCGGTCAGCCGTGGCGCGGACCTGGCCATCGGCCCGTTATCGAAGGCGATCCCCGCGCCTGCCGGTCATCGCCGGCCTCGGCCCGCTTCCACGCCTCCTTGAACGCGACGAGATCGTCCCGAAGCGTCCCGCCGACCTGCATCTTCACGTCCTTCGTCATATCGCACCGCCTCAGACCCCGTTTAGCGCCGCTGCGCCTGACGAGCGAGCGGACACGCCGTGCGTCTGGGAAGGGGTGGAAAACGGTCATTTGCCTTCGCCCCAAGAGCCGACATCACCATGCCGACGAGGCTGGGCGCCCACGCGGCATCGGCCATCAGGTTGCGCTGACAGAGCCCCCGGTCGAGTTGCACCAGGACGGCCTTTCAGCAGCCTCGCGCAATCAGACTCCGCGCAGCAGGACGCCGGCGGTCAGGATCGCAAAGGCCACGGCGAGGGTGTTGAACACGTGCTCGCTGATGACCGGGATGTCGATGCCGCCGTACTGGACCAGCATGGCCAGAACAGCCAGCACCACCGCGATGGCGAACAGGGGTACGGAGGGAGCGGTGAGGGGCAGACCGACGCGACGAACAGCCATGGGAGAATATCCTTAAGGCTCCACCCGGCAAAGGCCGGCTACGAGCTTGACCGTAACGCGGGCCGAGCGTGGCGGTTGCTTTGGAAGCTGGTGATGCGAGGCGGGCGGATTCCGTTGAGCGTCTGGTCCTCCCAGCCGCCGAGCCTCAGCCATCGTCTATGAGGGTGATCAACGTCTGCGGCGAGGCATCGTCAGGTGACCCCGGTCAAGCCCAAGCCTGAACGTCTAGCACCCGATCGGTTTGCAAACCGATCAAACGTCGGCCTTGAGTGAATTGCGGTCATTGTCCCGGGCTCCTAGAGCGGACCTCTGAGCGCCTCCGCCAGTTTTTCTCCGCCCCGATTTTACCCCGCGCCCCCAAACGACTAGCTTCGCCCGATGAGCGACGCCGCGCCTGACACCGAGTCCAACGCCCAGCCCTATTCGGTCTCCGAGCTCGCCTTCGCCCTGAAGCGGACGCTGGAGGACCGGTATGGCTTTGTCCGTCTGCGCGGGGAGCTGTCCAAGGTCACCCACCATGGCAATGGCCACGTCTATCTGACCCTGAAGGATGAGCGCGCCGCCATCGACGGGGTGGTCTGGAAGGGCTCGGTGCGCGGCCTGTCCATCCGGCCCGAACAGGGGCTGGAGGTGATCGTCACCGGCAAGATCACCACCTTCCCGGCCGGCTCGCGCTATCAGATCGTCATCGAGACCATGGAGGCCGCCGGCGTCGGCGCCCTTTTGGCCCAGCTGGAGCGGCTGAAGGCCAAGCTGGCGGCCGAGGGGCTGTTCGAGCCGGCCCGCAAACGCCCCCTGCCGGGCATGCCCGCCGTCATCGGGGTGGTGACCAGCCCGACAGGCGCGGTGATCCGCGACATCCTGCACCGCATCCGCGACCGCTGGCCCTGCCGGGTCATCGTCTGGCCGGTGGTGGTCCAGGGGGATCAGGCCGCGTCCCAGGTCGGCGCCGCCATCCGCGGCTTCTGTGATCTGCCAGCCGGCGGCGACCTGCCGCGGCCCGACATCATCATCGTCGCCCGGGGCGGCGGGTCGGTGGAGGACCTGTGGGCCTTCAATGACGAGGCCCTGGTGCGCGCGGTGGCGGCGGCCGACATCCCGATCATCTCGGCCGTGGGTCACGAGACCGACACCACCCTGATCGACTTCGTATCCGACCGCCGGGCGCCGACGCCGACGGCGGCGGCCGAGATGGCCACGCCGGTGCTGGCCGAGCTGCGGGCGGGGTTGAGCGACCTGCACGCCCGGCTGCACCGCTGTGGCGGCCGGGTGGTGGAGGACCGCCAGGGCCGGGTGCAGAGCGCCGGCCGCAGCCTGGCCCGCGTGCCTGATCTGGTGGAGATGGCCGCCCAGCGCTTCAACCTCGCCGCCGGCCGGCTGACCGCCGCCCTGCAGCGGAACGCCGCGGCCCACGAGCGCGATCTGGTGCGGGTGGCCTCGCGCCTGTCGGCGGGCCTGCTGCTGCGCCCCCAGGAAGCGCAGGCCCAGAAGGTTCAGCTGCTCGGCGGGCGGCTGACCAGCGGCCTGCAGCGCAACGCCGCCGACCATGGCCGCGACCTCGCCCGCATTACCGCTCGACTGACACCGGCCCTGCTGGCCAGGCCCCAGGCGACCCAGCGCCAGCAGCTTGAGGCGCTGGCCGCCCGGCTGGACCCGGCGCTGGCCCGGACCACCGAGCGCCTGGCCGAACGGCTGGCCGGCGTGGAGAAGCTGCGCCAGTCCCTAAACCCCGACCGCCCCCTCTCCCGGGGTTTCGCCCGCGTCCACCGGGCCGATGGCAGCCTGGCGCGAGAGGGCGCGGCCCTCTTGCCCGGAGAGGCTGTCTCCCTGGTCTTCGCCGATACGAGCCGCAACGCGGTGATCGACGGCGACGCGGCTGCGGCCCGCCCGATCCCTGAGGCCCGGCCCAAACCCCGCAAGCCTTCACCGCCGGCCTCGACCGCGCAGGGCGATCTCTTCTAGGTCGCCAGGTTCCGGGGTCTGTTCGAGGCCGCGCCCGCGCGCTACATTGGCGTCATGAACGCCCATGACCGTGACCTTTCCGGCAAGCCCGCCGAGCTTGCCGTGCTTCACTATGGCGACGGCGAGTTCGTCGTGCTCAAGCCCGGCCGCCACGTGGTGTGCGCCGTTTCAGGCGTGAAGATCCCCCTCCAGGCCCTGCGCTACTGGAGCCCGGCGCTGCAGGAAGCCTATGCCGGCCCGACCGAGGCCTATGCCCGGTGGAAGGAAACCAGCAGCTGAGCCAGCCCCTGCATCGACGGGCGGCCCTGGTCACCGGTCTCGCCGCCCTGGCCCTGCCGGCCGGAGCCCGAACCCAGGTCTCCGCGGCGCCCCTTCGCCTCGATGGCCGCTTCATCCAGGGGGGCGTGGCCATCGGCCAGACAACGCCAGGGGCCAATGTCTTCCTGGACGCCGAACCTGTGACCCGGGCCGGCGCGGACGGCTGGTTCGTCATCGGCTTTGACCGGGACGCCCCGGCCCGGGCCATTGTCCGGGTGGCGGCCGGAAGCGCGGCGGCGGAACGCACGATTGCGGTGCAGCCCGGCGATTTCGACATTCAGCGGATCAATGGCTTGCCGCAAAATCAGGTCGCCCCCACCCATCCGGCCCTGCTGGCGCGCATCCGCGCCGAGGGCGAACGCAAGCGCGCAGGCTTCGCCAGCCAGGCGCCGCGCACCGATTTCCGCGAAGGCTTCATCTCGCCCCTGGCGACCTACCGGCTGTCGGGCCGCTTTGGCGGCCAGCGGATCCTGAACGGCGTGCCGGCCAGGCCTCACTACGGCGTCGACATGGCCGCCCCCCGGGGCACACCCATCCTCGCCCCAGCCGGGGCCCTGGTATGCTTCGCCGAGAGCGGCCTGCACTATGAGGGCGGGCTGGTCATGCTCGACCATGGCCAGGGGCTGATCACCGCCTATCTGCATATGTCGCGACTGGATGTGAGCGCCGGCCAGACCGTCTCCCGCGGCCAGGTGATTGGCGCGGTGGGGGCCGAGGGCCGGGCCACCGGGCCGCATCTGTGCTGGCGGATGAAGTGGCGCGATCGCAACCTCAATCCCATGAGTCTGGTGGACCTGCGGCCCGCCTGACGGGGTTCAGCGCCGCTTGCGGGCGTAGGTCTCGGTGGGCCAACGCTTGTGGACCCAGAACCACTCGGCCGGCCGCTCGGCGATCCGCTCTTCCATGAAGGCGTTGATCTGCCCCACAGACCGGGCGATGTCGGCGGCCCGGTCTCCCGAGGCGACCGGCTTGATCGGCGGGTGGACGATGACCCGAAAGCGGGCCTTGCCCAGGCGCTGGACGGACATGGGCTGCAGCACCGTGTCGAACCGCAGGGCCAGGCGCGAAGGGCCCGGCGCCGTATGGGCCAGCCGGCCAAAGAAGGGCGCGGCCACCCCGCCATTGAACTTCTGGTCGTTCATCAGGGCCACGGACTCGCCCCGCCCCAGGGCGTCCAGCAACTCCCGGGCGCCGTCGCCCCCCTTGGGGGCAAACAACCGAACCCCATAGCGGAAGCGATTGTCGCGGATGCGCTTGTCGAAATAGGGGTTGTTGGCCGGCCGGTAGGTCATGTGGCAGACCACGCCGGAATGGGCGATCACCGCAGGCATGATCTCCCAGTTGGAGAGATGACCCGAGACAAAGACGACGGGCTCGCCGGTGCGGGCGATCTCGGCCAGGCGCTCGCCATTGACGATCTCGATCCGGTCCCCGGCCGCCACGATGCGGTCGATAATGGGAAACTCCGCGAAGGTGCGGCCGATCTGACGCCACTGCTCTGCGGCCAAACGCTCGATCTCTTCGGCCGTCCGGTCGGGGAAAGCGATCTGCAGGTTACGCACCGCGACCCGGTGGACGCTGGTCATCGGCCCGAGCCAGCCGAGCGCCGCGGCGCCGAAGTCGGAGACAGAATCGACAGAAAAGAGCCGCGCCAGCAGGGTTATGGCGTCATAGGCCGCCACCTCCAGCCGCCAGGCGAGACTTTGGGCCAGGGAGGGATGGGCGCGCGCCATGCCTTCTACTAGTCTGCCCCCCCAGCCTTGTGCAACGCGAACTGCAGTCGCTTGGCGCGCGACTTGCGAAGTCCGAACCATACCGTCTCCATTCGGGACGGCTCCGCTTCTTAACCAAAAGGGGGCAAGAGACATGGGCACGGAAATTGACGTCCACCTGGGTAAGCGTCTTCGTCGCCGGCGTCGCCTGCTGGGCCTGACCCAGCAACAGCTGGCTGGCGCATGCGGCGTTCGCTTCCAGCAAATCCAAAAGTACGAGTGCGGCGCCAACCGGATTTCGGCAGCTCGCCTTTGGCAGCTGTCGGAAGCCCTCGAAGTCCCTGTGGCCTATTTCTACGATGGCCTGTCAGCGGCGGCCCAGGAGCGGGCGGCGGCCTGCGAGAGCGGAGGCGGTGAGGTTCTGGCCAGCAAGGAGACCATGGATCTGATCCGGGCCTACTACCAGCTGGGCGAACGGCCCCGTCGGCGGTTGCTGGACCTGGCCAAGTCCCTGAACGGCGACGGCGAGCACGGCTAGGGCGCGTTCCGACAAGGTGGAACCGGTTTTCGGGACGAAACGCGCGCCAAACTCAGAGTTTAGAGCCTGATTCAACGATCAGACGAGTCCGTCCGATCGCATCAGGCTCCAAGGCGACAATCCCGCTTCAGCGGGATTTCGCCGCCGCGCCGGGCGGGCTAAACCGGGGTGATGTTGCACCCTGATCGCCTGACCGCCCTTGAGGATGTCATCCTCGAGTTCAACCAAGCCGCCGCCGATGTGGCCCTGCCCCTGTTCCGCGCCGACCACGGCCTGGAGAACAAGGGCGGCGATCCCGGTCTGAACGCCTTTGATCCCGTCACGGCCGCCGACAAGGGCGCCGAGGCGGCGATCCGGCGCCTGATCGCCCAGAAATTCCCAGACCATGGGGTGATCGGGGAAGAGTATGGCGAAGACCGCCCCGACGCCGAGTTCGTCTGGGTGCTCGATCCCATCGATGGCACGCGCTCGTTCATTTCAGGCCTGCCCCTGTGGTGCGTCCTGATCGGCCTGCGCCACGAGGGACGGCCGGTCCTGGGGTCCATCGGCCAACCCTATCTGGACGAGGTCTATCTGGGCCATGCAGGCGGCTCGCGGCTGGTGTCCCGCGGGACCTCCCGGCCCCTGAAGGTGCGCCCCTGCCCCAGGCTGACCGACGCCACCATTTCGTCCACCGATCCCGACGCCTGTTTCAATGGCGCTGAGCTGGGCGCCTGGACTCAGGTGCGGGCCGCTTCGCGCCTGGCTCGCCTGGGCCTGGACGCCTACGCCTATGCGATGGTGGCGGCCGGAGCGATGGACATGGTGGTCGAGGCCGGGCTGAAATCCTGGGACATTGAGGCCGCCATTCCGGTGATCGAGGGCGCCGGGGGCATGGTCACCGACTGGCGCGGCCAGCCCGTGGGCGGAGCCGGTGGCCAGGTGGTGATCGTCGGCGATCAGGCCTGTCTGGACGAGGCTCTGGTGGCCCTCAGGCGTTCGGCGCGGACGGCTTAGCCAGCCTTTCGGCGAGGGCGTCGAACTCCGCAAAAAAGACCGCGCGTCGGTCGTCGGTCTCCATCAGAATCTCATGGAGGGCGCCCTTGACCACCACCAGCCGGCCCTCGGGCAGGCTGCGGGCGACCCGGTCCTGAGCCTCATTGTCCACGAGCTTTTCCTGCTCGGCCTGACAGATGACCACCGGGAGGGTCACACTCGCCAGGTTGGCAGGTCGGGCGAAAAAGGTCTGCGCCTTCAGGGCGAAGTCCAGCCAGCCCCAGGTCGGAGCGCCCAGCGCCAGGTCGCGATTGGCGGCGATCTGGGCTCGGGCGCGGGCGAACCTGACCCGGTCGTGAGTCAGCACATTGTCCTCGAAGGTGTCGTCGAACGGCTTGCCGGGGTCACCCATGCAATAGGCGCCGCCCCGTCCGGTCAGGCGATTGAAAGTGGCCAACAGGCCCACGGCCCTGGGATAGCGTCCGATCCGCAGGCCCAGCATCGGCGCCGACAGCACCGCGGCGGCGAACCGGCCGGCCTGGCCCTTGGCCAGGGCCAGCAAGGTCAGGCATCCCCCCATGGAATGCCCCAGGGCGAACCAGGGCTTGGGCAGGCGGCTCTCAAAGGCGGTCAGCAGGGCGTCGAAATCGGTCAGGAAGGCCTCATAGCCGGCCGCATGACCCTTGAGACGGTCATCGACCAGCTCCCGGTGCGACAGGCCCTGTCCCCGCCAATCGTGGGCGAGTACGACGAAGCCCCTCAAGGTGAGGTCTTCAATGACCTCGAAATATTTCTCGATCGGCTCGGTGCGCCCTCCGCTCAGCACCACAGAGCCGCGAACCGTCCCGCGGGCGGGGAACAGGGCGGCGCGCAATCTCGCGCCAGCCGCTCCCAGAACCCATTCCACCGTCGCGCCCTTCGGAACAGGGGCGGCCGGAATATCGGTGAGCGGCGCGGATTGATTCATGGAAGGTCCTTCAGGCGGCCTGGGCGAATAGGGTCTGGATCTGAGACTGCATGGACATGGCCAGGCCCATGTCCGACATCCGCATGCGCCGGCTGATCAGGGCGGTCATGGGGTCCAGCCGTCGCCGGCCCAGGGCGACCACATCGTCCAGGCTGATGGTGACCACCAGATCGGCCGGCGCATCCTGATTGGTCACCTTGGTCCCATCAATATGGATGAAGCCGGCCCCCTTCAGATCGATCTTGACCACGTGCGACAGGGGCGCGCCGGACGCCAGGGCGTCGGCGATGCGGATGGTGAGTTGGTCAATCGTCGCCATGGGGACTCCCTTAAGGGCGAAGCTTGGCCTGCCCCTGGTGCGAAGTAAACAAACCCGCCCGCACCCCCGTGACAGGGGGCGAAGGATGGGTCATGATTTGCGAATAATTCTTAATAACCCGGGAGGCCCCGTGCAAACGCTCACCCTTGATGATCTCGACACGCTCTACCGCGCGCCGGGCAAGCTGGTCCTCGACAAGGTGCTGGACCATGTGGAGCGCCACGGCCGCGCCTTCATCGACCATTCCCCCTTCTGCGTGATCAGTTCAGCGGGCCCTGACGGGGCCGTTGACGTTTCGCCCCGCGGGGGCGAACCGGGCTTCGTCCATGTGAGTGAGGACGGCAAGACCCTGTTCCTGCCCGATCGACCTGGCAACAACCGCCTCGACACCCTGCGCAACCTCCTGGGGGGGACCGGAAAGGTCGGGTTGATGTTCATGATCCCGGGCTTCGATGATGTCTTCCGGGTCAATGGCGCCGCCAGCGCCACCGATGACGCCGCCCTGCTTGCCCAGTTCGAGGAGTTCGGCCGATTGCCCCGCCTGGTCCTGATGATCGCCGTGGAGGAAACCTTCCTCCATTGCCCTAAGGCCATCATGCGCGGGCGGCTCTGGGATCCGGAGGCGCGGCTGGACCGCAGCGTCCTGCCGAGCGGAGCCGAAATGGTCTCAGACCAATTGAACCTGGGGAAATTGCCTGTGACCAACGAGCAGATCATCGACAGCTACCGCCAGCAGCTCTGATCGGGTTCAGGTCGGCTTGATGAACCGCAAGGTCATCCGGTCGCTCTCTCCGATCGCCTCATAGGGGCTGCGGTCGAAGGCGGGGTCGGCAGGCTCGCCCCGGGGCGAGGTTCGGCGGACCGGCGGCAGGGTCCAGACGCCGAACGGATGATCCTTGGTGTCTCGTGGGTTGGCGTTGATCTCGCTCGCCTGGTCCAGCAGGAAGCCTGCCTCCTGCGCCAGGCGGATCACATAGGCCTGCTCCACATAGCCGTTGGCGGCCGTCGGATCCTGGACGCCGCCGGGATTGGCCCGGTGCTCGACGACTCCGAAGACGCCGCCGGGCTTAAGAGCCGCAAAGGCGTCGGCGAAGGCCTTGTCCACGATGCCGGCCGCCATCCAGTTGTGAATATTGCGCGCGGTCAGCACCAGATCCGCCGAACCCGCCGGGGCCATCGGCCCGCTGGTGGCGCCGAAGGCGGTGATCTCCACATCCCCGTAGAGCCTGGGATTGGATCGCAGCTTCTGGCGGTAGGCTTCCACGACGTTTGCGGCCGAGGGGTCGTTGTTCTGCAGGTTGGCGGCGTAGAGCTTGCCCCCGGAGGCGGCCAGAAAGGGCGCCAGGATATCAGTGTACCATCCGGCCCCCGGCCAAATCTCCACCACCGTCATCCCCGGCTTGAGCCCGAAGAAGTTCAGGGTCTCCGCTGGGTGACGCCAGGGATCGCGCGCCTTGTCCTCGGGTTCGCGCCAGTCGCCCGCGACGGCCTCTTCCAGGGTGATGGCCGAGGCGGGAGGCGAAGACGCAACCTCGTCCGTGCGATTGCAGCCGGCCAGGGCCGCCGCGCCTCCGGCCGCAAGGCCGGAGAGCAGCAGACCCCGCCTAGACAGTCTGGAAGACCGCACGGATCAGGACGGCTTTACGAAGCGCAGGGTCATCCGGTCGCTCTCACCGATGGCGTCATACTTGGCGCGGTCAAAGTCCGGGCTGGCGGTCTCGCCGCGGGGGGCGTTCTGACGCACCGGAGGCAGGGTCCAGACCCCGAACGGATGATCCTTGGTGTCCTTGGGATTGGCGTTGATCTCGCTGGATTCCGCCAGGGTGAAGCCCGCCTTCTCCGCAGCGGCGACCACGGTGGCCGTAGCCACATAGCCGTCCCGAGCCCCCTCGACCTCCGGCCGCGGGTCAGCCCGGTGCTCCTCGACCGCCAGCACGCCGCCGGGCTTGAGCACCGCATAGAAATCGCCCAGGGCCTTGTCGAGCATCCCATCGCGCCACATCCAGTTATGGATGTTGCGGGCGGTCAGGACGAGGTCTGCCGAACCAGCCTCGCCGAGGGGGCCAGAGACAGCTCCGAATCCGGCGTAGGTGATGTCGCCGAACACCTCGGTGTCGGCATATCTGGCGGCGAAGGCTTCACGACCCCGTCGACCGGCCTCGGTGACCGCCGGGTCATCCAGGTCGGTGACGCCAGCCACATAGGCGCCCTCCGTGGCCTTGGCGTAGGGCGCCAGGATTTCCGTCCAGTAGCCGCTGCCCGGTGAAATCTCGATCACCGTCTGGCCGGGCTGGAGCCCCCAGAAGGTCAGGCTGTCATAGGGGTTGCGGGCGGCGTCCCGGGCCTGGTGGGCCTCTGTGCGCTGAGGCCCAGCGACGGCGTCGCGCAGGGCTGCGTCCTCAGCCTGGGCGGCCGAGCCTAGAATGAGCGCCCCCAGGGCGCCGGCGATAAGGGAGGGGAACTTGTCGTGAAACATGGTCTGGAGCTCCGGCAAGTCTTCTTGAGGCGGTGACCCTAGAGGCGCAGGCGCATCTGGCAAGTGCGCGCGGCAAACAAGGTCTTGAAACCCGCGGACGCCTCCCCAAATCCTCAGCGAAGGCGCTGGATATCCGGGCCTTCCGGTCGCTGGCGAGGCCCATTGGGCTCGTCGCAGATCGATCCCGCAACCTTGCTTAGCCAAGAAGGATGTGACTCACATGCGTACTCTGGACTTCTCCCCCCTCTATCGCTCCGTGGTTGGTTTTGACCGCCTCGCTGGCCTCCTTGAGACCGCTGCGGCCGACGCCGCCTCGGGCTATCCCCCCTACAATATCGAGCGCACGGGCGAGAACGCCTACCGGATCGAGATCGCCGTCGCCGGCTTCCGGGCCGACGAACTCGCCATCGAGGTCAAGGAGAACCTGCTCACCGTGCAGGGCCGCAAGGCCGCCAACGAAGAGGCCCGCAGCTTCCTGCATCGCGGCCTGGCCGAGCGCGATTTCGAGCGCCGGTTCCAGCTGGCCGACTATGTGGTGGTGAGCGAGGCGGCCCTGGCCGACGGACTTCTGTCCATCGCGCTCCGCCGGGAACTGCCTGAAGCGCTGAAGCCCCGCCGGATCGAGATCACCTCGACGGCCAATGGCGCGCTCATTGAAGGCGAAAAGGCCGCCTGAGGCCTGCGGTCCCCCACGATGAAGGGCGGCGCAGAGCGTCGCCCATTTTTCGTAGGCGCATCATTGGGCGGTCAGCCGCCCGCCGGTTCCAGACCCAGGGCCAGGGACATGTCGGCGCCGCGAATGCTGGCGCCGCGCATCATGGCTCCGGCGAAGTTGCAGCCCCGCACATCGGCCTCATCGAGAATGGCGCCGGTCAGGTCAGCCCCTTGCGCCTTCACATAGCGGAGCTTGGCGTGATGAAGGTCGCCACGATTGACCCGATCGGCGCTGAGGGGGAGCGGACCAAGGATCGCCTCGCGCAGGTCGGCCTTGGTCAGCTTGGCGCCGGCGAGCTTGGCGCCGCGCAGGTCCGCGCCACGCAGGCAGATGCCGCGCATGTCGGCGTTTTCCAGATTGGCGCCCTGGAGGTGAGTCCCTGTCAGATCCATACCCACCAGCACCGCGCCCTTGGCGCTCATCACCGACATGCGTAGCCCCCGGAGGCGGTGATCCAAGGGCCGCAGATCAAGGCCGTCAAAATTCGCCGGCGTGCCCTCGCGCCCGCCGGTCTTGCACCAGGACTGGTTTGCGAGGGCCTTCTGTTGAAGCGCCTCGGCCATGTCGATGGCCGCCTGCGAGGGGGCGTTCAGGCAGCCCTCAAGATTGGCGCCTGAGATGCGTGCGGTGCGGATTTCCACACCAGTCAGCACCGCGTCCACGAGACGCGCGCCTTCGAGATTGGCGCCGGACACGTCGGCCCATTCCATGATCGCGCCTTCAAGGTTGGCGTCCTTGAGATTGGCCCGGTTCAACTTGGCGCCCCGCAGGGAGCAGTCGGTGAAGTCGGTGGCGAAGGCCGACACATCCTCGAGCTGGGAGCCGTCGAGATTGGCGCCGTTGAGTTTTGCGTGATCGAGGTCGCCGCTGCGCTGATGATGAATCAGGGAGGTCAGACCCTTGGACGGGTGGGGCACGGCCACCTGCCCGACCCGGAAGTCAGCCTGGGTCAGGTCGGCCTCGCTCAGGTCGGCGCCCCGCAGACAGGCGCCCCGGAGGTCGGCCCGGGAGAGATTGGCCCGGCGCAGGTCGGCCTTGCGCAGGTCGCAGCCAAACAGATTGGCCCGCGACAGGTCGGCCCCATAGAGATTGGCGCTGTCGAAGATGGAGGACGAGAGATCGGCGTCCTGCAGGTTGCGCCCGGCCAGGTTGGCCCCGGTGAAGTCGATGAAACGCAGGGCGGCCAGCTTCCCGCCGGGCCGACCGCTGATGAAGCGTTCATGGGCGGCGAGGATCATCTCGATCTCACCGGGAGACAGTTTCCGACGGCCTGAAAGAGCGATGGCGGCTGACACAGGCGCACTCCGAAGTTGTTTGGCGACCCGCGACTCTTAGACGCAGAACAGAGACTCAAGAGTTAAGAGAACGGCGATATCTATATGACCTCGGCGAGGCCCCTGGCCCCTGCCCGCAGAGCGCCGCCGATCTCGATCTGTTTGAGCTGGGCGCCGGTGAAGTTAGCCCGGGAGAGGTCTGCGTCATGCAGGATAGCCTGGCGCAGATCGGCCCGGGCGCAGTCGGTGTTCTTCAGCTTGGCGCCGGTCAGATTACAAGGCAGCAGCCGGTTCGAACCGATGAGGAGCGGACCCATCTGGGCGTCCCGCAGGTCTGCGCCGGAGAGCTTGGCGTTGATCAGCCGAGCGCCGCGCAGATCGGCCCGGCGGAGATTGCAGGCCCGAAGGTCAGCGCCATCGAGTTGCGCGCCCTGGAGCTGAACCCCCTCCATGTCCAGGCCATAGAAGACCGCGCCCTTAGCCGACAGGGCGGTCAGGTTGAACCCGCGGATGGTCTCCAGAGCCCGAAGGTCGGCGCCGTCGAACACCGAGGGACTGCCCTCTCCGCCGCCGGTTTCGCACCAGCGGGCATGTTCGCGGATCATGGTCTTGTAGGGCAGGTCTGACACCGCCAGACCAGACGGGGCGTCGGTGAGCACGCCCTCCATATCGGCCTTGCTGACATTCCAGGAATAGGTCTTGGCGCCCACCAGGATGGCGTCGCGGAGGTCGGCGCCGGCGAGGTCGGCGCCCGACAGGTCAGCCCCCTGCATATTGGCGCCGGACATGTTGGCCTGCTTCAGATTGGCCCGGACCAGCTTGGCGTCCTTGAGAATGGCGTCGGAGAAGTCGGCGCGGGCGGCCATGACCCCCGACAGACGCGAGCGCTCCAGATTGGCGCCGGCCAGAACCGCCCCCTGGACTTCGCCAGGTCGCGCCAGATGCTCGAGAATCCGCAGGCCCTTGTCGCGGTCGGCCGCGGCGATGGAGCCTTCGCGAAGGTCGGCCTCGAACAGGTCGGCGGCGGTCAGGTTGGCCCCGCGCAGACAGGCGCCGCGCAGGTCGGCGCGGCGCAGGGAGGCCTCGGTCAGATTGACGCCCTGCATGTCGCAGCCGAACAGATTGGCGTTGTCGAGCTTGGCGCCCTGCATCTGGCATTCGTTCAGGCAGGCGCCGGTGAAGTCCGCGTCCGAGAGATTACGGCCACGCAGGTCCAGCCCGGTGAGATCTTTCCAGGCGAACACCGCCCGGGCGCCGCCGGGCCGCGAGGTCCACAGGCGATCGTGCCGCGCGCAAACCGCATCGACCTCGGCCTGGGTCAGGCGCCGGAGTTCGGGGATCGAGGCGGGTCGAGGGGACAGCATTACAGGCCATTGAGAACGGGACAGGCCACGCTAACGCCGCAAGATTAACGAGCTCTTCCGAACCTTAGTTCGTCCCCTAGTTCCTCGGTCGGGGCGATGCAGGGGGGACGTAGTCCCGATAGAGCGCCCGCGCCTCGTCGGCCAGGCAGCCAAGGCGAACCGCCAGACCAGCCGCTCTCAGATGCGCCAATCCCCGGCCGTCGGCATAGGGAGAGGGATCGCCGCAGGCCACGATGACCTGGACCACGCCGGCCGCGACCAGTCGTTCGGCGCAGGAGGCGGCGCCGGTCGATCGGGCGCCGCAGGGCTCCAGGGTGACATAGGCCACAGCGCCATGGGCGCGCCCGCCGGCCGCCTGCAGGGCGAGTTCCTCGGCGTGAGGCCGCCCGCCGCGGCCGGTGGCGCCCTCGCCAACCACCACCCCGTTCCGGACGATCACGCAACCGACCGACGGATTTTCCGCCGTCAGGCCGAGATGGGGCCGCGCGAGCGCAATGGCTCGGCGCATATGGGCCTCATCCTGGGGATCAATGGTCACGCGACTGGGGGCAGGGGCTGGGCGCGAGTCTCGTCGAGGTAGCGGGCCGCCACGGGCGCCAACCGGTCGGACAGCTGGATCAGCAGGGGATTACCCGTGGGAATCTCCACGTCCATGATGGCCGCGTCGTCGAGCTGGAACAGCAGCTTGACGATCGCTCGCAGGGAGTTGCCATGGGCGGCGATCAACAGGGTCTCCCCCGCCGTAAGGCGTGGGGCGATCTCCCCCTCCCAATAGGGCTGCACCCGATCAAGTGTGGTCTTGAGGCTCTCGGTGTCGGGCAGGACGGCGCCGGCGTAGCGTCGGTCTCCGGCGAAGTCGAACTCGCTGTCATGGCTGAGCGGCGGGGGCGGGACATCGTAGGAGCGACGCCACACCTTGACCTGGTCGTCCCCGTGCTTGGCGGCGGTCTCGGCCTTGTTGAGACCGGTCAGACCGCCATAGTGGCGCTCATTGAGACGCCAGTCCTTGATTTCTGGCACGAAGGCCTGGCCGGCGGCCCCCAGGGCCAGCCAGCTGGTGCGGATCGCCCGGGTGAGCACCGAGGTGAAGACTCGGTCGAACTGCACGCCTTCGGCCTTGATCAGCTCGCCGCCCTTGATCGCCTGGGCCTCGCCCTCGGCGGTCAGGTCCACATCCACCCAGCCGGTGAAGCGGTTTTCCAGGTTCCAGCGGCTCTGGCCATGGCGGAGCAGGACAAGGGTCGGCACGGGGCATCTCCTGAGGCGGCGGGGTCGCCCGTTCGGCTAGGGCGCGCCTTGGGTCGCGTCAAGCGCGGACGGCGCGCCTTGGACGTGGCCGAGACGATCGCAAGGGGCTATATCGGGGCTCAAATGCTTGATCGTCTCTTTTTTCCCCTCATGGGCCTGCTGGCGGTGATGATCATCGCCCTGGCCCTGGTCTGGCCCCAAGGCATAGGCGCCCGTTCGCCTGGTCCCTTTGGCCACACCCCCGTTCAGCAGACGCCCGAAATGCAGGCGGCCATGAAGCGCCAGACCGAAGCGTCGCAAAAACGCATCAACCAGGCCCGCGAGACCATGCGGAACCTGCAGACCGAAGCGATCGCGCCCTCACAATGAGTTCAACCTTCGACGCCGTCGCCGTGGGCCGCCGGGTGCTGGCCGCTGAGGCGGCGGCCCTCACCCTCCAGGCTGACGGCCTCGATGAGGCCTTCGTGCGCGCTGTGGACACTCTCTACGCCGCCAAGGGCCGCATCGCCTGCACCGGCATCGGCAAGTCCGGCCATGTGGCGCGAAAGCTCGCCGCCACCTTCGCCTCGACCGGCGCGGCGGCCTTTTTCGTCCACGCCTCGGAGGCGAGCCACGGCGACCTTGGGATGATTGGCCAGGAGGACGCGATCCTGGCCCTGTCCAAGTCCGGCGAAGTGCGCGAGCTCTCGGACATCCTGGTCTACGCCAAACGGTTCGGCATTCCGCTGATCGCCCTGACGGCGTCGCCCGGCAGCGCGCTCGGCCAGGCCGCCGACGTGGTCCTGCGCCTGGCCGATGCGCCGGAAGCCACGGCTGAGGTCAATGCGCCGACCACCTCGACCACTCTGCAGATCGCCCTTGGCGACGCGCTGGCCGTCGCGTTGCTGGAGCGCCGGGGATTCACCGCCAAGGACTTCAAGACCTTCCACCCCGGCGGCAAGCTGGGCGCCATGCTGCGCACGGTGGGCGACCTGATGCACGGGGCGGACGAATTGCCCCTGGTGACTTACGACACGCCCATGCCTGAGGCCCTGCTGGTCATGACCGAGAAGCGGTGGGGCATTGTCGGCGTCACCGACGAGGCGGGACGGCTGGTCGGCGCCATCACCGACGGGGACCTGCGCCGCCACATCGGCGGCCTGCTGAGCCTGGGCGCCGGCGACGTCATGACGCCGGGCCCCAAGAAGACCGTGCCCCAGGCCATGATGGCCTCCGAGGCCCTGGCGCTGATGAGCGATCCGGCCCCTTCGGTCACCGTGCTGTTCGTTGTGGAGAACGAACGCCCCGTAGGCATACTGCATGTTCACGACCTGCTTCGGGCAGGCGTGATGTAGTAAACGTCGCGAACCGGCCCTAGGGATTTCGCGTTAGGCTGGCCTTCGGGCCTCACAATCTTCAGAGTCGCCGACCACCCACCTGCGGAGTCCAGATGCTTCTCGCCCCCAGCGCCGATCTCGTCCCCAATACCCTCGCCTATGAGAACCAGCCCCTGGTGAAAGCCACGGGCTTTCGTGAATATGACGCGCGCTGGCTGTTTGGCCCCGACATCAACCTGCTGGGCATCGAAGCCCTCGGCATGGGTCTTGGGACCCTCATCCAGCAGATGGGCCAGACCAAGATCGTGGTCGGCCACGACTTCCGCTCCTACTCCCTGTCGATCAAGCAGGCCCTGACGCTGGGCCTGATCCAGGCCGGCTGTGAGGTGCTGGACATCGGCCTGGCCCTGTCGCCCATCGCCTATTTCGCTCAGTTCGATCTGGACGCCCCCTGCGTGGCCATGGTCACCGCCAGCCACAATGAGAACGGCTGGACCGGGGTGAAGATGGGCGCCCAGCGCCCCCTCACCTTCGGCCCCGACGAGATGGGCCGGCTGAAGGAGATCGTCCTGGGCGGCGCCTGGGAGCTTAAGCCCGGCGGCAGCCTGACCCACGTCTCCGGCGTGGCGGATCGCTATGTGGACGATGTGGTGGCCGGGGTCAGCCTGAAGCGCCCGCTCAAGGTGGTCTGCGCCTGCGGCAATGGCACGGCTGGCGCCTTCGCCGCCGAGGCCCTGCGCAGGATGGGCGTGGCGGTGGTCTATGAGATGGACTGCGACCTGGACTGGACCTTCCCCCGCTACAATCCCAACCCAGAAGACCAGGAAATGCTGCACGCCATGGCCGAGGCCGTGCGCCAGTACGGCGCCGACTGCGCCCTGGGCTTCGACGGGGACGGCGACCGATGTGGCGTGGTCGACGACGAGGGCGAGGAGATCTTCGCCGACAAGATCGGCCTGATGTTGGCCCGCGATCTGTCGGCCCTGCACAAGAACGCGACCTTCGTGGTCGATGTAAAATCCACAGGCCTCTACGCCACTGACGAGGTGCTGGCCGCTAACGGCGCCAAGACCGTCTACTGGAAGACCGGCCACTCCTATATCAAGCGCAAGACCGCCGAGCTGAAGGCCCTCGCCGGCTTCGAAAAGAGCGGCCACTTCTTCTTCAACAACCCCATCGGCCGCGGCTATGACGATGGCCTGGTGGCCGCCGCCGCCATCCTGTCGATGCTGGACCGCAACCCGGACAAGAAGCTTTCGGACCTGAAAAAGGCCCTGCCGGTCGCCTACACCTCACTGACCATGTCCCCCCACTGCCCGGATGAGGAAAAGTACGGCGTGGTCGAGAAGATCGTCGCCGAGTACGAGGCCCTGCGGGCCTCAGGCGGAATGATCCTGGGCCGCAAGATCGCCGACCTGATCACGGTCAACGGCGTGCGCGTGGCCCTGGAGGACGGCTCCTGGGTCCTGGTCCGGGCCTCGTCCAACAAGCCCGAGATCGTCGTGGTGGTGGAGAGCACGAGCTCGGCCGACGACATGCGCGCCCTGTTCCACCAGGAAGTGAAGCCTCGCCTGGGCCAGCATCCGCAGGTGGGCGGCTACAACCAGGAAATCTAGCGGCCGCTAGGCTGGTCTGGCGGGGCCCGCCCGGTTTCGGCTAGATCACGCCATGAGGCGGTCCGCCTCATGGCGGCCCAAGGGATTCCAGAACTAGGACCAGCGCATGCAAGTGGCGATGATCGGGACGGGCTATGTGGGCCTGGTGAGCGGGGCGTGCTTCGCCGACTTCGGGCATGTGGTGACCTGCATCGACAAGGACGCGGGCAAGATCACCCGTCTGCGCGAGGGGGGCATCCCGATCTTCGAGCCGGGTCTTGAGGGCCTGGTGGCGCGAAATGTGGCGGCCGGCCGGCTGTTCTTCGAGACCGAGGCCGCCGCAGCTGTGGCCAAGGCCGATGCGGTGTTCATCGCCGTGGGCACGCCCTCGCGCCGGGGCGATGGCCATGCCGACCTGTCCTACGTCTATGCCGCCGCCGAGGAGATCGCGGGCCTCATGGACGGCTTCACCGTGGTGGTGACCAAGTCCACCGTGCCGGTGGGCACCGGTGATGAGATCGAGAAGATTATCAAGGCCAAGCGCCCTGACGCCCAGTTCGCGGTGGTGTCCAACCCGGAGTTCCTGCGCGAGGGCGCGGCCATCGAGGACTTCAAGCGCCCCGACCGGGTGGTGGTTGGCCTGGAGGATGAGCGGGCCCGTCCGGTGATGAGCGAGCTCTACCGGCCGCTATTCCTCAACGAAACGCCCATCGTCTTCACCGGCCGGCGGACCAGCGAGCTGATCAAGTATGCGGCCAACGCCTTCCTGGCCATGAAGATCACCTTCATCAATGAGATGGCCGACCTGTGCGAAGCCGTCGGCGCCGATGTGCAGCAGGTGGCCAAGGGCATCGGCCTGGACGGGCGGATCGGCGGGAAGTTCCTGAACGCCGGCCCGGGCTATGGCGGCTCCTGCTTCCCGAAAGACACGCTCGCCCTGGTGCGCACGGCCAGCGACTTCGGCGCGCCGGTGCAGCTGATCGAGACCACCGTGCGGGTCAATGACCAGCGCAAGAAGGCCATGGCCCAGAAGGTGATCAAGGCGATGGGCGGCGATGTGGCGGGCAAGCGGATCGGGGTTCTGGGCCTGACCTTCAAGCCCAACACAGACGACATGCGCGATGCGCCCAGCCTGGACATCATTCCGGCCCTGCAGGCCGCTGGCGCCGTGGTGACGGCCTATGATCCGGAGGGCGAGACCGAGGCCCGGCATCTGCTGAAGGACGTCGACTTCGCGGCTGAACCCTATGCGGTGGCCAGGGACGCCGAGGCGGTGGTGATCATCACCGAATGGGATGAGTTCCGGGCGCTCGACCTCGAACGCCTGAAGACCGCGATGAAGACCCCCGTCCTCATCGATCTGCGCAATATCTACCGGCCTGACGACGTGCGTCGCCAGGGGTTCGACTATGTGAGCATCGGGCGGGCCTGAAGCCGCCCCGAGCGCCCTAGCCCAGAGCCATCAGGCTCAGAAGGTGCTGCACGATCCATGCGGCGCCAGCCCAGAAGGCGAGGCTCAATAGGGCGACAAAGGCGAGGCAGGCGATCGAGGTCGGGCCTCGGCTCACATTCCCCTGCCCGCGCTCCGCCATGGCGGTGTTGCGAGACATACGTTTCTCCCAGTCGATCTTGTGTCATCGCGCCGGTCGAGCGACGCGAACATTACGAGACTGACATAATCCTGGGAGGCGGGATAGGGTTTCCGAAAGCTGATCGGGAAACGGATCAATTCCTTGTCAGGCTGCGGCCTGACGCACCACGCCAGCGATCTCGTGGACGATCTCGAAGATCAATTTCTCGTCGTCGCCCTCGGCCATGATCCGAATCAGCGGCTCGGTGCCCGAGGCCCGGACCAGTAGCCGGCCTGACCCATTCAAGCGCTGTTCGGCGTGGGCGATAGCGCCCTTGACGCTGTCGCTGTCGAGGGGACGACCAGCGCCGAAGCGGACATTTTCCAGGAGTTGGGGGACGGGCTCAAACTGGCGGGCCAGGGCGCTCATGGGCTTGTCGGCCTCCTTGAGCACGGCGAGCACCTGCAGGGCGGCCAGGAGCCCATCACCGGTGGTGGAGAAATCCGAGAGGATCACATGGCCCGACTGTTCGCCGCCCAGGTTGAAGCCGCCTTCTCGCATGCGCTTCATCACCGCCCGGTCACCCACCGCGGTCCGTTCCAGGACGAGGCCGCGGTGGCTCAGAAAACGTTCGAGGCCGAGGTTGGACATGACCGTGGCCACCACGCCGCCGCCGGTGAGCCGTTCCCGGTCAGCCCAGTGCCCGGCGATCAGGGCCATGATCTGGTCGCCGTCAACCACATGGCCCGTCTCATCACAGATGACCAGGCGGTCGGCGTCGCCATCCAGGGCGATGCCGATATCGGCGCGGTATTCTCGGACCATGCGCGCCATGGCGTCGGGGTGGGTGGAGCCGCAGTCGTTGTTGATGTTGAAGCCGTTGGGCTCCACCCCCAGCCGGATGACCTCTGCGCCCAGTTCATAGAGGGCGGTGGGCGCCACCTTGTAGGCGGCCCCGTTGGCGCAATCGATCACGATACGCAGTCCGTTGAGGCTGAGCCGGCGGGGGAAGGTCGCCTTGGCGATTTCCACATAGCGGGCTTGGGAGTCATCGATCCGCACCACGCGGCCCAGGGCGTCGGGCGCCGCCAGACGTTCCTGCAGGCCTTCGTCCATCAGGGCCTCGATCTCCAGCTCCCTGGCGTCGGAGAGCTTGAAGCCGTCGGGGCCGAACAGCTTGATGCCGTTGTCCGAATAGGCGTTGTGCGAGGCGCTGATCATCACGCCGAGGTCCGCCCGCATGGAGCGGGTCATCATGGCCACCCCCGGCGTCGGCATGGGGCCCAGCAGGCGGACATCCATGCCTACGCTGGTGAACCCCGCCACCAGGGCCGGCTCGATCATGTAGCCCGAGAGCCGGGTGTCCTTGCCGATCACCACCAGATGGCGCCGCGCATCCTGCGACATGAAGACCTTACCGGCGGCCATGCCGACGCGCAGAGCCACCTCGGCGGTCATGGGATGGCGGTTAGCCTCCCCCCGGATGCCGTCGGTTCCAAAATAGGCGCGGTTGGTCATGGTCGGACTCACGAAACGATCGGAAACCCAGATTTAGTCGACGTCGCGTTTGCGAATGCTAAAGGCGGCGCGGGGCGGACATTAGGCGCGTCGGAGCCATCCGACAAAACGGTGAGGTTAGGCCATGTGCGGCATCATAGGCATTGTCGGCAAGAGCGACGTCCAGAACCGGCTTATCGAGAGCCTGCTTCGCCTGGAGTATCGGGGCTATGACTCCGCCGGCGTGGCCGGGGTGACCGCGCCGGGTCAGGTTGGGCGGCGGCGGGCCCAGGGCAAGATCCGGGCCCTGCAGGACGTCCTGATGGCCGACCCCCTGGTGGCGACGGTCGGCATCGGCCACACCCGCTGGGCGACCCACGGCGCCCCGTCAGAGCGCAACGCCCACCCCCACACCGCCGGCCGCGTCACCCTGGTCCATAACGGCATCATCGAGAATTTCGCAGAGCTGCGCCGTGAGCTGGAGACCGGGGGGCGGAGCTTCTCCAGCGACACCGACACCGAGGTCATCGCCCAGCTGATGGACTCCCAGCTAGAGGCCGGCCTGGCCCCACTGGCGGCCCTGAAGGCCACCCTGGACCGCCTGACCGGCGCCTTCGCCCTGGCCGTGCTGGTTGCGGGCGAGGATCAGACACTGCTGGGCGCCCGGCGGGGCAGTCCCCTGGTGGTGGGTTATGGGGACGGTGAGATGTTCCTGGGGTCAGACGCCCTGGCCGTGGGGCCGTTCACCAGCCGCGTCGCCTATCTGGAAGAGGGCGACTATGTCCGTATTGATCACGACGGGGCGCAGATTTTTGACGCCGACGGGACGCCCGCCACCCGAGAGGTCAAGCAGCTGGCCAGGGCCGCGGCCCTGGTGGAGAGGGGCAACTACCGGCACTTCATGGAGAAGGAGATTCACGACCAGCCCGAGGGGTGCCAGCGCACCATTGCGGCCTATGTGGACACCCTGACCAGCCAGGCGGCGATTCCCGGGGAGGTGGATTTCGCCGGCCTGGAACGCATGCAGATCGTCGCCTGCGGCACCTCCTATATCGCCGGGATGATTGGTCGCTATCTGATTGAGCAGCTGGCCGACCTGCCGGTGGACGTGGAGATCGCCTCGGAGTTCCGCTACCGCCAGCCGGCCCTACGGCCGGGCGCCCTGGTGATCGCCATGTCGCAGTCCGGCGAGACCGCCGACACCCTGGCGGCCCTGCGCTATTGCAAGGCGCGCGGCATGCGCAGCGCCGCCATCGTCAACGCCACGGAATCGACCATCGCCCGCGAGGTGGACGTGGTCTGGCCGATCCATTGCGGGCCGGAGATCGGCGTGGCCTCGACCAAGGCTTTCACCGCCCAGGTCAGCGTGCTGATCGCCCTGGCCATCGCCGCGGCCAAGGCCCGGGGCAAGATCGACGGCGCCGAGGAGGCCCGGCTGGTCAAGGTGCTGCTGGGCGCGCCGCGGCTGATGGCCGAGGCCATTGGCCTGGAGGACGCCATCAGCGCCATCGCCGCGGAGATCGCCAAGGCCAAGGACGTGCTCTATCTCGGCCGGGGCCCGATGTCGGCCCTGGCCCTTGAAGGCGCGCTGAAGCTCAAGGAAATCAGCTATATCCATGCCGAGGGCTATGCCGCCGGCGAGCTGAAGCATGGCCCCATCGCCCTGGTCGACGACCAGACGCCGATCATCATCCTGGCGCCCTATGACGCCTGGTTCGAGAAGTCGGCCTCGAACATGAGCGAGGTGATGGCCCGGGGCGGCCAGGTGGTGTTCATCACCGACACCGAAGGAGCCAAGCACGCGCCGGCCGGGGCCAAGGTGGTGGTCACCGCGCCGTCTTCCGACCCCCTGGTCTCCACCCTGGTGATGTCGGCGCCCATCCAGCTGCTGGCCTATCATGTGGCCGTCCAGAAGGGCGCCGATGTGGACCAGCCGCGGAACCTGGCCAAGTCCGTCACTGTGGAGTGAGGCCGCCTGGCCCTTAGGGCGCGGGCGGCGTGGTGGTGGCGGGCGAGGTGGCCGCCGGATCCATGGCGGCCGGGTCATTGACCGGCGGCGGCGTCATGCCGTCGGCCGGCATGGACGGATTGGTCATGGCGGGATCCATGGGGGTCATCGGATCGGCCGGGGTCATGGCGCCCATGCTGCCGGTCTCAGCGGACATGGGTTCGGTGGTGTCCGCCCGATTGTCTGAACAGGCGGCGAGGGCGACCACGGCGAGGGCGCCGACGGTCAGGGTGGTCAAATTGCGCAGTTTCACGAGCATGGCTCCCCTTGGGACGAATTCCCAGAAAGTCGAACGTTGATCGTGCGACTGGCGTTCCCGCTTTCGTGATCAGTTCCCAGGCGGGCGCCCGGAACCGTTGGGATTCATCTGATGGTGGTGGATTTCCCGTAGGTCCTCGTCTAGCGATTTGGCGGCTTGACGGAGGACGGAATGGACAGGCGGGTTCGCAAGGCTGTGCTGCCGGTGGCGGGACTGGGGACACGGGTGCTTCCCGGCGCCAAGACCACCCCGAAGAACATGCTCAATGTCTTTGACCGCCCGATCCTGTCCTACGTGATCGAAGAAGGCCGCGCCGCGGGCATCGAGCACTTCGTCTTCATCGTCGGCCGCGGCCAGGGCGCCATCGAGGACTATTTCGACGCCTCGCCTGAAATCGAGAACGCCCTGGAGGCCAAGGGCAAGGCCGACATCCTGGCCGAGGTGCGCCGGGACCTGCCCCAGCCTGGCCAGATGAGCTTTGTGCGCCAGATGGCCCCCCTGGGACTCGGCCACGCGGTCTGGTGCGCCCGCGATATCATCGGTGACGAACCCTTCGCCGTCATGCTGCCCGACATGCTGATGGCGGCGGCGCCTGCGGCCCTCGCCCAGGTGGTCAGCGCCCATGCTCAGGTGGGGGGCAATATCATCGCGGTCGAACCCGCCCCCGAGGGCGAGGCGCACAAGTACGGTATTGTCGACCTTGAGGCGCAGATCGGTCGCCTCAACCGTATGCGCGGCATGGTTGAAAAGCCGGCGCCTGGGACCGAGCCGTCCAACCTGTTCATCAGCGGGCGCTATGTGCTGCAGCCCGAGATTTTTCCGCTGCTGGAAAAGCAGGGCAAGGGGGCCGGCGGCGAGATTCAGTTGACCGACGCCATGGTCGAACTGATGAAGACTCAGCCGTTCCACGCCCTCGAATATGACGGCGTGACCTACGACTGCGGGGACAAGATCGGTCTGCTGAGAGCCAATGTGGCGTTCGCCCTGCGCCACCCCGCGTTTGGTCAGGCGGCGCGCCAGGCGATCACAGACCTGCTCTGACCCCCGTCGGCACGATCTGAACCCTGTCGGTTCAGAACCGTTCTGATCCGCGGCGCTTTCACAATGCTCCGGCGTTTGTTAGCCCTGACGCAGGCGAAACCTGTACGGATCGGAGCGGCGATGCGCGTACTCATTCTTGGGGGGGACGGCTTCTGCGGATGGCCGACGGCCCTCCACCTTTCTGCCCGTGGCCATGAGGTGGCCATCGTCGACAATCTGTCGCGGCGGCGGATCGACGGCGAGCTGGGGGTTCAGTCCCTGACGCCTGTCCGAGACATCCAGGAGCGGATCGCCGCCTGGCAGGAGGTCTCTGGGCGCCAGATCGGCTTCCACGACATCACGGTGGGCAAGGACTATGACGCCCTGCTCGACCTGCTCAAGACCTGGCGGCCGGACTCTATCGTCCATTTCGCCGAGCAACGGGCCGCGCCCTATTCCATGAAGTCGGCCAGGCACAAGCGCTACACTGTCGACAACAATCTGAACGCCACCAACGACGTGCTGGCGGCCATCGTCGACTCCGGCCTCGACATCCATCTGGCCCATCTGGGCACCATGGGAGTCTATGGCTATGGCACGGCCGGCGCCGCCATCCCCGAGGGCTATCTGACCGTCAAGATCGAGACCCCCGAAGGCTGGGTGGAGCGGGAGATCCTCTATCCGGCCAATCCGGGGTCGATCTATCACATGACCAAGACGCAGGACGCCCTGCTCTTCCAGTTCTACGCCAAGAACGACCACCTGCGGATCACCGACCTGCACCAGGGCATCGTCTGGGGCACCCAGACCGAAGAGACCCGCAAGGACGAGCGGCTGATCAACCGGTTCGACTATGACGGCGACTACGGCACGGTCCTGAACCGGTTCCTGATGCAGTCGGCGGTCGGTTACCCGCTGACCGTCCACGGGGCCGGCGGCCAGACCCGGGCCTTCATCCACATCCAGGACACGGTGCGCTGCGTCGAGCTGGCCCTGGCCCACCCGCCCGAGCGCGGCGAGCGGGTCAAGGTGATGAACCAGATGACCGAGACCTGGCGGGTCCGGGACCTGGCCCAGATGATCGCCAAGCTGACCGAGGCCGAGGTCGCCCACCTGCCCAATCCCCGGGCCGAGGCCGACGAGAACGATCTGGTGGTCGAGAACAAGTGCCTGCTGGACTATGGCCTCAACCCGATCCGGCTGGAGGACGGCCTCTTGATGGAGGTCGCAGAGATCGCCCGGGCCTATGCCGACCGCGCCGACCTGAGCAAGATTCCCTGCCACTCTCATTGGAACGCCGAGCGGGCGGCCGCGGCCAGCGCGCCAGGCAAGGCGGTGGCGGCCGAATAGGGGCGAGGCCGTGCGGCTCTTCATTTTCGGCTACGGATTTTCGGCCGCAGCCCTTGGGGTCCGGCTGGAGGCCGAGGGCTGGAGCCTTGCGGCCTCCTTCCGCCGTCCTGAGGACAGCCAGCGGCTGGCGGACCTGGGGGTCGAGGCGGTGTCGGTCCATGATCGGCAGGGCCTGGTCGCGCAGCTGAAGGCGGCCGATGCGGTGCTGGTCACCGCCGCTCCGGACGCGGAGGGCTGTCCTGGCCTGCGCAGCCTGGTCCCCGCCATGGCTCAGGGCGGGGCCTTTCCCGACTGGCTTGGCTATCTCTCCACCACCGGCGTCTATGGGGACCGGCAGGGGGGCTGGGCGTTCGAGTCGAGCCGGCTGGCCGCCCAGTCCATGGAGGGCGCCCGCCGGGTGGCCGCCGAGCGGGACTGGCTGGATGTGGGCAAGGGCATGGGTCTGACGACGACCGTCTTCCGCCTGCCGGGCATCTATGGCCCTGGCCGCTCGACCTTCGACCGGCTGCGCTCTGGCCGGGCCAAGCGGATCACTGCCCCAGGCCAGGTCTTCTCCCGCATCCATGTGGACGATCTGGCCGCAGGGCTGGCCGCCTCCATCGCCCGGCCGCGGGCCGGCGGAATCTACAATCTCTGCGATGACGAGCCAGCCCCCAACAGCGAGGTGGTGGCCTATGCGGCGGCGCTTTTAAGGCTTCCCATTCCCCCCGAAATCCCGGTGGAGGACGCGAACCTCGCCGGACCGGCGCAGCGCTTCTATGCCGAGAGCAAGCGGGTCTCCAACGCCCGGGCCAAGGCCGAACTGGGCTGGCGGCCAGCCTATCCCACCTATCGCGAAGGGCTGCAGGCCATCCTTCAGGCCGGCGGCTGAACCAGCTCCTCCACCGCCGCGATCAGGCGGGTGAGGTCCTGGGGGCGTGACAGCCGATGGTCGCCGTCCTTGATCAGCTGGAAAACCACGTCTGCGCTGTTGATCGCCTGGGCCAGCTCCAAGGCGTGTCGCCAGGGCACGTCGGGGTCTGCGCCGCCCTGCAGGATGCGCACAGGCGCGCTGACCGGGACTGGCCCCGGCAGAATCGACCAGCGGTCGCCGTCCTCCAGCAGGTTGCGGGTGATCGGATAGGGCTCGCCATAGTCCGACGGACGCATCCAGACGCCGGTCTCATCCAGGGCGCGGCGGGCGTCGGCGTCGATCTCAGGGCCCATGAGCTTTTCGGTAAAGTCCGGCGCTGGGGCGACCAGGACGAGGCCCGCCATTTGTTCTGGGCGAACCATGGCCACGAGACAGGCGATCCACCCCCCCATGGAGGAGCCGACCGGGACGACCGGCCCAGGCGCAAGCTCATCAAGGATGGCCAGGGCGTCGGCCCGCCAGCGGGTGATCGTGCCGACGGCGAAGTCGCCGCTGGACTCCCCATGGCCGAAATAGTCGAACCGGACATAGGCGCGACCTGTCGCCGCCGCCCACTGGGCAAGGGCCTCGGCCTTGGTTCCGGCCATGTCGGAGCGGAAGCCCCCCATCCACACCACGGTCGGCCCCTGGCCACCCACCCGGCGCCAGGCCAGCTCCCCTCCGTCAGCGGTGCGCAATCGTCCGGTTTCGTCGACCATAGGCCTCTATAGCGCGGCCTTGAGGGCGATCCCAGGTGGCGCGGGGTTTACCGAGCCGCGTTCTGCGCTATGCAGGACCGGTGACCTTGCCCCCTGATTTTACGCTCCTCCAAGTCGTGCCCGAGCTCGACACCGGCGGGGCCGAGCAGACGACAATTGATGTCGCCCAGGCCGTGGTGCGCGGCGGCGGAAAGGCGCTTGTCGCCACTCGCGGCGGTCGGATGGCTACGCGGCTGGAAGCCGACGGCGGCCGCCTGGCTCAGATGCCTGTGCAGACCAAGAACCCCCTGGTGATGTTGGGCAACGCCGCCCGGCTGGCGGACCTGATCCGTCGCGAGACGGTCAGTCTGGTCCATGCCCGTTCGCGAGCGCCGGCCTTCTCGGCCCTCTGGGCGGCCCAGGCGACGGGCACCCCCTTCGTGGCGACCTATCATGGGGTATACAACGCGCGCAGCCGGCTGAAGCGCTGGTACAACGCCGTCATGACCCGGGGGGACCTGGTGATCGCCAATTCAGACTTCACCCGCGACCATGTCCTGAATGAACACCATCTCGATCCCGACCGGATCGTCAGCATTCCCCGGGGCGTCGATCTGGAGCGCTTTAACCCCAACTGGGTGACGCCTGAGCGGGTGGACGCCCTCCGGACGGCCTGGAAGGCGCCCGCCGATCCCACCCTGACAACCTTTGTGCTCGCCGCCCGCCTGACCCGGATCAAGGGACATGGGACGGTGATCGCCGCCGCCGCTCGCCTGAAGGCTGAAGGGCGAACGGCTTTCCGCATCCTGATGATCGGGGACGACCAGGGCCGCAGCGCCTATCGCGCCGAACTGGAGGCGCAGATCGCCGCCGCGGGGCTCGGCGAGCAGGTCTCGCTGGTCGGGCATTGCGATGACATGCCCGCCGCCTACCTGCTGGGCGACGTCGCCATCCTGCCCTCCATTGTGCCGGAGTCCTTTGGACGCACGGCGGTGGAGCCCCAGGTCATGGGCCGGCCCGTGGCGGCCTCGGACCTGGGCGGCATGACCGAGACCGTGATCCCCGGGGTGACCGGCTGGCTGGCCGCGCCGGGCGATGTGGAGGCCTGGACCGCGGTCCTGGCCCGGGCCATGGACGCCGGCCCCGCCCAGCTTCAGGCCATGGGCCAGGCCGCAGCCAACCGGGCGCGGCGGCTCTATTCCGTCGACGCCATGTGCGCGGCGACTCTGGCGGCCTATCAACGTGTTCTTGAGGCTCGGACCTGATGGCGCCGCCCCGCGAGATCAAAAAAATCCTGGTGATCAAGCTGTCGGCCATGGGGGATTTCATTCTCGCCCTGGCCGCCGCCAAGAGGATTCGCCAGGCGCATCCCAAGGCCCGGATCACCCTGTTGACCACCCCTCCCTTCGAGGGCCTGGCCAAGCTCTGCCCCTATTTCAACGTCGTTGAAACCGACGGCCGCCCCGAGGGGGTCGGCGAGTGGCTGGCCCTGGTGGGGCGCATCCGCAAGGCCCGATACGACCGGGTCTACGACCTGCAGACCTCATCGCGCTCCAGCATGATTTTCCACGGGCTGCGTCCCTTTCCGCCGGAATGGTCTGGCGTCGCCCTGGGTTGCGCCCTCCCCCACCGCAACCGGCGACGGGATCGGATGCACACCTTGGAACGCCACGCCGATCAGTTGAAGGCCGCCGGGATCTGGCCCGACGCGCCCACTGAACCCGGCACGGCGCCTGGCCCCGACGTCGCCTGGATCCTGCGTAAGGCTGAGACGGCGCGGCCGGTGGCTGGCGGCATCGAACCGCGGCCCTATGTGCTGATGGCGCCAGGGGGCTCCGCCCACCGGCCGGAGAAGCGTTGGCCCATCGAGCAATACAGCGAGCTGGCGCGCCTGCTCTATGCCGCAGGCTTTGACATCGTGGTTATCGGCGGCCCACAGGAAAGCGCCCTGGCGCGCACCATCCAGCGAAAGGTCGGCAAGGCCCGCGACCTGACCGGGCGCACCGACCTGGCGCGAATCGCCATGCTGGGCGCCAAGGCCGCCCTGGTGGTCGGCAATGACACCGGTCCGGTGCACCTGGCCGCCGCGGCAGGACCACCGACCATCGTCCTGTTCTCCAAGGCCTCGGACCCGATACTATCGGCGCCGCGGGGCCACGTGGCCGTGCTGCAGGCCGATAATCTGGCCGACATGCCTGTCCCCCAGGTGCTGCAGGCCGCCCGAGCCCTGACGCGGTTCCCCGACGGGTCGAATGCTTGATCGCGTCCAGGCGCTTCGTCATATAGTCTAGGGACCGGTCGACGCATCAGCGCCGTCGCGACATTCACTGAAACAGACTCAGGAGCTTTGCCTATTCGCCGCCCCATGCAGGCGCCGCCCACGAAGGAAGGGCCGCGCATCAACGAGGACATCCGCGTTCCGCGCGTCCTGCTGATCGATCAGCAGGGCGAGAAGCAGGGCGTCATGCCCACGTCGTCGGCTCTCGAAGCCGCCGCGGAAGCCGGCCTCGATCTGGTCGAGATCGTGCCCAACGCGGATCCGCCCGTTTGCAAGATTCTGGACTATGGAAAGTTCAAGTTCCAGGAACAGAAGAAAAAGAACGAGGCGCGCAAGCGGCAGAAGGTGGTGGAGATCAAGGAGATCAAGCTCCGCCCCAACATCGACACCCACGACTACGAGGTGAAGTCCCGCTCAATGCACCGCTTCTTCGAGGAAGGCGACAAGGTGAAGGTCACCCTGCGCTTCCGCGGTCGCGAACTGGCTCACCCGGAACTCGGCATGAAGCTCCTGCAGAAGGTCAAGGCCGACTTCGAGGAAGTGGCCAAGGTCGAGTATGAGCCCCGCATGGAGGGCCGCCAGATGATCATGATCCTGGCGCCCCGATAAGGCGGCCACTGAGGTAGGACCATGGAGGGCCGGCGGCGACGCCGGCCCTTTTTTGACGCCGGCGTCAGGCGCGCCGAGACGGACTGGCGTAACCCTCAGAAAATCTCGTTATGAGAGCCCTTGCCGGATTTCGAGCCTGCGCCTAACACCGGCCCATGTCGAAGACTGCGCCTGGCGCGGCGACTCCGTCCGCTATGGCTGCGCCGTCGCTGATCGCCGTCATCTTCATCAATATGCTGGGCTTCGGGATCATCGTCCCGTTGTTGCCCTTCTACGCCAAGTCCTTCGACGCCCCGGCCTGGCAGATCGCCCTGATCTTCTCGGCCTATTCGGCCGGCGCCTTTTTCGGCGAACCCTTCTGGGGCCGGCTTTCGGACCGCTATGGCCGCAAGCCGATCCTGATCAGCACCATCGCCGGCAACTGCCTCTGCTACCTGGCGCTGGCGTTCGCACCCAATGTCTGGATCGCCCTGGCCGTGCGCTTTCTGGGCGGATTGGCCAGCGGCAATGGTTCTGTCATCCAAGGCTATATCGCCGACGTGACTCCGCCGGAGAAGCGGACGCGGCGGATGTCCCACATGGGCGCCGCCTGGAACATCGGCCTGATCGTCGGCCCATCGGTGGGCGGCATCTTCGCCCATCCTGAAGCGGGCCCGCTCGGCTTCCGCCTGCCGTTGCTCATCGCCTCAGGCCTGGCGGCGGCCTCCGCCCTGTCCATCCTCGTCTTCATCCGCGAGAGCCGCGCCCGGGAAGAGGTCTTCGAACATCAACCCAGCCGCTGGTCGGCCATCGGCGAGGCGGTGCGCCACCCGGTGGTCGGGCGGCTGATGCTGCTGACCTTCATGGTCGGCTTCGCCTTTACGGGCGTGGAATCCATATTCGGTCTCTGGACCCAGGCCCGCTTCGACTGGGGTCCCCGAGAAATCGGCGTCTGCTTCGCCTTTGTCGGCGTCTGCGCGGCCACCACCCAGATGTTCGTCACCGGTCGATTGTCCGAGCGCTACGGGGAGGGACCGATGCTGGCGGTCGGCATGGTCCTGACCCTGGTCAGCGCGCTGGCCCAACCCTTCGCGCCGAACGGCGCGGTGGTCATCGCCCTGATGTGCGCCATGGCGGTGGGCCAGTCGGTGGCCTTTCCCAATGTCAGCGCGCTGATCTCGCGGACCGCCGACCCGACCCGCACCGGGCAGATCCTGGGGCTGAACAACGCCATGGGCGCCCTCGCCCGGGTGATCGGCCCCCTGTGCGCGGGGCTGGCCTTCGCGGGCATCTCGATCCACGGCCCCTTCTTCATCGCCGCCTTGATGCTGGCCCCGGCCATCTGGCTGGCCCTGGCCGCCAGCCGGCGGGCGCCGAGCCTGAAGCCTCAAACGGAGGATGAGGCTGTCGTCGAGAGCAGTCGGCCGTGACTCCTGAGGCGCCCAAGGATGATCCCAGGGCGCTGATCGTCCTTCTGTCGGTCATCTTCCTGAACATGGCGGGCTTTGGCCTGGTCATTCCGCTACTGCCCTTCTTCGGCCAGGCCTTTGACGCGCCGGCCTGGCAGATCACCCTGATGTTCTCGGCCTTCTCGGTGGGCCAGTTCCTGGGCGAGCCCTTCTGGGGGAAGCTGTCAGACCGCATTGGACGGCGGCCGGTGTTGATCTTCACCACCGTCGGCGGGGCCCTGGCCTATGTGGCCCTGGCCCTGGCGCCGGGGATCTGGACGGCGCTGGCCGTCCGTCTCGTCGGCGGCTTCATGTCGGGCAATATCTCGACCCTGCAGGGCTACCTGGCCGATATCACCCCAGCCCACCAGCGCGCCGGGCGCATGGGCGTCATGGGTTCGGCCTTCTCCATGGGCTTCATCGTGGGACCCGCCCTGGGGGGGCTGCTGGCCCGTCCTGAGCTTGGCCCCGCGGGCTTTCAGATCCCGCTCTATGTGGCCGCCGCCTTTGGGCTGGCCTCGGCCCTCGGCGTGGTGTGGTTCATGCGCGAGACGATCCTGCCCCAGGCCAAGGGCGCAGCCCGGCCGCCGTCGTCACCCCGCGGCGCGGCCAT
>NZ_JAUSBZ010000057.1 GCF_030651755.1 Phenylobacterium sp. | reverse complement strand
GGCTCGCAACGCCTCGGGCGTCGCTTCAGCCAGAAAGGGGGCGGCTCGATTGTATGGGATCGGAATCTGGAGTTCCACGATCCGGGTGATCTTCACCGCCCCAACTTGCCAACTCAGCATCGCGGCCTCCCTTTGGTCATGGTCGTGGACCGCATCGCGGCGGAAGAAATCGACGCTGAAAAATTGTCCAACCGCAGCTGACGCTTAAGCCTCTGCTCGCCGCTCGCGGATTCTGCCACGCTCACTCGCTCAGTTGACTGCGGACAGATCGGGCAACCCCAGGATCCGCTTGGAGATGATGTTATTCTGCACTTCCTGGCTGCCGCCATAGATCGTGCTAGCCTTACCGCCCAGCCAGCCGCGCACGGCGTCCAGCTCCGCGGGGGTGAAATCCTCGCCCGCCCAGCCTAGGCCCTGGTGACCCATGATCTCGAGCGTCAGTTCGGCCCGGTCCTGAGTCCAGCGGGTGCCGGCGTTCTTCATGATCGAGGTCGCCGCCGACGGGCCGGCGTTGCCCTTGGCTTCCGCCATCGCCCGCATCGCCGTCTGCTGGAAGGCGCGCCCGTCCATCTCGTTTGAAACGATCCGGGTCCGCAGGTCGCTGTCGGCCAGGCGACCGTGCGCGTCGACGCCGACATAGGCCTTGGCGAGATCTGGAAGGGCCGCAGTGCCGCCGAGGGCGTTTCCCATACTCGAAATGCTGGAGCGCTCGTGCTGCAGGAGCCGCTTTCCGATTGTCCAGCCGGCGTTCAGGGGACCCACCAGATCCTTCTTCTCGGCGCGCGCGTCCGTCAGAAAGGTTTCGCAAAACGGCGAGCTGCCGGCGATCAGCTTGATCGGCCGCACTTCGACGCCTGGCTGGCGCATGGTGAAGAGCACGAAGGAGATGCCTTCATGCTTCTTCGTGGGATCGCTTCGAACAAGACAGAAGCACCAGTCAGCCCATTGGGCACCCGATGTCCAAATCTTCTGGCCGTTGATCCGATAGTGGTCGCCCATGTCCTCGCATCGCGTCTGCAGGGAGGCCAGATCAGAGCCGGCCCCGGGCTCGGAGTAGCCTTGGCACCACTGAACTTCGCCGCGGCAGATCGGCGGAATGTGCTCCAGCTTCTGTTCTTCAGTGCCGTACTCGAGCAAGGTCGGTCCGAACATCATGACGCCCATTCCCCCGATCGGGTTGTAGGCTCCAGCGCGCGAAAATTCCTGGTGGATAACTCGGGCGTGGGCCGAAGAAAGCCCCGCACCGCCGTATTCGGCAGGCCACGTCGGCGTCCCCCAACCCTTTCCGCCGACCGCCTTGCGCCAGGCGACCTGTTCCTCGGTCGGCTGCAGACGCTCTTCAAGCCCGGTCGGATTGCTCAGACCCTTCAAGTCCGAAGGGACGTTGACTTCGACCCAGGCCCGCACGTCCTGACGAAAGGCCTCGATAGTCTGATCTGCGGCGTCAGCCATTACAAAAACTCCATTGTTTGAAGAGACGCGATCAGTTTCCAACTTGGCTAGAACGGCCACGTTTAGATTACGTAGTTATCAGAAGGCGCTCCTGTATGGTTCCGCCACGTTGTCGTGGCAGATCCAGTTCCATTCCTGCTCGCCCAAGCCCTTGGTGTGCTCTTCGAGCATGGTCTGCGACAAGGGGCAGGTTGAATCGGAACACGGGAAATCGTTCGCCCACATCAGTCGCCGGGCATTGCACATGTCCTTCATCCTGAACGCCACCCAGCCATTCTGGCAGCCGCGAATGCGCCGCGCGCCGTGATCTGCAGTGGGTCTTTGCCGGCGGCGACGACCGGCCCCGTTGGCATCGGCGAGGCTAGTCCTTCGATAACAAAGGCATCGCCGATCTTGTCGAGCCGCTCCATCCGCGGTGCTCGATCACGAAACTTCGGATCGATGTAGTCGACGTAGCAATGTTGCGGCTCGGTAATGTGGGAGTCAGCGGATATGGGCTTCTTCATCATCTTTATCCAAGCCCGCGTCGTTTCAGGGAAGCGTCCTCGCCGCGCCTGCGCTTGTGCGCGCGCAGCATTGACGGATGGCCGCCGCTTCTTGCTGTCTGGTCCAAGCGCGGTCGCTTGGCGATCACCCATCGTGTACGATCGCAAAATATATATCTGTTAGCCCGAAACTACTATGTATTAAATGACATGGTGAGCTTGGCCGCCCTCCGCGGGTCCCGTGCTCACCGCCGGTCGCGACGGGCCAACTTGCCATATATGGGGGTATGCCGGCTTGCCGGGACGAACGCCTGCGAGGGGCCTTCAAAGAGAGGGTGGTTTGCAAGATGGCTCGACCTGCAGGGTTTCGCCCCAGGGGCCGGACGACCACGCCACCAAACACTCACGCTTCGTTTTGGCCATTTCAACAACCGACCAAAACTCTCAGTGCTGATCCTCATCATGAGGTCATTTATCGTATTGCGACTTACGAGAATGACGTGTACCAGCCATCAGCCGATGAGGCTCGCACGGTATTCGGCTTTTCGTCTCTGAGAGCACGCACTGCGGCCCCATCCTGCCCAAAGCTCCAGCCTACCTCCCGGGGCCCAGGGCAGCTTAGGCGGCGCGGAAGACCGGCCGTGCCGCCCTTTTTTTTGGCAGGTGTGCAATGGTCTATCCGCGCCTCACGGTTCGCGAAATTGCATTCGGCTCTGAGAGGCTGTTTGGAAAAGGCGTGAGCGGGGATTCCGCTTCGTCGTGGTCTGTGATTCAAGCTAGGCGACGCCGCCCAGCCCCAGGCCGCGCTCAAGGATCTCCGGGGTGGCGTCGAGCAATTCCAGCACCTGCAGGATGCCCAGCAGGATGGCGGCGGCGGCCAGGATGCGCGTGCCGACGATCGACAGGATGTAGGCGTAGAGCTTCACGAGGCCTGGACCCGCGCATCCCGCGCCGCCATCGCCCGGGTGATCCTGTCCCCGGCCGTGCCGATCAACCGGCTGATGGGCGTCTCGCCGGGCCTGTTCCGGCTGCCCAGGAACATCCAGACGCCAAACCCGGTGAACAGAGCGAAGGGCGTCCAGATCCCGAAGAAGGCCGGGACGACCCCGCTTTCGGCCAGGGACTGGCCAAGCTGCAGGGCGTGCTGGAAGGCCAGCAGCAGAATGCCGGCGAAGACCAGGCCCGGCGTGCGCCGTCCCCGCTTGGTCGCCAGGCCGAGGGGAAAGGCGATCAGCGGCAGGAAGGGCAGGAAGGCGGCCCGCGCCAGCCGGCCGTAGAGCTCCGACAGCAGGGTGCTGCGGGGCAGGACGCTGTCGCCGGACCCCGCCAGGCGGGCCAGCTCGCCCAGGGTCAGTTCGCGTTCATCGCCGCCGCGGGCGCGGAGCAGTTCGGTGGCGCCGGCCAGGGGGGCGGTGGTGCTGAAACTGTCGAAATCCAGGATGTCATAGACCCCGTCCGTCCCCTCCAGGATGCGCCGGCCGTTCTGGAGGTTGAGGGTCACATTCAACCGGTCCTGGGACACCTGCAGGTCGGCCGTGGTGGCGGTGATCACCTCTTCGCGGCCGGTCGGCGTCAGCCGGCGTATGAACAGCCCCTCCAGCCGCTGACCCTGGGGGTCAGCCCGGTCGGCGGTCATGATCAGACGATCCTCGGTGACGAAGGCGCCCGCCTGCAGTTCGCCGTTCCAGCCGGCGTTGGCCGCCGCGTGCATCACCGCCCGATAGGCGTAGCGGCTGTAGGGCTGCATGTAGCCGAACACGATCAGGCTGACCAAGGTGAGCGCCAGGCCCAGGCAGATGAAGGGGGTGGCTAGCCGGGGGAGGGACACGCCGCTGGCCAGCAGGGCGTCGATCTCCGACCCGTCGCTCAGCCGCGTGATGACAATGAACAGCGCGACGAAGAAGGCCACCGGCAGGGCGAGGCCAAAATAGTGAGGCACCAGCTGGCCGGTCAGCTGCACCACGAAGCCGAAACGATCGCTGCTCTGGGCCAGCAGGTCGAGAAGGCGCAGCGCCCGTTCGAGCAGGAGGGCGATCAGGGTCACGGCCAGGCAGCCCAGCATCGGGCCTGCCGTCAGCCGCAGGACGTAGCGGTCGAGCAGGGGCAGACCGAACGTAAAGGTGGGCTTGGGCGTCAGAGCCGTGGTCACGCCGCGCGCCACTCGCGCCGCCAGGCCTCGGCCAGCGCCGCAAGACCTTCGGGACTGAGCGCCACGGCCGACGCCAGGTTGGGCTGGCCCGGCCAGCCGGCGTCGGCGAAGGTCTCGCCCGCGTGTTCACGCACGCCCTCGTACCGGGGAATCACGTGGAAATGTACATCGGGATCGACCATCATGAGCATCAGATAGTTGATCTTGGCGTAGTCCACAGTCTGGCGCAGAAGACGCTCAATCCCGCGGACCGCCACCTGCAGATCTTCAAAGGCCTGGCCGCTCAGATCTGAAAATGCCTGGACGGGCTCCTTGCACACAAGGACGAGAGACCCAAATGTAGGCTGCTTGGGGCGCACCAGCAACAGCCAATGGTCAGTCTCACCCACCATCGAGTGGGGATAGCCAAAGTTTACCGCGGTCGCATTGCTCATGAAGCACCCTGCTGATCGGGCGCCATCCGCCGTCGGCGCAAACATAGGGGGTCGTCACAGCCCATGAAAGTCCGAACAGCCCTTGCGGGCCTTGCCTTCGTCGTGTCGCTCGGGGTCGCTGCGCCCAGCCTGGCGGCCGACCAATGCGTGGGCCGTGAAGGGCCGCACAAGGTCTCGGTGGCGGTCACCGGCGTGAGCCCGATCAAGGGGGAGGTGGCGGTCACCCTCTATCCCGACAACCCCCGCCGGTTCCTGGCGCCCAAGGGCAAGCTGCTGCGCGCACGGGTGAAGGCGACGCCGCGGATGACCGAGGTCTGTTTCTGGGTTCCCGAGCCGGCCTACTACGCCATCGCCATCTATCACGACGTCAACAGCGATCATGACTTCAACCGGACGATCATCGGCATGCCGGCGGAGGGGTTCGGGTTTTCCAACAATGCGCCGACCCGCGTCGGCCTTCCGTCCTTTGAGAGCGTGCGGTTCCGCGCCGGACCAGGCACCACCCAGGTCCCCATCTCCATGCGCTATCAGCGCTAGAGACTGATGCGATCAGACGGAACCGTCCGATCTTTTAATCAGGCTCGGCGCCTCAACGCCAATTCTGGCCGTCTTGCCCTCTGGCAAGACCAACGTACTGGCCCTCGACCTCGGGATCCGGCCCGGCTGGACCCTGGACGCAACTCTGGCGCGGATCACCCGTGGCCCGCTGAACCTGAAGACACGGCGTCCCCTGGCCCTGGGCTGGGCTGGCGATGAGCAGGCGGATCTCGCGGGGTTCATCTTTGGCCTCGGCGCCTTCGTTCGCGCCACCCAGATGTCGCAGTCCGTCCACCGCATGGGGGCCTTCCACAGCCTGGCGGTGGCCTTGACGGTCGTCGGCGCAGCCTTTGGCGCACTGTTTGGCCAGGACGGCGACGGCTGGCGCCAGGGGGTGCGCGCGAGCCTGTCCATCGATGGGCGCGAGACGACGCTCGCCCCGCGCTTCGTCGTGCTGGCCACGTCGCTCAAGCGCCTGCCCCTCGGGCTTCGCCCCTTCGGTCCCCCGCAGGATGGGATGAAAGTCTTGGACGTCGCCGCCCCCCCCCAGGCGACTGGCGCTGGCCCTGCCGGCCGTGCTGATGGGTCGCGCTGAGACCTGGCTGCGACGCCAAGGTTACCGTCGGAGCCTGGCCGAGCGCGTTGTGGTTTCCAGCCCGGCGCCCGTGGTCGTTGACGGCGAGGTGTTCCCCGGCGGCGAGATCGCGATCGGCCTGGGCGCGCCTGTGCGATTCCTGGTCCCGTGATGGAGGCTCTGCAGACCCTGGTCGGCGAAGACCTGGCGCGGGCCGCCCCACCGCCGGGGCGCGCCATGGCGCAGGCGCTGGCCAGTCGCATCGAGGGCGTCGCCGCGGTTCTGTTCTACGGATCGGTCCTGCGCACAGGCGATCTGGACGGCGTGGTGGACTTCTACGTCCTTACCCATGGCCCGCGCCCGGGTTGGCGCGGCCTGGCGGGCCGGGTTCTCTGGCCCGATGTCAGCTACCACGAGCTGGAGCTCGACGGCCGTATCCTGCGGGCCAAGGTGGCGACCATGACCCTGGCCCAGTTCCGCTCGGCGGTCACGGGACGGCGGATCGACACGACCATCTGGACGCGCTTCGTCCAGCCCTCGGCCCTGGTCTGGGCGTCGGATGCGGACACCCTTCGGGACATCTCCCGGGCCGTCTCCGAGGCCGCCTGCGCCGCGGCCCGGTTCGCCGCCGCCCTCGGTCCATCGGAAGGCCCTGCCCTGGACTACTGGCGGGCCCTATTTCGCCAGACCTATGCGGCGGAGTTCCGCGTCGAGGCCCGCGGGCGGGAGAACGATATCCTGGGCGTCGATCCCGGCCGCTACGAGCGGCTGCTGCTGGCGGCCTGGCGGGCGCAGGGCCTGGCGTTCGAGGAGACGCCGGGTGATGGGACGGTGCGGCCCGTGTTGGACGACCATGAGCGGGGGCGCATCCTGGCGGCCTGGCGACTTAGGCGCGCGCTTGGCAAGCCGCTCAACCTGGCCCGTCTCGCCAAGGCGGCCTTCACCTTCGAGGGGGCGGCCCGCTACGCCGCCTGGAAGATCGAGCGGCACACCGGCCTGCGCGTGCCGCTCACGCCGTGGCGGGAGAAGCACCCCATCCTGGCCTCGCCCGGGGTGTTCTGGCGGCTGTGGAAGGCCCGTCGCGCGCAGACCGCCGGCCGCGACCGCGCCTGAGGGCGCCGACCGACCCGACCTTCAGCCGCGGGCACGCTTGGGTTCGGTCGCCAGCACGCCGAGTTCGCGCGCCACCTTGCCCATCACCGCGATGACCTGGTCCAGCTGTTCGATGCTGTGGGCCGCGCTGACGCTCGAGCGGAGCAGGGGGCGGTTGTCCGGGGTCGCCGGGGGCAGGGCGAGATTGAGATAGACCCCGTTCTGCAGCAGCAGGTTCCACATGGCGGCGGCCACCGCCTGGTCCGGCATGGTGACGGCCACGATCGGGCTGCAGGTCGGCCCCGTCGCCAGCCCCAGGGCGGTGAGCCCGTCATAGAGGTGCTGGGCGTTGGCGTGCAGCCGGTGGCACAGTTCCGGCGCCTCCTGGATCCGGCGCAGGGCGCCCAGGGTCGAGGCGATCACCGCCGGCGGCAGGGAGGCGGTGAACATGTAGGGGCGGCAGACGATGCGCATGACATCGAAATCATCCATGTCCGAGACACAGAAGCCGCCCACCGAGCCCAGGCTCTTGGAGAAGGTGCCGACGATGACGTCCACATCGGCCTCGGCCGCCACCTCCTCGGCCAGACCGCGGCCGGTCGCCCCCAGGACGCCCATGGAATGGGCCTCATCCACCAGCAGATAGGCGCCCATCTCGCGCTTCACCGCCGCGATCTCCCGCAGGGGCGCCACGTCGCCGACCATCGAGTAGATGCCCTCGACGACGATGAGCTTCTCGCCGGGCGCGTCCTTGAGGCGACGCAGGCGCTTGTAGAGATCCTCGGGATCGTTGTGGCGGAAGCGGGTGACCTCGGCGTGGCCCAGGCGCGAGCCGTCATAGATGCTGGCGTGGCTGTCGGCGTCCAGAAGCAGGTGGTCGCCCCGACCGACCAGGGTCGAGAGCACGCCCAGATTGGCCTGATAGCCCGTGGTGAACACCATGGCGTGCTGGCGGCCATAGAAGGCTTCCAGGGCGCGCTCCAGCTCCACATGGCCCTCATAGCTGCCATTGGCGATGCGCGACCCCGTAGTGCCGGTGCCCCGCTCGCGCACTGCGCGGACCGACTCCTCGACACAGGCCTCGTCAAAGGTCAGGCCCAGATAGTTGTTGGTGCCGAGCAGAATGGTCGGACGGCCGTCGACGACGCCCTCCGTGGGGGAGATGACCGCATCGAACCGGACCCCGAACGGATCGGCCGCCGTATCGCGAAGCGCCTTATAGGCGTCTCTGGACGCCGCGTGCCTATCGAGCAGAGCCATGCTCAAACCTTGTTCCGGATGTTGTCGATAAGCGCCGCGAGATCGCCCACGGTCTGGACTTCGCTCAGGCGGTCGATGGGGATGGAGATGTCGAAGCGATCTTCGAGCTCCATCACGATGTTCATGAGGGCCAGGGAGTCCACGGCGAGGTCGCGCGAGATGTCGGATGACGCGGTCACAAGGACCTCGCGCTCCAGCACGGCCTCAGCGGCCTTCGCCACCTCAAGCACGGTGGGATCTGTCACCAGTTGCATAGAGACCGACTCGCCCCCTAGAACGATCGTCCGTTAACGCCGCATCTTTGGCGCAATATGACGCGGGCGTCAGCACCTGATCGCCTGCTGTAGCGGCGGTTTGCGAAACCTGACGCCGGAGGCCGCATACCCCTGAACCGTATGTAGGAACCCGTCGGCGAGATTAAAGCGGGCCGGCGGAAGTCCGGAAATCTGCTCGCCCGGCGCCACCGACCAGTCCAGGTGCGTCAACTCTCGCAGCTTGCCGAAGGTCAGCATGGGGGCCGATCGACCGCCCCGCGCCGCGCCCATCACGGCGACGACGCCCAGGGCGGCGTTGGGGATCCGCTGGAAGCGGGGCCTGCGGCCAAAGGCGTCCGCCGCCGTCTGGAACACCTCGCGCCAGCCATAGCCCTGGGGGCGAGGATCGGACAGGCTGAGCGTCTGGCCGCCCGGCTGTCCCGTCAGGGCGGCGATCTGCCGCGCCGCGTCCTCGACATGCATCATGGCCATCCGCGCCTTCGGATCGAGAAGCGGCAGGATCGGACTTGCGGCGGCCAGCTGGAAGAGGGGCAGGGTCTCGGCGTCGCCGGGGCCGTAAAGGGCCGGGGGGCGCACGATGGTCAGGCGCTCGCCCAGCACTGCGTGCGCCGCCGTCTCGCCGGCCCGCTTGCTGGCGGCGTAGTCCGAAAGTCCGGGCTCCCGCGCGGCCAGGCTGGAGATCAGCAGCACCGCGCCCTCGGCGCGCTCAGCCACCCGGCGGGCGCCTTGCTCATTGACGATGAAGAAGGCGGCCCGGCTGCGCGCCTTGATCAGGCCAGCCCCATGAATGACGACGTCGGCGCCGGCGCAGGCCCTGTCCAGGGCGCGATCATCTCCCAGATCGCCGGGCACGACCTCGACCTCCAGGCCGCGCCACAGGGGGTGGATAACGTCGCGGCGGGCCAGCACCCGTATGCGCCAGCCGTCGGCCGCGAGCGCGGGCACGAGATAGCGGCCGAGGAACCCCGTCGCGCCGGTGACCGTGACGAGACCCCGTGACACCCTAGGCCGGCTCGGCTTCGGCCAGCCCGGCGAGATACTCAGCCTTGGCCCGCGAACGGCTGAGCTTGCCCGACGAGGTCTGGGGCAGGGCGTGCCCGCCGACAAGGTTCACCTGGGCCTCCACGCCGTGGCGCTGGCGGAGCAGGTCGGTGACCTCGACGGCCAGCTTCTGGCGCGTTTCAGCGTCGCTGCTGCGGGTCTGGACCAGGACGATCACCGCCTCCTCGCCCTCGGCGGGAACGGAGAAGGCGGCGACATCGCCGCTGCGCAGGCCGGCGATCTCGGCCTCAGCGGTCCATTCCAGGTCCTGCGGCCAGATATTGCGGCCATTGAGGATGATCAGGTCCTTGCTGCGCCCGGTCAGGACGATCTCGCCCTCCGACAGATAGCCGAGGTCGCCGGTGTCGAGCCAACCCTCGGCGCCCAGGACGCGGGCGGTGGCGTCGGGGTCCTGGAAGTAGCCGCTCATCAGGCTGGGGCCGCGGGCGAAGACCCGACCGGTCCGGCGCTCCGGCAGGATCTCGCCCCGCTCGCCGCGGACCTGAAGCTCGTGCCCCGGCAGGGGCGGCCCGCAGCGGGCGAACTCCCGGACGCGGGGCGAGGGCGCGCCTGAGGCCGCCACGCCGTCGCGCTCCAGGCGGTGCACATCCAGTCGCTCGGTGACCAGGCCCTTGCCCAGGGGCGCCATGGTCAGGGCCAGCGTCGCCTCGGCCATGCCATAGCTGGCCACGAAAGCCTGGGGGTCGAAGCCCGCCGCCGCGAAGCGCGCGGCGAAGTCCCGCAGGGGCTTGGTGCGGACCATGTCGCCGCCGAGGCCGGCGATCCGCCAGCGCGACAGGTCATAGCCTTCGAGGCTGGCGTTCTCGGCCCGCCGCGCGCAGAGCTCGTAGCCGAAGGTGGGGCTGTAGGAGATGGTCGTACCGTTCTTGCCCATAAGGTCGAGCCAGAGCAGCGGACGGCGGACAAAGGCGCCGGTGGGAAAGCGCGTGCTGCCGGACGAGAACTGGAGATAGCAGGGGCTGTCTGGCCCGATCTCCGGCAACGCTTGTCCGGTGGACTGTGGCAGGTCGACCAGGGCGCCGGCGAACTGCATCGGGCGAACCGCGGCGGTTTCGGACGCAACGGGCGCACCCCAAATCACCACCCGATCAGTGAATCACAGGTCGAAAAGCGGAGATACAACAAACCGATCGGCCCGCGCAATTCGCAAGCTTTTGCGCACCCAATCCCCAAAACTTGCGAAAACGAATATCTGAAATCGCCGGGATTGACCGTCAAATCAAGGCGTTGATATTTTTCACGAGCGACTTCGGACTTATTTTAAGCACCGACCAGTGGCTGGTCGCGCGACCCGAGGGAGGGGCATTGCCTCAGGCGTGAACGGCGTTATGGTAATGGCCATTACCGTCAGCATAGAGGCAATAATGCCTAGCGACTGAGGGGGGAAACATGAAAAATTGCAAGAATCTACGATTCGCCTTCGCGAGCGGCGCATCCGCGCTCGCTCTGGCTGCGGCCTCGCCTGGTTGGGCGCAAGACACCGGCTTCACCATTGAAGAGCTGGTGGTGACGGCTGAAAGGCGCGATCAGCGCCTTCAGGATGTGCCCGTGGCCGTGACGGCCTATACAAGTGAGCGGCGCGACGTGCTTGGGGTAGCCAACGTCGAGGATTTGGCGCGTGTATCGCCGAGCGTCACTTATACCAACAACGACCGCCTCTCGATCCGAGGCTTTGGTCGCCTGACCAATGCTATCGGAACCGATCCTTCCGTAGCGCTGTACTCCGACGGAATATTCTCAAACTCCATGGCTGATGCAGCCACGCCGTCACTGTTTATCGAACGCACGGAGATTCTGCGTGGACCGCAAGGCACGCTGTACGGACGTAATTCCATCGGCGGGGCGCTGAACATCATCGCCAAGCGTCCAACGGAGGATTTCAACGGTGAGGTCCGTGCCGTTCTTGGGAACTACGGCACCTGGCGAACCGACGCCTTGGTTCGTGGACCGATCACGGATGGCCTACGCTTCCTTCTCGGGGGCTCTCTGGAGCGCCGAGAGGAAGGCTTCTTCGAGAACCTCGGGCCTGCCGGCGATTCCAGCGCTGTTAAACGGTACATAGTCGAGGCCCAGCTGGAAGCCGATCTTGGCGAGAACATCACGGCCCGCCTGCGCTATACGAAATTCGACTGGGATGACAGCTTCGGCGTTGGCAACGTCCACGAGTCGATCACGAGCCGCTACGACACCACGTCTCCGACCGGTCTCGGCAATGCTGGCCTCTACTACAATCCGACCTTCGGCTTCGCAGGAACTAATCCGGCGATGACCGACCCCTACAAGATCAGCACCAACCAGACGAGTGAAGGTAAGCTCAGTAATCATGAGCGATTGCACTTAGACCTTACCTGGGATCTTGGCGGCATGACCCTCAAGTATCTGGCCGGCTACCAATCCTATCTCTACGACACGGCTGGGGACGAGGATCGTTCATCGCGCACCGGCCTATTCAGCGTGCCGACCGCGACGCCTTTCGGCGCCTACACCGCTACGGGCGTGTCGCCAGACCAGAGGTTCTTCTACCGCGAGGACCAAAAATGGTACTCCAACGAGATCAACCTGTCATCGAACACGGGCGGGCCACTGCGCTGGATCGCCGGTCTGTACCAGTATCATCAAACCTACGCGCAACCCCAGGGCCAGCGGGTCCTTAACGATCCGGCCGTTCAGAACCCGATCAATCTGGCGACCAGTGGCCCGGCGGCACCGAACCCGATGGGGAACTATCTCTTCGTAGACGGTACGCTTGAGGTGGATTCTTACGCGGCCTTTCTTCAGGTCGACTATGATATCACCGATACCATCACGTTTACGGGTGGCATCCGGTACACGGTCGATGAGAAGTCGGGTACAGACTCGGCTCGCTACGTGTCGCGCACCAACACCACGACAACAATCTTGGCCGCCGCGGGGATACCAGCCGCCGTCGGACAAGGGATCGCGGTGGATTTGACAACCTTTGCCATATGCGGCGGCCCAACCATCGCGTCCTGCCTGGCCAACCCGTTGTACGCCAATGTACGTGAGCTCTCAGGCGGTGGTCTGACGCGTGACCTGTCGGGCGACTACGACGCCTGGACCGGGACCTTGGGTCTGCAATGGCAGCCGGACAGCGACACCAACGCCTACGCCCGTTACAGCCGCGGCTATAAGTCGGGTGGTTGGCAGGCCTCGAGCGGCCTCGCTCCGATCCCCTATGCTGATCCCGAATATGTTGACAACTTCGAGCTCGGGCTGAAGAAAAATGTGGGGCGGCGCTTCCAACTGAATTCTGCGCTGTTCTACGCGGACTATCAGGGTTTTCAGGCGCCGCTGACCGTGGTTCTTGACCCCGCGGCGGGCTTAACGGGCAGTCAGTTCGTGAATCTGGACGCTGTGAGTTGGGGCCTTGAGATGGAGGCCCAGTGGGCTCCGATCGATCATCTTCAGATTTTCGCGAGCTATTCGTACCTCAATACCGAGATTAAGAGCGGCTGCTGCTTCGTCGATACAGCCGACCCGAAGGCTCTGCAGGCGGGCGCGCGACCTACGGGCGTCGTGTTGCCGGACGGAAGCAGGCTCCAGACCCTCGTTGGGAACAGGCTTCCCATAACTCCGGAGAACAAACTCAACCTAGGACTGAATTATACAGTCGAGTTGGCTGAGGGCGATCTCGTACTTGGGGCCACCTACACCTTCACCGACGAGCAACAGGCCGTCGTTTTTGCTCAGCCGGGCTTCCGCTCGCCATCGAACGAAGTCGTCGACTTCCGGGCGCTTTGGAAGGACGCCGACGATCGCTACACGGTGATCGGCTACGTCAAGAACGCCTTTGATGAGTTGGCCTATCAGGACTTCCGAACCGGAGCCCCCTCGGCCAGCGGAATCCAGCGTACCACATTGAAGCCGAACTTTCCTCGGACCTATGGGATAGAATTCCAGTACCGGTTCTAAGCCAACAGTGGGCCGTTTCCGAGCGATAGCAGGGAGACGGTCCACCCCTTCCGTTGGTGGCAAGTTGCCTGGTCAGGTGACCTGCCCCCTCCGGTCCCTCGATCGTTGTGGGAGCCCAGGGGTTTGATAGTTGATCTGCAGCGCTGGCGGTGGCGGCCGGGCGCCATAACCTTTGAGGTTGCGCAGCCGACCGGCCGCGGGGTTCAGCCGCACTGCTTCCGGCATTGGGCCGCTATGCGCTGAGTGGGGCCGCAGATTTGTTGTAATCGCGCCGCCAGCGCTCGATTACGGCCCGGGCGTTCGCTGGGTGCGCGAAGACCTTCTCGTTCAGGCCCTCGTCGTGCAGCTTGCCGTTGAAGCTCTCCACGAAGCCATTCTGCTGTGGTTTGCTCGGCGCGATGTAGTGCCAGCCGGTCCCGGTGCGGTTGGTCCATTCCAACATCGCACGGCTTGTCATTTCCGTGCCGTTGTTGCTGACGATGGTGGGTGGCATTCCATGCCGGGCGATCAGGCAGCGTGCCATGCGATGGCCGCCGATCGAGGTGTCCACGATCAGCGCCAGGGCCTCGCGGGTGAAGTTGTCGACGGCGCACACCAGCTCTTCGACGGGCGTAAGATACGCATCCTGGCGATAATAGACACCTTCAGTCGGTGTTCGCCGGCGCTGGATCCCCGCTTTGCCTACAAGGCCTGCGACGTCGTCCAGACGCTCGAACTGGCCGGCAAAGCGGTCGGCTATCCACGGGTCATCCGCGTCGACAATGGCCCCGAATTTGTCTCCCGCGACCTTGATCTCTGGGCCTACCAGCGGGGCGTCATCCTGGACTTCAGCCGCCCTGGCAAGCCGACGGACAACGCCTTTGCGGAGTCCTTCAACGGCAAGGTCCGGGCCGAATGCTTGAACACC